>JBILKP010000286.1:0-3698 GCA_044376625.1 Gemmatimonas sp. | reverse complement strand
GGGCTCGCGGTCCTGGCCGCCGTGTTCGCGCTCGCGGCCACCGGCATCGTCACGCTCGACCCGCTGGCCATCGGCACCGGGATGACCTACGCGCTGCTGGGGCTCGCCGTCGCCTTCTTCGCCTGGCTCTTCGCCTTCGGCGGGCTCACCGCCGACGAGAAGAAGCGCAGCGCGGTGATCTTCGTGCTGTTCGTCTTCGCCGCCGTCTTCTGGGCCGCCTTCGAGCAGGCCCCCACCTCGCTGCAGCTGTTCGCCAACGACTTCACCGACCGGTCGCTGTTGGGCTTCGAGATCCCCGCCACCTGGTTCCAGTCGGTGAACTCGGCGTTCATCATCCTCTTCGCCCCCGTCGTGGGCGCGGCGTGGGTGGCCATGGCCCGGCGCGGGTGGGAGCTCTCCAGCCCCGCCAAGTTCACGCTGGGGCTGGCGCTGGCGGGCGCCGGGTTCCTGCTCATGGTGGTCGCCGCCAACGCCGTGGTGGCCAGCGGGGGCACGGTGAAGGTGTCCCCCTGGTGGCTCATCGTGAGCTACCTGCTGCAGACCCTGGGGGAGCTGTGCCTCAGCCCGGTGGGGCTCTCGTCCATGACCACGCTGTCGCCGCGGCGCTACGTGGGGCAGATGATGGGGATCTGGTTCCTGGCCGCCTCCGTGGGCAACCTCGTGGCCGGGCTGGTGGGCGGGCACGTGGACCCCTCCAAGCTGGAGCAGACGCCGGCGGTGTTCAGCGGCACGGCGCTCGCGCTGTTCGCCGCCACGCTGGTGCTGGGGGCGCTGGTCATCCCCATCCGCCGCATGATGCAGCGCGCCGGCTAGCGGAGCGGAGGGACCGGGCACCGGCGGGACGGCGCGCGCGCAGGGGCGCCGGCCCGGCCGGGCGCCGTCACGCCCTCACGGCCACTGGAACAGGCTGGCGGGCGCCGTCCGCTCGCGCGCCAGCCGCACGTCCAGCGGGTCCTGCCAGAACACCCGCGAGCGGTCCAGGTTGGTGAAGCGCAGCTGCAGCTGCCCGCGCGGATCCCCCCCCAGCGGCACCGCCACGTCCATGCGCCACAGGCGGCGCGACCGCGGCGGCACCGCCGCCAGCACCGACACCCCCGCCGCGCCGCGCCACGGCGTGTCCGCGGAATACGGCACCAGCGGGTCGCCCCACAGCCGTCCCCCTTCGGCGAACACCGCCAACCCCACGTCGGCCACGTTGAACCGCGTGGGGATCACCAGCCGCTGCTCGCCACGCAGCACCACGCGCCGCGCCCCCGGCAGCTCCGAGCGCTGGTGCCCCAACAGCCCCCCGTCCCGGTCGGCCAGCGACAGCTGGAAGGGGACGCGCACCTGCCACCCGCCCCCCCACTCCGCCTGCAGCACCGTGGTCTGCTTGACCGCGGGACGGAAGTACCACGCGGCGCGCCCGCTCCCCACCACGTTGTCCCACGCCCGCGCCACCCGGTCGTAGCGCCCCTCGCCGTTGGCCTGCACCGCCAGGAAGCTCTTCCCGCCGCCCACGCCGGCATACAGCGTCCCCGACAGGAACTGGTCGCGGTCGGCCGACCCCGGCACCGGCAGCGACTGCCCCGCCATGAGCCCCAGCTGCACCCCCACCCGCACGTCCTGCGTGCCGGTGAGGGCGTCAAACCCCTGCACGGGGACAAAGCGCAGCGCGCGCACCCCCAGCAGCGCATTGAGGCGCACCACGTCCTGGTCCCGGTAGCGGGGGATCACCGCCCCCAGCGTGTCGGGGACCAGCCCGGTCGGCGTGAGCTGCAGCGGGGCCCGCCCGAACCGCTCGCGCTCATGGCTCAGCGACGCCCCCACCAGGCGGAGGCGCCCCACCGGCCCGATGCGCGTGAGCGCCCCCACGTTGCCGTAGCCGCGGCGCGTGTCCACCGCCAGCAGCGGCTGGCCGGGACGGAAGAACTGCGCGTACTCCTGCACGCCGCCCCCCGAGGCCACCCACGCCACCCGCTGCAGGTCGGTGTAGAACGGGCGGATCACCTCCCCGCGCACCACCTGGCCGCGCTCCAGCCGGCGTGCCATCAGCCGCAGCTCGTTGCGCGACCCGCCGAACTGGTAGTCGGTGAAGTCCACCCCCAGCACGTCGCGGTAGGCCCCCCCGTGCCGCCAGAGCAGCGCGCCGCGCATCCCCTCGCCGAACAGGTTGGCGTCCCCCACCCGCACCGCCCGCAGCACCGGCGCCGTCCCGCGCACGGCCAGCGCCGCCACCAGGCTGAATTCGTCGCGCGTCTCCACCTCCAGCCGCACCCCCCCCTGCTCGTCGTCGTAGACGTAGATGCGCGCCTCCACCAGGTACGGCTGCGCGCGCAGCAGGCGCTCCGACTCGGCGCGGCGGATCTGGTTGCAGGGGTCCCCCTCCTTGAGCAGGAGGAAGCGGCGGATGACCCGGGCCCGGGTGTTCTGGTGGGCCGCCCGCACCGTGGTGCGCACCCACTCCAGCTGCCGGGGGAGGCGATCGCGGAACGGCGGCGCGGTGATCACCACGATGGCGCTGATGGGCTGGCCGGCGCATCCGGTCACCGCCAGCCGCCCGCGACTGGACTGCGGGTCGTCGGGACGCACGCTCCCCTGCTGCTGCCCCGCCGCCGCGCGGCCGCCCAGCAGCAGCAGCAGGGCGGCGACCAGCGCCCTCCCGGACGGGGTGCGGACGGGGGCGGACATGGCCGCACATTATCCCCCCGCCCCGGAGAGGCGCCAGTCGGGGCACCGGGTTAGGTTGCACGGATGTGGCGACCCCCCCCGGGCCCCCGGGACAGCGCCGGGCTCGCCGGTCCCTCCACCGTCTCCGTGCTCTACCTCGCCATCCCCGCCCACAACGAGGTCGCCACCATCGGCGTCCTCCTCTGGCGCATCCGCACCGTCCTCGCCGAGTTCCCCCGGGAATACGAGGTGGTGGTGTATGACGACGCCAGCACCGACGAGACCGCGGAGGTGGCCGAGCAGTATCGGCAGGCGATGCCGCTGACCGTGCTGCGGGGCGCGCGCCGCGTGGGGTACGCGGGGGCCGTGGACGCGCTGGTGCGGCACGCGGCGCGCCACACGCGCTATCCGCGCCGCGACGCCCTGCTGCTGCTGCAGGGCGACTTCACCGACCCGCCGGCCATCATCCCCGAGTTCGCCCGTCGGTTCGAGGGGGGCGCCGACCTGGTGGTGGGAGAACGCCACGGCGTGGCGGATGCGCCCGCCGGGGTGCGCCGCCTGTTCCAGGCCGCGCGCTGGGCGCTGCGCCCCTTCGTGCGGGTGCGCGAGGTGCAGGACCTCACCGGGTCGATGCGGCTGGTGCGCATCTCGGTGCTGCGCGACCTGCTGCGCGACCTGGGGGAGGCGCCGGTGTGCCATGGTGACACGCTCACCGCCAACGCCGCACTGGTGAAGGCGCTGGTGCCGCACGCGCGGCGGGTGGAGGCGGTGCTGGTGGAGCCCACCTATGCGGTGCGCACGCGCGAGACGCGCCGGGCGCCGTGGCGCGACGCCTTGGCGGTGCTCAAGTGGGGGTGGGGTGCCCGTGGCGCGCAGGTCCACCCCACCAGCACCCCCGAGGTGGCCGAGCCGGGCGAACGGGAGCGGCCGCGCCGCGAGCGTCCCGAGCGCACGGAACGGGCGGAACGCCCGGAGCGCACCGAGCGGACGGAGCGGGGCGAGCGGACGGAGCGGTCACGCCCGCGTGCCGAGCGCCCGCGGGACGAACG
>JBILKP010000287.1:0-3698 GCA_044376625.1 Gemmatimonas sp. | reverse complement strand
CCCAGCCCGCGCTGCTGGCCCACACGGCCGCCGCCTGGGCCGTCATCCGGGAGCGGGTGGCACCGCAGGTGGTGGCCGCCGCCGGGCACTCCCTCGGCGAGTTCTCGGCGTACCATGTGGCGGGGAGCCTGGGGCTGGCCGATGCCGCCCGCATCGTCCGCCGGCGGGGCACGCTGATGTACGAGGCCGGGGTGGCGCGGCCGGGCGCCATGGCCGCCATCCTGGGCGTGCTCGGCGAGCCCGTGGAGGCCCTGTGCGCGCGCGCGTCGACGGAGGCCGGGCTGGTGGTGCCGGCCAACTTCAACAGCGACGAACAGGTGGTGGTGTCCGGCGAAGTCGCGGGGGTGGAGCGGGTGATGGAATTGGCGAAGGCGGCCGGTGCCAAGCGGTGCCTCCCGCTGCCGGTGAGCGGCGCCTTTCATTCGCCGCTCATGGCCCCCGCCACGGCGGGGCTGGCCGAGGCGCTGGACGCGGCGGCGTGGGAGCCTGCGCGTGTCCCCGTGTATGCCAATGTGCACGCGGCCCCGGTCACCCAGCCGGACGAGGCGCGGTCGCTCCTGCGCGAACAGCTCACCGCCACGGTCCAATGGGCCGGGGTGATGCGGGCGCTGGCGGCGGCCTACCCGTCGGCCGTGTTCGTCGAGCTGGGGAGCGGCAGCGTGCTGGCGGGGCTGGCTCGTCGCCTGGCCCCCGGCATGCGGACCCTGACCTGTGGCACCGTGGCCGAAGTCGAGGCTTTGCTGGCGCTGCTGGATTCCGCAACGACGGAGGAAGGATGACGACGGAGGACCGTGGGGTGCGGCTCGGACTCGCCGGGCGGGTGGCGCTGGTCACCGGCTCCACGCGCGGCATCGGGCTGGCCATCGCCGGAACGCTGGCGCGGGCAGGCGCCGCCGTGGCCGTCTGTGGCCGGGATGCGGCCCGGGCCGCCGAGGTGGCCGAGCGTCTGGCCGCCACGCATGGCGTCACGGCGCGGGGGTACGCGGCCGATGTGGGGGAGGTGGCGCAGGCCGCCGCGCTGGTGGAGGCGGTGGAGCGCGACTTCGGCCAGCTGGACATCCTGGTCAACAATGCGGGGCTCACCCGCGACAACCTGCTGATGCGTCTCAAGGATGACGACTGGGACGCGGTGCTGAACGCCAACCTTCGCGGGGCCTTTGCCACCTGCCGGGCGGCGTCGCGGGGCATGATGAAGCGCCGCTGGGGGCGCATCATCAACGTGGCCAGCGTGGTGGGGCTCACGGGCAACAAGGGGCAGGCGAACTACGCGGCCAGCAAGGCGGGGCTCATCGGCATGACCAAGTCGATCGCCAAGGAGCTGGGCTCGCGGAACATCCTGGCCAACGTGGTGGCCCCGGGCTTCATCGAGACCGACATGACGGCGGCGATGACCCCCGAGGCGCGGCAGGCGCTGTCGGCCGGGATCCCGTTGGAGCGCCTCGGGACTCCCGAGGATGTGGCGGGCATGGTGGCGGTGCTCGCCTCTGACCTGGCCGGGTACGTGACCGGGCAGGTGTTCGTGGTGGACGGCGGCATGGTGATGTGACCCGGTGCGCCGGGTCCCGGGGGCACCCCCGGGGCTCCCCGGCGCGCCCCGCCCCGGCTAGTTTTCCGATTCTCCCTATCACACCAGCGAGGAAGCAACCCATGTCGGATTCGGCGTCGAAGATCAAGGACATCATCGAGAAGGAGCTCGGGGTCGAGCGCGAGAAGCTGACGCCCGAGGCCAGCTTCATCGACGACCTGGGCGCGGACTCCCTCGACATCGTCGAGCTGGTGATGGAGTTCGAGAAGGAGTTCAACATCGACATCCCCGACGAGGACGCGGAGAAGCTGCGCACCGTGGGCGACGCCATCGCCTACCTCGAGGCGAAGGTCGCGGGGTGATGCGGCGCCGGGTCGTCGTCACGGGGCTTGGGGCCATCACGCCCGTCGGCAACGACGTGGCGACGACCTGGCAGGCACTGGTGGGGGGGGTCTCGGGCGGGGCCCCCATCACCCGCTTTGACGCCTCGGAGTTCAAGGTCCGGTTCGCGTGCGAGGTGAAGGGCTTCGATGCGGGGCTGTACATGGACCGCAAGGAGGCCCGCCGCGCCGACCTGTTCACGCAGTACGCCATGGGGGCGGCGGTCCAGGCCATGGCCGATGCGGGGCTCGCCGAGGGGGGGTACGACCCCAACGAGACTGGCGTGATCATCGGGAGCGGCATCGGTGGGCTGGGGACCATGGAGGACCAGCATTCGGTCTACCTCCAGTCGGGCAACCGGCGCATCTCGCCGTTCTTCATCCCGATGTACATCGCGGACATCGCGGCGGGCGTGGTGTCCATGCGCTTCGGCGCCAAGGGCCCCAACTTCGCCACCATGTCGGCGTGCGCCACCAGCGCGCATGCCATCGGCGAGGCCTTCCGCACCATCCGCTATGGTGACGCGGACGTCATGCTGGCCGGGGGCACGGAGGCGGCGGTGCTGCCGATGTCCATTGGCGGCTTCGGCAACATGACCGCCCTGTCGGAACGGAACGACTCCCCGGCCACGGCCTCCCGCCCGTTCGACGCCACCCGCGACGGGTTCGTGCTGGGCGAGGGGGCGGGGGTGGTGGTGCTCGAGGAGCTGGGGCATGCGGTGCGCCGTGGCGCCCGGATCTACGGCGAAGTGGTGGGGTACGGCGCCACCGGCGACGCCTACCACCTCACTGGGCAGCCGGAGGCCCACGAGGGGCTGCAGCGCGCCATGCGTCGGGCGCTGCGGGACGGCGAGCTCACCCCGGGGAGCGTGGACTACATCAACGCCCACGGCACCTCCACCCCGCTCAACGACCCCAACGAGATCCGGGCCATCAAGGCGGTGTTCGGTGAGCACGCCCGCACGCTGTCGGTGAGCTCCACCAAGTCCGCCACCGGGCACATGCTGGGGGCGGCCGGCGCGGTCGAGTTCATCGCCTGCGCGCTGGCCATCCGCGACGGGATGGTCCCCCCCACCATCAATTACAGCACCCCGGACCCGGAGTGCGACCTGGACGTCACCCCCAACGTGCCCAAGGCGCGCGCGGTGGAGGTGGCCCTGTCCAACAGCTCCGGGTTCGGCGGCCATAACGTGTCCCTGGCCCTGCGCCGCTGGCGCGACTAGGGGCTGCGGCGACAAGTTGCGGGGGTCGGGCGGCGGGTCTGCCGCCCCCCCGCCGGAGACTGTGCCATGACTGCCCCCCTCGCCATCGCCCTCGACCCCGCTCGGCTCCGCGATCCGGCGCTGCGCCCCATCGCGGACACGCTGCAGCGGGGCGATCGCCTGTCGTTGGGCGACGCGGAGCTCCTCTTCCGCTCGCCGGACCTGCTGGGGATCGGCTACCTCGCCGACGCGGTGAATCGCGCGCGCAACGGCGATCGCGTCACCTTCGCGGCCAACCAGCACATCAACCCCACCAACATCTGCGTCCTGCGCACCACCTGCACCTTCTGCGGGTATGCGCGGCTGCCGAAGGAGGCCGGGGCCTATCGCTACACGCTGGAGCAGGTGCTGGCCGAGTCCGACCGCGCCGACGGGACGATCACCCGCGAGTTCCACATCGTGGGGGGGCTCGACATGCAGGCCGGGCTGGCGTACTACACCGAGATGTTCCGGGCGCTCAAGGCGCGGCATCCGCAGGTGCACATCAAGGCGCTCACCGCCGTGGAGATCGCGCACATCGCGCGCATCGAG
>JBILKP010000079.1:0-11546 GCA_044376625.1 Gemmatimonas sp. | reverse complement strand
GCGGCCAGCTGGCGCGCTCGGCGGGGACCTTCGCGCAGGTGGTGGCGAAGGAAGGGGACTACGTGACGCTGCGGCTGGCCAGCACGGAGATGCGCCTGGTGCATGGGCGGTGCATGGCGACCATCGGAGAGGTGGGGAATGCCGAGCACGAGCTGCAGTCGCACGGCAAGGCGGGCAAGAGCCGCTGGCTCGGGAAGCGGCCGAAGGTGCGCGGCGAAGTGATGAACCCGGTGGACCACCCGCACGGCGGGCGGACGCGCGGCGGGCGGAACGTGGTGAGCCCGTGGGGCAAGCCGGAGGGCGTCAAGACGCGCAACAAGAAGAAGGCGTCCCAGCGCCTGATCGTGCGCGGCCGCAAGCGCGGCCGGGCCACCCAGTAACCCCCGCGAGGCCGAGCCGACATGTCGAGGAGCATCCGGAAGGGGCCGTTTGTGGCGGAGCGCCTGGAGGGCAAGGTGCTGGCGATGAACGCGCGCAACGAGAAGAAGGTGGTGAAGACCTGGAGCCGGGCGAGCACCATCCTCCCCGAGTTCGTGGGGCACACGTTCGCGGTGCACAACGGGAACAAGTTCATCCCGGTGTACGTGACGGAGAACATGGTGGGGCACAAGCTCGGGGAGTTCTCGCCGACGCGCCTGTTCCGCGGCCACGCGGGGCAGAAGGCGGACGCGAAGAAGCCCGGCGGGAAGGGGGGCAAGTAGGATGGCGACCAGGACCGGGATTGAGGCGCGCGCGATCCAGCGCACGGCGCGGCAGAGCCCCTACAAGATGCGGCTGGTGATCGACCAGATCCGCGGGAAGCGGGTGAACGAGGCGCTGGCGCTGCTGCAGTTCTCGAAGAAGCACGCCGCGGTGCAGATCGGGAAGACGCTGGCGAGCGCGGTGGCGAATGCGGAGCAGACGGCCCGCGCGGCGAACGCCGCGCTGGACGTGGACGCGCTGGTGGTGGTGAAGGCCATAGTCAACGAGGGGCCGAAGCTGAAGCGCTGGACGCCGGCCGCCATGGGGCGGGCGACACCGATGCTGAAGCGGACGAGCCACGTCGAGATCACCGTGGCGGAGGCGGTGCGCTGATGGGACAGAAGACGAATCCGATCGGGTTCCGGCTGGGGATCACGAAGCCCTGGCGGTCGACCTGGTACGCGAAGAAGGAGATGCCGGCGCTCCTGAAGGAGGACGCGCTGCTGCGGAAGTACCTGAAGGCGCGCCTGGAGAACGCGGCGATCGCGGACGTGACGATCGAGCGGAAGCCCGGCAAGGTGGTGGTGACGATCCACACAGGGCGTCCCGGGGTGGTGATCGGGAAGAAGGGCGCCGAGGTGGACAAGCTGCGGGACGAGCTGGCGCAGCTGACGGGGAAGGAGGTCGGGATCAACGTCGACGAGATCAAGCGCCCGGAGGTGGAGGCGCAGCTCGTGGCGGACAACATCGCGGCGCAGCTGTCGCAGCGCATCAGCTTCCGGCGGGCAATGAAGCGCGCGGTGCAGGGGGCGATGCGGATGGGGGCGCTGGGGATCAAGGTCAAGGCCGGCGGGCGCCTGGGCGGGGCGGAGATCGCGCGGGTGGAGGGGTACCACGAGGGGCGGGTGCCGCTGCACACGCTGCGGGCGGACATCGACTACGCGACGAGCACGGCGCGGACCACCTTCGGCGCCATCGGCGTGAAGGTGTGGATCTTCAAGGGGGAGATCGTCGAGGACCGCCGCGGGAAGACCTATTCCACCGGTTCCTGAGGAGGCCGCGCGATGCTGAGCCCGAAGCGGGTCAAGTTCCGCAAGATGTTCAAGGGGCGCACCACGGGGCTGGCGTACCGGGGCGCGGAGGTGTCGTTCGGGCACTACGGGCTGCAGGCGCTGGAGCCCGGGTGGGTCACGAGCCGACAGATCGAGGCGTGCCGCGTGGCGATGACGCGGCACATCAAGCGCGGCGGGAAGGTGTGGATCCGGATCTTCCCGGACAAGCCGGTGACGAAGAAGCCGGCGGAGACGCGCATGGGGAAGGGGAAGGGCTCGCCGGAGCTGTGGGTGGCGGTGGTGAAGCCCGGGCGGGTGCTGTTCGAGATCGAGGGAGTGTCGAAGGAGCTGGCGGAGACGGCCATGGCGCTCGCCTCGGCGAAGCTGGGGCTCAAGACCAAGTTCGTGGCGCGCGAGGAGGCGGTGACCCATGAAGGCTGACGAGATCCGGGCGCTGGCGGACGCGGAAGTGGCGGCGCGCCTGGCGTCGCTGGAGGAGGAGCGGTTCCGCCTGCGGTTCCGCAGCGGCACGGAGGCGCTTGAGCAGCCGCTGCGCCTGCGCAGCATCCGGCGCGACATAGCGCGCCTGAAGACGGTCCAGCGCGAGCGGCAGCTCGCGGCGGGCCGGTAACCGGGGATCCGAGCGATGGCAGAGATGACGAACGCAGGCGCCGAGCACGGCGCCGCCCCGGCCCGGCCGGCGCGCAAGGTGCGCACGGGGCTGGTGGTGAGCGACAAGATGGACAAGACCGTGGTGGTGCGGATCGACCGCCGCATGCCACACCCCCAGTACGGGAAGATGATGACCCGGACCCGCAAGCTGAAGGCGCACGACGAGGGGAACGCGGCGAAGGTGGGGGACCTGGTGCGCATCATGGAGACCCGGCCGCTGTCGAAGGACAAGCGGTGGCGCGTGGTCGAGATCGTCGAACGCGCACGGTGAGGACCCGGCCATGATCCAGCAGGAATCGGTGGTGAAGGTGGCGGACAACAGCGGCGCGAAGCGCGCGCTGGTGATCCGGGTGCTGGGCGGGACGCGCCGGCGCTACGCGGGGCTCGGGGACCGGGTCATCGTGGCGGTGAAGGACGCGCTCCCGAACGGGACGGTGAAGAAGTCGGATGTGGCGCGGGCCGTGGTGGTGCGGACGGTGAAGGAGACGCGCCGGAAGGACGGCAGCTACATCCGGTTCGACGAGAACGCCGTGGTGATCATCAACGACAATGGTGAGCCGAAGGCGACGCGCATCTTCGGGCCGGTGGCCCGCGAGCTTCGCGAGAAGCGGTACATGAAGATCGTGTCGCTGGCCCCCGAGGTGCTCTGAGATGCGGAAGAACGTCTACTACCGGACGGACCGGGGGCAGCGCCTGGGGGCGGGGCGCCACGCGGCGAAGGCGGCGCGCGAGGCGATCCACGTGACCAAGGGGGACACGGTCCGGGTGATGCGCGGCGACGACAAGGGGAAGGAGGGGAAGGTCCTCCAGGTGTACCCCAAGACGGGGCGCGTGAAGGTGGAGGGGATCAACATCGTCAAGAAGCACCGGAAGGCGCGGACGGCGGAGGAGCAGGGGGGGATCATCGAGATGCCCGCGCCGATGCACGCGTCGAACCTGATGCTGCTGGACAGCAAGACGGGGCAGCCGACGCGGACGCGGGTGCGGATGGACCGTGACGGGACGAAGGAGCGGATCGGGGTCAAGAGCGGCCAGGCGATCCCTCGGGCGCGCTGACGGAGCACAGGAGCCATGGCGACCAAGGACAAGGCCGGCGGCAAGGCCGCGGCGAAGGGCGGTGCGAAGGGGGGCGGGAAGCCCGCCGGCGCCGCCAAGGGCGGGGCGAAGGGCGGGAAGGCGGGGAAGGCGGGCGCATCGCGCCAGGCCGCCGACTTCACGAAGCGGGAGCACGCCGGGGCGGGGCTGGCGCCGGTGGCGCCGCGGCTCAAGCGGCACTATGACGACGTGGTGCGGGGGGCGCTGGCGGCGCAGTTCGGCTTCGCGAACCCGCACGAGGTGCCGTCGCTGACGAAGATCGTGCTCAACTGCGGCGTGGGCGAGGCGGTGAAGCAGCCCAAGCTGCTGGACGTGGTGGTGGAGGAGCTGGCGCTGATCACCGGGCAGAAGCCGGTGCGGCGGAAGGCGAAGAAGTCGATCTCGAACTTCGGGCTGCGCGAGGGGCAGGACATCGGCGCCTCGGTGACGCTGCGCGGGGCGCGGATGTGGGAGTTCCTGGACCGGTTCGTGACGGTGGTGTGCCCGCGCATCCGCGACTTCCGCGGGCTGGGGACCAAGTCGTTCGACGGGCGGGGGAACTACACGCTGGGGATCAAGGAGCAGATGATCTTCCCCGAGATCAACTACGACATGGTGGAGCAGATCCACGGGATGGACCTGACGTTCGTGACGACGGCGACCAAGGACGCGCACGCGTTCGCGCTGCTGCACCAGCTCGGGATGCCGTTCCGCGGCGACGAGAAGCCGGTGACGCCGCGCGTGGCGCAGCCCGGCGCCGCCGCCTGACCCCCGACGAGCGAGACGACGACGCATGGCGAAGACGAGCAAGCTGGCGCGGAACGCGCAGCGGCAGGCGCTGGCGGAGCGGCACGCGCCGCGCCGGGCGCAGTTGAAGGCGGTGATCCGGAACCCGAAGAGCACGGACGAGGAGCGGCAGGCCGCGTATGCGGCGCTGCGCAAGCTGCCCCGCGATTCGTCGCCGACGCGGATCCGCAACCGCTGCAGCATGTCGGGGCGCCCCCGGGCGTTCCTCCGGCACTTCGGCCTCAGCCGCATCGCGCTGCGCGAGATGGCCCTGAACGGGCTCATCCCGGGCGTGCGCAAGGCGAGCTGGTGAGCCGCTGACCTTCCATCCTAACCGGTCCGTCCCCGTGGGGCGGATACCCTAGGAGACCCAATCCTCCCATGAGCCTGAACGATCCCATCGCCGACATGTTGACGCGCCTGCGGAACGCGTGCGCGTCGCGGCACCGCCGCGTGGACATGCCGGCCTCGAAGATGAAGCTGGAAATCGCGCGCATCCTGAAGGAGCACGATTTCATCCAGGACTACCGCACGGTGGAGTCGGAGGAGGGGAAGCCGCTCCTCCGCGTGGTGCTGAAGTACGCGCACGGGGGGCAGTCGGTGCTCCGCGAGGCGAAGCGGGTGTCGACGCCCGGGCTGCGCAAGTACGTGGGGGTGGGCGAGATCCCGCGGGTGCGCAACGGGCTGGGGATGGCCATCCTGAGCACGTCGCGCGGGGTGATGTCGGACCGGCAGGCGCGTGCCGCCAACACCGGGGGCGAGTTGCTCGCCCTCGTCTGGTAAGGGGGCGCTGACATGTCGCGCATTGGCAAGCGCCCGATCCCGGTTCCGGCCGGGGTGACGGTGGCGGTCGAGGGGAGCCGGATCACGGTGAAGGGTCCGAAGGGGGAGCTGTCGCGGACGCTTCCGGCGGACATCGCGGTGGCGCAGGAGGGGGCGGAGCTGCGGGTGACGCGTCCGTCCGACGAGGAGCGGCACAAGGCGATGCACGGGCTGTCGCGGACCCTGGTGGCCAACATGGTGGACGGGGTGACGCAGGGGTTCATGAAGACGCTGGAGATCACGGGCGTCGGCTACAAGGCGGAGATCAAGCCGTACGGCGCGCTGCTGTCGCTGGGGTTCTCGCACCAGATCGAGTACCAGGCGCCGGCGGGGGTGTCGATCACGGCCCCCAACCCGACGACGGTGGTGATCGCGGGGATGAGCAAGGAGTTGGTGGGGCAGGTGGCGGCGGAGATCCGCAGCTTCCGCAAGCCGGAGCCGTACAAGGGGAAGGGCGTGAAGTACCAGGGTGAGGTGATCCGGCGGAAGGCCGGCAAGGCGGGAGGCAAGTAATGGCAAAGATCGCGATCCCGCGGACGGCGGCGGAACGGCGCAAGCGCCGCCACCTGCGCGTGCGCAAGGCGGTGACGGGGACGGCGGAGCGGCCGCGGCTGGTGGTGTTCCGCTCGCTGAAGCACATCTACGCGCAGGTGGTGGACGACGCCACGCAGCGGACGCTGCTGACGGTGGGCGACCAGGGGATGGACGGCACGAAGTCGGAGCGCGCGCTGGCGGTCGGTCGGCTGGTGGCCGAGCGGGCGAAGGCGGCGGGCGTGGCCAAGGTGGTGTTCGATCGTGCCGGTTACCAGTACCACGGCCGGGTGAAGGCCGTGGCCGATGGCGCCCGCGAGGGCGGCCTGGAGTTCTGACGATGAACGCAACGGGGATGGGGGGCGCGCCGGGTGGCAGCGCCCGCAGTGGTGGCGGTCGCGGTGGTCGCGGCGGCCCGGGTGGCGGCCGCGGGCGCGGCGGTCCCGGTGGCGGGCGCGGTCGCGGCCCCGGGGGCGAGGGGGGGCCTGGCGGCGGTCCGGGGGGGCGTGACGGGCGCGGGCGTGGTCCCGACCGTGGCGGCCCGCCGGAGCGGGAGCAGAGCGATCTCGTGGAGAACGTGATCGCGATCAACCGCGTGGCCAAGGTCGTGAAGGGCGGGCGTCGCTTCTCCTTCAACGCGCTGGTCGCCGTGGGCGACGGGCAGGGGAAGGTGGGCTTCGCCACCGGAAAGGCGAACGAGGTGTCGGAGGCGGTGCGGAAGGCGGTGGACGCGGCGCGGCGGCGGATGGTGACGGTGCCGCTGACCGGGGCCACGATCCCGCACGAGGTGGTCGGGAAGCATGGCGCCGGCAAGGTGCTCATGAAGCCGGCCGCCCCCGGCGCCGGGGTGATCGCGGGGGGCGCGGTGCGCGCCATCCTCGAGTGCGCCGGCGTGCACGACATCCTGACGAAGTCGCTGGGCTCGACGAACCCGCACAACATGGTGCTGGCGGCGCTCGACGGGTTGCAGCACCTGGTGACGGTGGAGCAGGCGGCGCGCGAGCGCGGCGTGGATCCGTCGAAGATCGGGTACCGGTCGCGGGCGGTGTCGCGGCGCGAGGCGCCGGATCCGCGCAAGGCGGCGGTCGTGGCGGCGGAGGTCGCGTAAGATGCCGCGGACTTTCGTGTGGCACCCCGGCAAGGGGCCGGCGCGGACGCCGAAGCTCGAGGCGCCGACGGCGGGGAAGGTGAAGATCACGCAGGTGCGCAGCGCCATCGGGCACTCGTGGCGCATGCGCGCCACGCTGGCCGCGCTGGGGCTCCGGCACCACCAGGCCAGCGTCGTGCAGCAGGACTCCGCCTCGCTGCGCGGCCAGCTCAAGCAGGTGCGTCACCTGGTCTCGGTGACGCCGGTGGAGGAGTAAGCGATGGCGACGGAGAAGGTCGAGAAGATCGGGCTGCACAACCTGGCGCCGGCCCCGGGCTCGCACCGGGCGCGGCGTCGGCTGGGGCGCGGCCCGGGCTCCGGGCTGGGGAAGACCTCCGGCAAGGGGCACAAGGGGTCGATGGCGCGTTCGGGGCATGGCGGCCCGGGCGGCGGCAAGCCGCACTTCGAGGGCGGCCAGATGCCGATCACGCGCCGCATCCCCAAGCGCGGCTTCACCAATCCGTTCCGCGAGGAGGCGCAGGTGGTGCGCCTCGACGCGCTGGCCAAGCTGGCGGGTGACGCGGTGACGGCCGAGACGCTGGTGGCCGCCGGGCTGGCGCGCGCCGGCCACGGCCCGATCAAGCTGCTGGCCAACGGGGACGCCCCGCGCGCCTTCACGGTGTCGGGGATCAAGGTGAGCGCCGGCGCGAAGGCCCGCATCGAGGCGGCCGGCGGCCGCGTCGAGTCGTAAGCGCGGGTCCCGGGCCATGGCGCAGTCCCCCAACGCGGTCGCGCAGGCCGCGGCCAACATCTACCGGACGCCGGAGCTCTGGCAGAAGATCACCTTCACGTTCCTGTGCATGGTGCTCTACCGCCTGGGGTCGCACATCACGGCCCCCGGGATCGACGTCCAGGCGCTGACGGACTACTTCACCCAGCAGCAGGGGGGCGGGCTGCTCGGCCTCTACGACATGTTCGTGGGGGGCGGGCTCTCCCGCGCCACCGTGTTCGCGCTGGGGATCATGCCGTACATCTCCGCGAGCATCTTCGTGCAGATCGCCGGCGCCGTGCTCCCCAACGTCGACAAGATGCAGAAGGACGAGGAGGGGCGGAAGAAGCTCACGCAGTACACCCGCTACCTCACCGTCCTGCTCGCGCTCGTCCAGGCGTACGGCTTCGCCCTGTTCACGGCGTCGCTGCCGGCCGCGGTCTCGCGCCCCGGCCCCTGGTTCACGGTCCAGATGATGCTCTTCCTCACCACGGGCGCCGTGTTCGTCATGTGGCTGGGGGAGCAGATCACCGAGCGCGGCCTGGGGAACGGCGCCTCGCTGATCATCTTCTTCTCGATCGTCGAGCGGATGTGGCCGTCGATCTTCCAGACCTTCAACTTCGTCACGACCGGGGCCGTCGCCCCGCTGGCCCTGGTGGTCCTGGGGCTCGTGATGGTGCTGATCGTCGCCGGCGTCGTGGCCATCACCGTGGCCGCCCGTCGCGTGCTCATCCAGATCCCGCAGCGCACGATGGCGCGCGGCCGGCAGCGCGAGGCCGCCCGCAACTTCATCCCGCTCCGCATCAACACCGCGGGCGTGATGCCGATCATCTTCGCCCAGTCGGTGATCGTCATCCCCGGCGCCATCGCCCAGTTCTCGGGGAACGCCCGGGCGCAGGAGATCGCCGAGCTGTTCAACCCGCAGGGGCCCAACCCCTGGCTGTACTTCGTGCTCTCCGCGGTCTTGATCCTGCTGTTCACGTACTTCTACACGTCCATCATCTTCAATCCGGTGGACATCGCGGAGAACCTGAAGAAGCAGGGGGGCTTCGTCCCCGGCATCAAGCCGGGCGCCAAGACCGCCGAGTACATCGAGACGGTGGTGGAGCGCATCACCCTCCCGGGGGCGCTGTTCCTCACCTTCATCGCCCTGATGCCCATCGTCATCGCGCGGTTGGTGAACGTCCCCTTCGCCTTCGGCGGCACCTCGCTGCTGATCGTCGTGGGCGTCGCGCTCGACACCATGGCCCAGATGCAGCAGCACCTGCTGCTGCGCAAGTACGACGGGTTCATGAAGAAGGGGCGGGTCAAGTTCCGCGGGCGTCAGGCCGCCCCCGGCGGGTTCTGAGCCGGGGATGATCCTCCTGCTCCTCGGCCCGCCGGGCGCGGGCAAGGGCACCCAAGGGGAGCGGCTTGCCGCCCGCCTGGGGATTCCGAAGATCGCCACCGGGGACGTGCTGCGCGCCGCGCTGCGTGCCGGCACGCCCCTGGGGCTGGAGGCCAAGGCGGCCATGGACCGCGGCGCGCTGGTCCCTGACAGCGTGATCATGGGGATCATGCAGGAGGCGCTGGCCGCCCCGGACGCGGCCAACGGCGCCATTCTCGACGGCGTCGTCCGCACCACCCCGCAGGCCGAGGGGCTCGCGGCCATGCTGGCCACCCTCGGCACCCCCCTCGATGCCGTCCTCCTGTTCGAGGTGGATGAGGAGGAGCTGGTGCGCCGCCTGAGCGGTCGCACCACCTGCGACGCGTGCCAGCGCCCCTACCTGGGGCGGGCTCCCGGTGAGCCCTGCGCCGAGTGCCCGCAGACGCCTGCCGGCACGCTGGTGCGCCGCCGGGACGACGAGCCGGAAGCGATCCGCACCCGCATGCAGGTGTATCGCGACCAGACCGCCCCGGTGGTGGACTGGTACGCTGCGCACGGCGCCCGCATGGTCCCCATCGATGCCCTGGGGACGCTGGAAGAGGTCGAGTCGCGCGTGCAGCGCGGCCTCGGCCTCGCCTGATCGCGCGCTCCATGGGCATCGGCGGCGCCGCGCCCCCGTCCTCCCTCCTCAAGTCGCCGCGCGAGATTGACATCATGGCGCGCGGCGGGGCTATCCTGCACGCCGCGCTCCAGACCATGGCCGCGGCCGTGACGCCGGGCATGTCCACGGCCGAGCTGGACGCCATCGGCGAGGCGTTCATCCGGTCGCACCCGGGTGCGGAGCCGGCGTTCAAGGGGCTGTACGGCTTCCCCGCCGCCTGCTGCATTTCGGTGAACGAGGAAGTCGTCCATGGCATCCCCTCGCGCAAGAAGCTGCTGCGCGAGGGGGACATCGTCTCCATCGATTGCGGCGTCAAGTACGAGGGGATGTTCACCGACTCGGCGCTGACCGTGCCGGTGGGCCCCGTGGACGAGCGGACCGAGCGGCTCATGGACGTGACCCGTCGCGCGCTGGCCGCCGGCATCGCCGCCGCCACCCCGGACAACCACGTGGGCGACATCGGCGCCGCCATCCAGGGGGTGGTGGAGCCGGAAGGGTTTGCCATTGTCCGCGAGCTGGTGGGACACGCGGTGGGCTTTGCGCCCCATGAGGAGCTGCAGGTACCCAACCATGGCAAGCCCAAGCGCGGGAAGCGCCTGGCCGTCGGGCTCACCATTGCCATCGAGCCGATGGTGAACGTGGGGACCGCCAAGACGCGCACCCTCATGGACAAGTGGACCGTGGTCACCGTCGACGGCCTTCGCTCGGCGCACTACGAGCACACCGTGGCGGTCACCGCCGACGGACCACGCATCCTGACCCTGCCGGGCTGACCGCCGGCAGGGCCCGCGTTGCCGCTCCCGCTCAGGCGGGGGAGCAGCTCTTCTCGGCTTCCGCCTCCGCGAGCCGCGCACTGACCGCGGCAGCGTCCACGCAACCGCGCGCCTCGGAGGCGAGACGCGCGCCCTCCGCCGCGGCCGACGGGTCCAGCGACGCCACATTGATGCGCACGTTCAGCGCGGCCCCCTTGCACGCCGCCTCGGCCAGCAGCGCCGCCACGCACGCGTCGGTCACCGCGTTGCGGTTCCCGCGCTCCGCGACGGCCGCGGCCAACGCCGCCACCCGCACCGCCGCCTGCGCCGTCTCCAGCGGCACCAGCGCGGCGCCCAGCAGCGCCTCGCGCACCGCCGCCTCGCGGGCCGTGCGCTGGTCGTCGCGCTCCTGGGGCAGGGCGTAGGCCGCACGCACCGCCTCGTATGAGGCGGCATCACGCTCCACCAGGGCGCCCAGCACCTGCCGCAGCTGGGCCGCCTCCTGCGCCAGGGCCCGCATCTCCGCGTCCACCGCGGCGTACTTCTTCCGCCCGACGGTGAGCCCCGCCACCATCTGCGCCAACGCCGCCCCCAGCGCCCCGGCGTGCGCCGCCACGCTGCCCCCGCCCGGGGTGGGGTCGGGGGAGGCCACCCGTCCCACAAACCCCGTCAGCGACTCCCCGCCCGCCATCACCTCGCGCACGCGCCGCTCCAGCAGCATCCCCTTCACGTCCCCCCGCAGCTGCACATGGCGCGCCCCCGCTTCCAGCAGCACGCGCTCGGGGACCAGCCCCACGATCTCGCTCCAGGTGGGGGCCACGCCGTGCGCCGCCGCCTCCGCCTTCACGTAGTCGAACACGCGGTGCAGCGGGGTCTTCTCGGTGTCCACCAGGTTCATCGACACCTGCGCCTGCCCGTCCACCTCCATCCCCAGCCCCTTCACGAAGCGCAGCCCGCCCGAGGAGCCGCGAATGGCCTTGGCGACCTCCTTGGCGGCGGGGAGGTTGGAGGCCGGTCCCAGGTAGACGTTGTACGCCACGAGGAAGGGGCGCGCGCCCACGGCGGTGGCGCCGGCGGTGGGGTGCAGCTCGGCGGGGCCGAAGTCCGGGTGCCGCGCCGGGGTGGTGCGCACCTCCTCGCGCAGCCCCTCGAACTCGCCGCGGCGCACATCGGCCAGGTTCTCGCGCGCGGGGGAGGTGGCCGCGCGCTCGTACAGGTACACCGGGATCCCCAGCTCCTCCGCGGCGCGGGCGCCCAGCGTGCGCGCCAGCGCGATGCAGTCGTCCATGGTGG
>JBILKP010000285.1:0-3715 GCA_044376625.1 Gemmatimonas sp. | reverse complement strand
TGGGCCGACCACCCGCTGGACACGGCGCGCGCGCGCCGCGTGGTGGAGCTGGCGGTGGAGCGGAGCGGCTGGCGCGACGGCCCGCTCCCGCGGGGGCGCGGGCGCGGCCTGGCGATGCACCGCAGCTTCCTCACGTACGTCGCGGTGGTGGCCGAGGTGGAGGTGGCGCCCGATGGGACGGTGCGGTGCCCGCGGGCCACCATGGCGGTGGACGCCGGCTTCATTGCCAACCCCGACCGCGCGCGCGCCCAGATGGAGGGGGCGTTCATCATGGCGATGAGCAACGTGCTGCACAGCCAGGTGACCTTTGCCGGCGGCCGCGTCACGCAGGGCAACTTCCGCGACTACGAGATCGCGCGGCTGCGCGCGGCGCCGCGGCAGCTGGACGTGGTGCTGGTCCCCAGCGAGGGAAAGCCCGGCGGGATCGGCGAGCCGGGGGTGCCGCCGTCGTGCGGCGCGATCATGAACGCCATCGCCGCGGCCACTGGCGTGCGTGTCCGCTCGCTGCCCGTCGGGAAGCAGCTGGCAGGGTGGCCCACGCGCCCCGCCCCGTCCACCGACCCTTCTTCCTGAGCCCGCCCCACATGATCCGGATGATCCGGTCGTCCTCGCTCCTCCTGGCCGTGCTGGGTGCCGCGTCGGCCTGTGCGTCCCGCCCCTCGTCGCCTGCGCCGGGCGCCCGTCCCCCCGCGAAGGCGGGGGCGGATGTCGTCCAGACCGCCTTTCACGACTTCCGGGTCGTGGAGGTGGCGCGCGGCCTCGTGAACCCCTCCGCGCTCGAGTTCACGCCGGAGGGGGACCTGCTGGTGACCGAGCGCCCCGGGCGACTCCGCATCATCCGCCAAGGGGTGCTGCTTCCCGATTCGGTGGCGGGGCTCCCGCCCATCCAGGCGATTGGCCGCGGCGCCCGGGCGCTGGCGTCGCTGGAGCAGGCGGGACTGCGCGACGTGGTGCGGCATCCGGACTTTGCCACGAACCGGCTCCTGTACATCAGCTACGTGAAGCCCGGCGCCGATTCGCTGGGGAGCATCGCCGTGGTGCGGGGGCGCTTCGAGAACGACCGCCTCACCAACGTGCAGGAGGTGTTCCATGCGCGCGCCGACGGCAACCGCACGCCGCGCGCCTCCATGTGGGGGGGCCGGCTGGCGTTCGACCGGCAGCGGTACCTGTACGTGACGCTGGGTGACCGGCAGTGGCCGGCCACCGGCGACCTGACGGCGCACCCGGCCCAGCAGCCGGGCGTCCACAACGGCAAGACCGTCCGCCTGCACGACGACGGCCGCATTCCCGCCGACAACCCCTTCGTCAACACGCCGGGGGCGCTCCCCGAGATCTGGACCTCGGGGCATCGCAACGCCCAGGGGCTGGCTGTCCACCCCGAGACGGGGGACGTGTGGAGCAACGAGCACGGCCCGCAGGGGGGCGACGAGGTGAACCTGCTGCGCGCCGGCGGCAACCATGGCTGGCCGGTGGTGGGGTACGGGGTGAACTACACCACCGGGCGCGCCATCCACGAGGGGACGCTGCGCGAGGGGATGGCGCCTCCCGCGCACGTCTGGGTCCCCTCCATCGGCGTGAGCGGCCTGCTGTTCTACACGGGACAGGCGTTTCCCGCCTGGCGGGGCGACATGCTGGTGGGGGGGCTCAGCGGCCAGCGCCTCGTGCGGCTGCGCCTGGATGGCCAGCGGATCGTCCGCCAGGAAGACCTGCTGCGCGACATCGGCCGCGTGCGCGACGTGGAGCAGGGCCCCGACGGGCTGATCTACCTGGCGCTCGACGGCGGCACGCGTGACGCTGACGGCCCGCCAACGGCGATCCTGCGACTGGAGCCCACGGGGCGGCGCCGGCGCTGAGCGCATCCGCCATGGCGGCCCCGATAGCCTCCCCGTAGCTTCGCCGCATGACCACCCGTCGCGACTTCCTCCGCACCGGCGCGCTGGCGTCGGCTGCCTCCGCCGCCTCGCTGGCGGTGCCGGCCCTCCCCACCGCCCATGCCGCGCTGCACGCGGCCGGTGCCTCTGCCACGCTGCCGCCGCCGCCGCCGGGATCCCCCGAAGAGGTGGCGCAGGACGAGGCCTACTGGCGCGAGGTAGCGGCGCAGTACCAGGTGGCCGAGTCGCCCACCAACCTGGAGGCGGGGTTCTTCGGCATGATGCCCATGCCGGTGCTGGCGGCGTACCACCGGCACATTGACCGGGTGAACCGGGAGAGCTCGCACTTCGCGCGGCTGGGGTACCCGGCCGTGGCCATGGAGGCGCGGCGGCGCACGGCGCAGGCGCTGGGGGTGACGCCGGGGGAGATCGCCTTTGCGCGCAACGCCACCGAGGCGCTGCAGGCGCTGATCGGGCAGTACAACCGCGTGCAGGCGGGGGACGCGGTCATGTACGCCGACCTGGACTACCCCGCGATGCAGCAGGCCATGAACGCACTCGCCGCACGCCGCGGCGCGCAGGTGGCCCGCCTGGACATCCCCGAGCCGGCGTCGCTGGAGGGCATCCTCGCCGCCTACACGGCCGCGTTCGACGCGCACCCGCGCACGCGGCTGCTGCTGCTCACGCACGTCAACAACAAGACGGGGCTCATCCACCCCGTGCGTGCCATCGCCGACCTGGCGCGCGCGCGCGGGATCGACTGCGTGGTGGACGCGGCCCATGCCTTTGGGCAGGTGCCGCTGTCGCTCCCCGAGCTGGGGGTCCCCTTTGCCGCGGTCAACCTGCACAAGTGGGTGGGCGCGCCCGTGGGGGTGGCGGCGCTGTACATCCGCCCTGATGCGCTGGAGCGGATCGACCGCGCGCACGGCGACGAGGGGCCGCTGGACCGGATCGACAGCCGCATCCACACGGGGACCACCGACTTCGCCGCCATCATGACGGTTCCCGACGCGTTGGACTTCCAGGAGCGGATCGGGGTGGCGCGCAAGGCGGCGCGGCTGCGCGTCCTGCGCGATGCGTGGGCGGTGCCGGCGCGCGCCATTGCCGGCGTGGACATCCTCACCCCCGACGCGCCCGGGATGGTGGGGGCGCTCACGGGGTTCCGCCTACGGGGCGACGGGAGCGCGGCGGGGAACGCAGCGCTCACCAGGACGCTGCTGCAGGAGTTCGGGATCTTCACCGTGGCGCGCTCGGGGCTGGCGCGCGGCGACTGCGTGCGCGTGACGCCGGCGCTCTACAACACGCCCGCCGACGGCGCCAAGCTGGTGGCCGCGCTCAGGGCGCTGGCCGCGCGCGGGTAGGGCCCTGGGGGGAGGGGGCGCGGCCGGCGCGCGCCCCCACCGTCAGGCCACGTCGCTCCCGCCCTCCGGGAGGAACAGCGGGCGCGCCAACCCGCCGGTGTCGTCGTAGAAGCGCACGGCGCCGTCGGGGGCGGCGCCCTTGGCCAGCAGGATGAGCTGGCCGGTGTGTCCGGCGAAGTGCTCCACCACGTGATACACGGCCGCGAACACGGTGGTGGTCCGCCCCTGGATCTGCCGCGGCGCCAGCAGCGCCCCCGGATTCAGCGCCGCGAGCACCGCGCACGCCTCGGCGCAGGTGGCGTCCAGCTGGTCCAGCAGCGCGGAGAGGGGGGGACCGTCGTGCGCCGCGAATTCCGCGTCGCGCGTGCGCACGTCGGGGGCGCCCCCCACCCCGCTCACGATCCACTGCCGCACGTTCCCCGCCAGGTGCAGCAGCAGGTTCCCCGCACTGTTGGAGGAGGCGTTGGGGCGCCACCAGAGGTG
>JBILKP010000284.1:0-3742 GCA_044376625.1 Gemmatimonas sp. | reverse complement strand
TCCGCGCCCGGCGCCACGGTGCGCAGCGCCTCGGCGTCCAGCGCCTGCTCCGTGAGCGTGACGGTGATCGTGCCGCCGCGCGGGAGCGCATCGCGGGCGTTGACCACCAGGTTGAGGAGCACCTGCTCCAGCATGGAGGGGTCGCCCTGCACGCGCACCGGGCGCGCCGGTGGCACCACGACGAGCCGCACCGCCTCGGGGAGCAGCCGCGTGAGCATCTCGCCCAGCGAGGCGACCAGCACGCCCAGGTCCACCGGGCGGTCCTCACGCACCTGCCGCCGCGAGAACAGCAGCAGCTGGCGGGTGAGCGCGGCGGCGCGGCGGATGGCGTCCTGCATCTCCCCCACCGTGCGCGCCTCCGTGGGCGCCAGCCCGGAGGCCAGGCGCAGCTCCTGGGCCTGCAGCGACATGGCGGCGAGGATGTTGTTGAAGTCGTGCGCCACGCCGCCGGCCAGCTGTCCCACCGCCTCCAGCTTCTGCGCCTGCTGCAACCGCCGCTCGCTGGCGAGCATGGCCTCCACGGCGCGCGTCTCGGCGGCGGCGGCGGCGCGCTGCTCGGTGAGGGCGGCGGCGAGCAGCAGCCCCGTGACGGTCATGAAGGCCAGGAACAGCTGGAGCCGCAGCAGGCGGATCTCGGGGGTGTCCCCCCCCAGGACGTTGCTGCCGGGGAGCAGCTGGAGCAGCGCGGCGACGACGGCCACGAGGAGCATCCCCAGCGTGACGCCGCGCACGCCGAAGCGGAGGGCGCCCCAGAGGAGGGGGCCGATGAGGGCGTACGGGGGGACGTTGAGGACGTCGGAGAGGCTGAGGTCGCGGAAGGCGGCGTAGGTGACGAGGAGGGTGAGCGTGATGGCCAGGACCGACTCGACGCCGCTGAAGTCGCGCGAGGGATCGGTGGTGTCGCGCGGGCGGATCCAGGCCACCGCGAAGGGGGTGACCATGAGGATCCCCAGCCCGCCCCCGATGGCCCAGTTGAGGAACCCCTGCCGGAAGGCCTCGAAGGAGTCGGCGCGCACCAGCCCCGCCATGACGCCGCTGAGGGTGATGGCCACCAGCGTGCCCACGAGGAGCCCCAGGATGTCGCGCACGCGCACAAAGCGGGTGGGGCCGCCGCTCACGTGGCGGATGACCACGCGGGCCAGCCACCCCTCGAAGCAGGCGGCAGCCACGAGCACCAGGGCGCCGGTGCTGGGGAGTGCGAAGGGGTGGTTGAGGCTGAGGCGCTGCCCGACGAACGCCGCCAGGAACACCATCCAGAGCGGCGTGGTGTCGAGGAGGAGGAGCCCGGCGGCCATGACGCCGGCCGGGGGCCAGAGGGGCGTCATGGCGGAGGTGCCGCTGACCACGCGCAGCGACAGCCACGACAGCACCGCGTAGGCGAGCGCAAAGGCGAGCAGCCCGCGCCAGGAGCGCCGGAAGGCGGTCCGGGTGTGGTCCACCCAGCGGTGCCACCTGTCTCGTGGCGTGGGGTTGGACGCCGGGGGCGCCGGGTCGTGCGGCGCGGACGGCGGCGATGAGGGCGGCGCGGGGGCCATGTGGAGGCAAATGTAGCGCTCCGCTGTTGCGCGTGGGGCGTTGGCCCACGGGGGTTGGCCCACGCGGTGTGGGGGCCGGTGTGCGGGCGCAGGGGGGCGCGCCAGCGCTATGTTCTGCGCATGGCCCCCCTCCTCCCCACTCCGCTGGTGCGCCCCGACTGGGTGGCGGCGCATCTGGACCACCCGGCGCTGCGCCTGGTGGATGCCAGCTACCACCTGCCGTCGGCGGGGCGCAACGCCCGCGCGGAATACGCTGCCGCGCACCTGCCGGGGGCGGTGTTTGCCGACCTGGACCACCTGAGCGACGAGGCGGCGCCGTACCCACACACGCTGCCGGACCCGCGGGTGCTGGCGGAACGGCTGGGGGCGCTGGGGATTGGCGACGACCAGCTGGTGGTGGTGTACGACGGGTCGGGGCAGCAGTTCAGCGCCCCGCGGCTGTGGTGGATGCTGCACACCCTGGGGCACCGGCAGGTGGCGGTGCTGGACGGCGGGCTTCCGGCCTGGGCTCGGGCGGGGTACCCGGTCACGTCGGAGGTGCCGGCGGTGACGCCGGCGGTGTTCACGCCGCGGTGGGACCGGTCCCGGTGGCGCGACTTGGCGGCGATGCGGGCGCTGGTGGCGGATGGCGGTGGGGCCGCTTCCGGGGCGCAGGTGGTGGATGCGCGGTCGCCCGGGCGCTTTGCCGCCACCGAGCCCGAGCCCCGCGCGGGGGTGCGCGGGGGGCACCACCCCGGGGCCCGGTCGGTGCACTACGCCACGCTGGTGGGGGGGGACGGGTTCACGCTGCCCCCCGAGGCGCTTCGGGCGCGGTTTGCGCAGGCGGGGGTGCGGCTGGACGCGCCCATCGTGGCCAGCTGCGGGAGCGGGATCACGGCGTGCGCCGTGCTGCTGGCGCTGGAGGTGGCCGGTGCGCGGGAGACCGCGGTGTACGACGGGAGCTGGACTGAGTGGGGGAGCCAGGCGGACACGCCGGTGGAGACGGGGCCTCCCGGTGCGGCGGGGTGATAGTGCCCGCTTAGGCGGTCAGCCCCCAGCGATCGTGGGTACAGCGGGCGGCGCCGGTGTGCTGGAGGTGCAGGAGATGGGCGAGGAGCGACCTGGCGGCGAGGGGGTGGAGCGCCTCTGGGACCTCGTGGTACACGATGGGCACCAATGACTCCAGTGTGGCGCTTTGCTGTGCTTTCAATGCCGCTATTAACTTGGCCTCCCGGGCCATTCGGTGGCGGATGACGTGGCGAAACAGCTGGGGCGGATCGCCCAGCAGGAAGCCGTGTCCCGGGGCCACCCACGCCAGCGCGCGCTCCGCCAGCCCGTCCAGCGTGTGCAGGTAGGCGCCCAGGTCGCCATCCGGGGGGTCGATGACCACCGTGCCCCCTTGCATGACCAGGTCGCCGGCCAGCAGCAGCTGCTCCTCCTCCAGCACGAAGGCGAGATGGTCGCTGGCGTGCCCTGGCGTGTGCAGCACGGTCAGGGTGGCGTCGCCCCCCAATGCGATCTGTTCGCCCCCGAACAGTTCCCTAAAAGGAATATCCGTGCCGGATACCACCGACTCGGGGCGCATGGCCCAGATCGGCGCGCCGGTGCCCCGAGCCAATGCCACCGCCCCCTCGGCATGGTCCGGATGGGTGTGGGTGAGCAGGATCCGCTCGATGGGGCCCGGTGCCGCCGCCTGCAGCGCGGCCAGGTGCGCGGGGTCGTCGGGCCCCGGGTCCACCACCGTCCAGCGGTTTACCGCAGGATCTCCCACCAGGTAGCTGTTGGTCCCGGCACCGGTCATGATCCCCGCATTAGGCGCAGTAACGCGCCATATACGCGGTGACAATGCGACAGCAACCCCCGGAATGAGCTCTGCGCTCACGGATCCCACGCCATCCGGGTCACAACGGGCCACCTCGGCGTAGGCGGGGGCGCCGGGGAGGAGGATCGTCCCCCGGGCGCGATCTCCGGCCCCGATGCGCGCCAGACGCGGCATGATGCACGGGACCTCCTGCTGACTGCGGGCCCCCTGCACCGCCTCCGCCACCGACCGGTGCGGCGCCAGCCACTCCAACAGCGCCCGTGTCACCGGCAACAGCACCATGGGGCGCGAGCGCTCCCCGCCGGGGGCCAACGCCTCGCCGGGGGTACACCAGAACGCCTCCTGCGCCTCTCCCTCATCGGCCACCGGCTCCTGCCCGTCTGGGGCCGGGGCGACGAAAAACCGG
>JBILKP010000283.1:0-3749 GCA_044376625.1 Gemmatimonas sp. | reverse complement strand
TCCATAATCGTTCCCTTCACGTGATCCTGGCCAACATGCCCGCATTCGTGACGGGAAAGCGGGCGAACCCCCTCCCATTTCCCACCTCGCAGCGCAAGTTCTCCGGTGTGTCACATGCCCTCACCCCGGACGTTCCGCCCATGCGGTTGCAGCTGCTGGGCCCCCTGACGCACCAGGGGCCCGCCGCCGCCGACGCCTACCTGGCGCGCCCCAAGCAGGCCGCGTTGCTGGCCTACCTGGCCTGCGCGGGCGCGGGCGCGGGGCGCCTGGTGCGCCGCGACCACCTCGCGGCGCTGTTCTGGCCCGAACTGGGCGCCCTCGGCGCCCGCGCCGCGCTGCGCAAGGGGCTGCACGCCATCCGCCGCGCTTTCGGCGACGCCCTGCTGCACACGCGCGGCGACGAGGAGGTCGGCATGGACCCCGCGCACTGCGTCACCGACGTGGCGGCCTTCCACGCCGCCCTCGCGGCCGACCGCCTGGCCGAGGCGCTGGAGTTGTACCGCGGCCCGCTGCTGGACGGCTTCCACTGCGACGCCGCGGGGTTTGAGCGATGGCTGGAGGAGGAGCGCAGCACGGTGGCGGAGCGCGCCGCCGATGCGGCGTGGCAGCTGGCGCGGCGCTACGAGCAGGGGGAGGACCTCACCAGCGCCTCGCGATGGGCGCGGCGCGCGGCGCGGCTGGCGCGGGGCGACGAGCGGCGCGTACGGCGCGTGATGGAGCTGCTGGCCCGCGCCGGCGACCGCGCGGGGGCGCTGCGCACCTACGATGCCCTCGTGCGCGAGCTGCGCGACGAGCTGCAGCTGGAGCCGGCCCCCGAGACTACGGCGCTGGCGATGGCGTTGCGCGCGCCCGCCTGACCACCGTCGCCACGCGCGCCACCTCCGCGCGCAACGGCGCGTCGGCCCGCGCCCACAGCGCCTCCACCGCCGCCAGCCAGCGCGCCGCGCCGGGCGGGTCCACCGTTGCCCCCCACTCGGCCGCCAGCAGTATCCCCCGTCCCAACGACCCCGCCGGCGCCCCCCACTCGGCAAAGCGGGCATTCGCCGCCGGCAGCGCCTCCAAGGCGCGCGTCACCAGCCAATACGCCGCCGCCGTGTCGCCGGCGGCCGCCAGCTGCACCCCCATGGCCACCGCCTCGTCGGCCAGCAACGGCGGTGCCCCGGCCCGCTGGCGCATCTGCACCACCTGCTGGAACATCGCCACCAGCGGGGCGGGCGTGCCGGCCACGAGGTACTCGGCCCCACGCGTGGTCGGTCGGCGCCCCCCCCCGGTGTTGAGCGCCGCCAGTGGCTCGGCCCCCAGGCACGGCAACCCGAGCTCCAGCAGCTCCTGCAGCAGCGCGGCCTCAAAGCCAGGCGTGCGCTCCCCCGGCGGGACCCGCGCGTCGGCCAGCGCGCGCAACTGTGCCGGGGCGCGGCGTACCGACTCGGTGCACAGCCCATGGACGATGGGCGCCAGCGCCGAGGCGCGCTCCCGCAGCACCTCCACGGGAAAGGCCACGGACATTCCGCTGGGACCGATCACCTCGCGGTTGAGCTGGCCGGCGGTGGCCTGGGCCAGGCGGGTGGCCAACGCCGTGCGTCCGGTGAGGAACGCCAACGGCACCCCTCGGTCGCGCTCCAACAGCGGCACCTGTTCGATCCCGGCCAGCGCGCTGTCAGCCAGCGCGGCCGCCTCGGCAAAGCGCCCGGCCCGCAAGTACAACCGGATGTGGTTGCGCTGCTGCTGCAGCGCCAGCTCCCCCCCCTCGCGCAGCAGCCGCCGACCACGCGCCATCGCGTCCAGCGCCGTCAGTTGGTGCGGATCGGCCGTGGTGAGGTACCCCCCCGCCTCCAGTAGCGTGGCGGTGGCCATCCAGGGGGAGGCGTTGTTGGGCGCCTCACGCCGCCACTGTGCCAGCAGCGCCCCCATGCGCTCGCGGTGCAGCGCCACGGCACGCGCCGTCTCCGGCGACGGGGGAGGCAGGCGCATCCCCCCCGGGCCGGCACGGTAGGGGGTGGCCACCACCCGGCTCCCCACCACCTCGGCGCGCCCCACGTATCGCGTGCCCTCGGCATCACGCCCCGCCACCAGCCGGTCGGTCTCCACCGGCGCCACGCGCGACTGGTGGCGCACCACCCACCGCCGGTCCACCCACGGGGCGCTGCGCATCGCCTCCGCCAGCGCTTCCATCGCCTCGGTGCGGTCGGTGCGAAAGCGGTGCCCCGACGGCGACTGCGCATCGGGCACCACGAGCCCATCGCGCGACAGCGCCTCCGCAATGCCGGCCATCGCCCATGGGGCCAGGGCGGGGGGGAGCCGCAGTTGGCGGAAGTGCGCCACCGCCTCGGGGAACGCGCCGCGCCCCAGCAGGCGATACCCCTCGGCCAGCGCCCGCTGGTCAGGGGACAGCGCGGTCTCCACCGCCGCCAGCCGCCCCAGCAGCACGCGCGGCTCCTCGCCCGGGGTCTCAAAGGGCTGTTGGAGCGACGCAAGCAAGGCGGCCTGCAGCAGCAAGGCGGCGGCGGGGCGTTCCTCCAGCGCCGCGCGCGCCACGGGGAGTGCTTCCTCCCAGAGGCCAGCGTCCACCAATGCGCGTGCGGAGTCGGCCAGCGTACGGGGGGTGGGGGGCGCCGCCGCGGAGGCCGCCGTGTCCGCCCGCGCGCCGGGCGCGACCGTCGGGGGTCCCCCGGGGTCCCCTGGCGCGTCCGCCGAGGTCACCTGGTCCCGCGCCGGGTCCATCGCCGAGACCTGGGCCACCATCGGCACGTCCCCGGCACCCGCCAGGGCGGACACAGAGGCGCCGGGGGCCGGACCGCGCAGCAGGAACCACCCTCCGGCGCCCGCCACCCCCGCCACCAGCGCGCCCGCCAGTGCCCACCGGGCTCGGCGACCCGGCGCCGTGCCGGCAGCGGTGCGCCCGCTGTGGGCCAGGTGTGCCGGGCTGTCCCCCGCGGGCGCCCCAGCCGAGGCACCCGCCAGCGCGCTGCGCAGCTGCCGCTCCATGGCGGCTGCCGAAGGCGCCGAGGCCGGGCCGCCGATCGGCGCGGCCAGCAGCGCCGCCAGCACCTCCGCCACGGCCCGACCCTGCCCTGCGGGCACGCCCGCATGCCGATGCCGTAACGCGGAGGTCAGCCCCTCGACCGTCAACGCACCCGTCGCCCCCTCCGCCGGCAGCGCCCCCAGCAGCAGCTGGTGCGCCAGGCGTCCCATGGCGTACAGGTCCCCCGCCTGGTCCACCACGCCGCCCACCGGGGCGTACGCCGTGGTGCCGATGGACGTGCTCCCGGCAGGCACGCCGGGATCGTCGGCGTCGGTGAGCGCGCGCGCGATGCCGAAATCGGCCAGGATGGCGTGCCCCTCGGCCAGCAGCACGTTCCCCGGCTTGAGGTCGCGGTGCAGCACCCCCCGCTCATGTGCGAACCGCAGCGCACCGGCCAGGTCGGCCAACAGCGCCAGCCCTTCGTCCAGCGGCACCGATTCTCCCGCCAACCGCTCGCGCAGGCTGGCCCCGCGCACGTACGGCGTGACGTACCACAGCAGGTCATCCCCCCCGCCGCTGGACAGCACCGGCAGGATGTGCGGGTGCTGCAGCCGGGCGGTGACCTCCATCTCCTGGGCAAAGCGGGCGCGGCTGCGCGCGGTGAGCAGGTCGGGGGGGAGCACCTTCACCACCACGTCGCGCTTGAGCGCCGGCTCGTGCGCCAGGAACACGCGGCTCATCCCGCCCCCCGGCAGCTCGCGCGTCAGGCGGTAGCGGTCGCCCAACA
>JBILKP010000282.1:0-3754 GCA_044376625.1 Gemmatimonas sp. | reverse complement strand
AGGTGGCGGCGCCGACAGGCATGGCGGAGTGTGGGCGAGGGGGGCGGCCCCGCCGGGGGCGGGGGGGCCGCGGAATGTTCCCTGAAGTGTAACCGCCGGGCGCCGGGGGCGCGTCCCCCTCGGGACCCGCCCGGCTCAGGCCATCTCGCGCCGGGCGGCGAGCGCCTGCGCGATGGTGACGCCGTCGGCGTACTCCAGGTCGCCGCCCACGGGGAGCCCGCGGGCGATGCGCGTGATGACCACGCCCGGCCCCGCCAGCTGGCGCTGCAGGTAGAGGGCGGTGGCCTCGCCCTCGAGCGACGGGTTGGTGGCGAGGATCACCTCGCGCACGCCGTCGGGGGCCACGCGCGCCAGCAGCGGGGCGATGGCCAGGTCGTCGGGGCCGACCCCATCCAGCGGGGAGAGGCGCCCGCCCAGCACGTGGTACAGCCCCCGGAACTCGCCCGCGCGCTCGATGGCCGCAATGTCCCCCGGTTCCTCGACGACGCACACGAGCGTGGGGTCGCGTCGCGGGTCGGCGCACAGCGGGCAGAGCGGGGTCTCGGTCCAGGTGCGGCAGCGCGTGCAGCGGCGCACGCGCTCGGTGACGGCCACCAGCGCCTCGGCGAGGCGCCGGCACTGCTCGGGGGGCTGGCGGAGCAGGTGGTGCGTGAGGCGCAGCGCCGTCTTGCGGCCGATCCCGGGGAGGCGGGCCAGCTCGCCGGCGAGGTCGTCAATGACGGACACGCCGCGCGATCAGAAGGGGAGCTTGAAGGGGAGGTCCATGCCGCCGGTCAGCTTCCCGAGCTCCAGCTGCATGGCCTCGGCCGCCTTGCGCTGGGCGTCGTTGACGGCCACGAGGATGAGGTCCTCCAGCCCCGCGATGTCGGTGGGGTCGACCACGCCGGGATCGAGGCGGAGCGCCCGGAGCTGCAGCTTGCCGTTGACCTCCGCCGTGACGGCACCGCCGCCGGCGAGCGCCGTGAAGCTGCGCTGCTCCAGCTCCGCCTGAGTGGCCTGCAGGCGCGCCTGCATGTCCTTGAACTGCCCGAGCATCTTGAACAGGTCCATCGGGGACTCCTGAAGGGACGGGGGCGCCCGCCGCGACGCGGCGGGGCGAACGGTCAGGGGAGGAGCTCGAGGTCGAGCGCCGAGATGGCGGCGTCGAGGAGCGGGTCCTTGCGGGCCAGCTGGTCGCGCCGCTGCTGCTGGACATCCTGGGTGGTCAGGCGGCGCGGTGCGGGGGGGGCGTCGCCCGGACGGACGGCGCCGGCGCGGCGTTCCACCGTGAAGGCGGTGACCCCGGGCAGGACCGTGCGGCAGGCGGCCAGGATATCGCCCCGCCCCGACTCGACCGCCGTGGCGAAGGGCTCGTTGGCGGGGTCATAGCCCACGCGGAGGGCCCCATCGGGGGTGACCGCCAGCGGCACCAGCCGTTGGAGCGCCTCGGCCAACATGCCCCGCCCGCCGCGGCGCACCGCCTCGGCGACGTCGGCCCACCGCTCGTGCACCCGCTCCAGCGTGAGCGGCTGCGCCGTGCGCGGCGCGGGGGCATCGGCCCGCGCGGCCATGGCGGCGGCAATCACGGCGGCCGTGGCGGGCGCGGCCTGGGGGATGGCCGGCGCCACCGCCGGCGGAGGCGCCGGCGGCAGGGCATGCGCCGACGCCACGCGGGCGTCGCGCGCCACCCGGCGGGGGGGCGGATCGTCGCCGGCGCCGTCGCCGAACCCCTTGAGCACCTCCTCCAGCTGGAGAGTGCGGTCGAGGAAGGCCCACCGAACCAGCAGCAGCTCGAAGAGCAGCTGCGGCTGGCCGCTGCGGCGGAAGAGCGGCTCGGTCTCCACCAGCGCGTGCAGCATGCGCAGCAGGTCTCCCGCCGGGACCCGCCCGCGGCGTGCCGTCAACGCCTCCCGCAGCGCCCCGGACAGGTCGGGGAGCTCCCCGCCCATTTCCAGTGCCAGCTGCGCGCGCAGGATGGTGCCCACCCCCGCCAGCAGGAGGGCGAAGTCGGCGCCGCCGTCCGCCAGCCGCTGCACCGCCGGAAAGAGGGCGGCGCCATCGCGCGCGGCCACGAGGTCCAGCAGTCCCAGCAGCTCGTCGTCCGGGACCAGCCCGAGCGCCTCCTGCACCCGCTCCACGGTGACCTCGGCGACCTCACCGAGGGAGAGCACCTGGTCGGTCAGGGAGAGGGCGTCGCGGAGTCCGCCGTCGGCGGCGCGCGCGATGAGGGCGAGCGCGTCGGGCGCGAAGGGCACCCCCTCCTCCCCGAGCACCAGCGCCAGCCGCTCGCGAATCTCCACCGGGCCGATGCGGCGCAGGTCGAAGCGTTGCAGGCGGGAGAGCACCGGGGCCGCCGCCTGCGCGATCTTCTGCGGCTCGGTGGTGGCAAAGGCGAATACCACCCGCGGGGGCGGCTCCTCGAGCACCTTGAGGAGGGTGTTCCACGCCTCCTTGGTGAGCATGTGCGCCTCGTCGACGATGTAGACCTTGTAGCGGTCGTCGGCGGAGGGGGCGTACATGGCGCGCTCGCGCAGCTCCTTGGCGTCGTCGACGCCGCGGTTGGACGCGGCGTCGATCTCGACGACGTCGAGGGAGGCGCTGCCGCTCCAGATGCGCTGGCAGCTGAGGCAGTGGCCGCAGGGCTCGCCGTGCAGCGCGGGGTCGCCCCGCCGCTCGCAGTTGAGCGCCATGGCCAGCACGCGGGCGAGCGTGGTCTTGCCGGTGCCGCGCGGGCCGCAGAAGAGATAGCCGTGCGCGACCCGGTCCCGGGCGATGGCCCCCTTCAGGGTGTTGGCCACATGGGACTGGACCGCCACGGTGGCGAAGTTGCGCGGGCGGTATTTCCGGGCGAGCGCGAGCGACATGGGTGCAATGTACCCACCCGCAAAAGCGCGCGGGGCGGCCATCCCCCGGACCCACCGTGGGGTGCCTCCCCGCGCGCCAGTGCTCCGGGCCTGACGAAGCGACGACAGGATCCGCGTACCGCTGCTACCTTCGGGGTCCTGACGGGGTTGGCGAGCTGCCGCCCTCCGGGACCCGGAGCACCTGCAGCATAGCAGGAGCACCCGGCAGGGGCAACGGCCGCCTGCGGCTAGCGGTGCACCGGCGCGAGCCCCTCCTCCAACGCCTGCCGCAGGCGCGGAGCGGCCTCCTGCACGCGGGCCATGGGCGCGTCCAGGTGCGTGACGGCCCGCACGCGGCTGGCGTGCCACGGGCTGAGCAGGATCCCCAGCTGGGCGGCCCGGGCCACCACCTCCGGGGTGCGCGGCGCTGGGAGGTCGATCATGACGATGTTGCTGTCCGGGGGAACCACCCGGGCGCCCCCCGCCCCGTCCACGGCCGTCGCCAGCAGGCGCGCCGCCTCGTGGTCGTCGCCGAGCCGCCCGAGGTGGTGCTCCAGGGCGTGCAGCGCGGCGGCGGCCAGGATGCCGCTTTGCCGCATCCCGCCACCAAAGCGCTTGCGGGCCCGGTGGGCCCGCGCGATGAAGGGCTGCGTCCCGGCGAGGGCGGCCCCCACCGGGGCGCCCAGTCCCTTGGAGAAGGAGACCATCACCGAATCGGCGCAGGCGGCGAAGTCGGCCAGCGGGGTGCCCGTGGCCGTGCTGGCGTTCCAGAGGCGGGCGCCGTCGAGATGCACCGGCCAGCCCTGGTCGCGGGCCACGGCGGCCAGCGCCTGCAGCTCGGCCAGCGGGGTGACCACGCCCCCCGCCCCGTTGTGCGTGTTCTCGAGGCACACCAGCGAGGTCTCCGGGGCATGCGGCGACGGGGCGCGCAG
>JBILKP010000281.1:0-3760 GCA_044376625.1 Gemmatimonas sp. | reverse complement strand
CGCCGGGGCAGGTCCATGAGGAACACGGGCTTGCCGAAGACGCGCAGGTGCGGCGCGGCGAAGAAGAGCGCCATGAGGGCGTACGCCACGGTGCGGCGGCGGCGCCACCAGGGGCCGTGCGACGGCTTGGGACGGATCCAGCGGCGGGACCCGTCCTCGTTGAGGGTGGGGAGGACGCGCCCCTGGCGCGCGGGCGGGGCCGGGGGCGCCGTCATCGGCCGGGGCTCACGGGGTGGCGGGGGGGACGACGGGGGGCACCGGGACGCCCTGCGGCGCCTTGGGGGTGGCCGGGGTGGTCCCCTGCAGCGACGCCACGTACGCGGTGACCTCCAGCAGTTGCTCGGGCTTGAGCGACTTCCCCCAGGGGGGCATCCCCTTCTCCAGGACGCCGTTCACGATGGTGGCGTAGATCGCCGGGAGGGTGCCGCCGTGCAGCCAGTAGCCGTCGGCCAGGTTGGGGCCGATGAGCCCGCCGCCGTCGGGGGCGTGGCAGGCGGCGCAGTAGGCGGCGTACACCTTCTGCCCTTCCGCCACCTCGTGCGCGTCGTTGCGCACGGCCAGCAGCCGCTCGGCGCTCACGTCCCCGCCCGAGGGGGCCGGGTGCTCGGCGGCGGCCTTGGCCATCGCCGCCTCGTACTCGGCGATGCGCCCCGGGCCCTTCCCCACGGGCCCCACGTTCAGCAGGTAGATGCCCGAGAAGACGATGGTGCCGGCAAAGGTGAGCAGCCACCAGCGCGGCATCGGGTTGTCGTACTCCTGGATGCCGTCATACTGATGGTCGATGAGCCGGTCGGTGGTCCGGTCGGCGTCGCGGTCGGCGGCCATGGTCAGCGCTCCGGGGTGGGTCGGCCGACGGGCGTGGCCTCGTCGAAGGGGAGGCGGGCGTCGGCGTCCAGCTGGGCGCCGCGCCCGGGGAGGAAGGTGCGCACGGTGACGGCCACGAAGACGCCCAGGAAGAGCACGAGGGCCACCTCGGCGTAGCCGCTGAGGCCGGCGTGTCCCATGATGTCGCTGAGCTTCATCAGTCGGCCCCCCCGGCGCTTCGGGCCGGCGCCGCCGCGGTGGCCGGGGCGGCCAGCTTGATGTCGCGCCCCAGCCGCTGCAGGTACGCGATGATGGCCACCACCTGCCGGTCCGCCAGCCCGGCGGGGCCCCCCTGCTCCACGATGGCGGCGCCGATGGCGTCGGCCTGCGCGCGCGCCAGGGCGGGGGCGGTGCGCACCGCCTCGCCGTAGGGGACCCCCAGCATCGTCATGGCGTCCACGCGGGCCTGGATGCCGTCGAAGTCCAGCGGCGTGGTGAGGAAGTGCCGGTAGCTGGGCATGATGGAGCGGGCCACCACCGCCTGCGGCTCCTGGAAGTGGCGCACGTGCCAGAGGTCGGGGTACTTGCCGCCCACGCGGGCCAGGTCGGGGCCGATGCGGCGCGACCCCCAGAGGAACGGATGGTCGTACACCGACTCCCCGGGCTTGGAGTACTCGCCGAACCGCTCCGTCTCGTAGCGGAAGGGGCGCACCATCTGCGAGTGGCAGTTGAAGCACCCCTCGGCGATGTAGAGGTCGCGCCCCGCCAGCTCCAGCGGCGTGTACGGCTTCACCGAGGCGATGGTGGGGACGTTGGACTTGATGAGGAACGTGGGGAGGATCTCGAAGAGCGACGCGACCAGCACCGCCACGGTGGTGAGCACCGTGAACAGCAGCGGGGCGCGCTCCCAGGCGCGGTGCCACCGCGCCCCCGTGAAGCGGGCCCACAGGCCGGCGCCCGCCGGGGCCGGCGCCACGGGGGGGACGTAGCGGGGCGCCAGCGGCGCCGCCTCCACCACCGGCTCCTCGTAGCGCGCCGGGCGCGCCCGCCACGTCATCAGGATGTTCCACCCGAAGAGCAGCATCCCCACGATGTACAGGGTGCCCCCCGCCACGCGCATCCAGTACATCGGCATCAGCTTGAGCACCGTCTCCACGAAGTCGGGGTACGCCAGCCGCCCCGTCTCGTCGAAGGCGCGCCACATCAGCCCCTGCGTCACGCCGGCGCTGTAGATGGCCACCACGTAGAGCACGATCCCCACCGACGCGATCCAGAAGTGCAGCTCCATCGCCTTCCGGCTGTGCACCGGCGCCTGGAACAGCCGCGGGAGCAGCCAGTACACCATCCCGAAGGTGAGGAAGCCGTTCCACCCCAGCGCCCCGGTGTGCACGTGCGCGATGACCCAGTCGGTGTAGTGGGCCAGGGCGTTGACGCTCTTGATGGAGAGCATCGGCCCCTCGAAGGTGGACATGCCGTAGGCCGTGACCCCCACCACGAAGAACTTGAGGATCGGGTCCTGCGCCACCTTGTGCCACGCGCCGCGCAGCGTGAGGAGGCCGTTGATCATCCCCCCCCACGACGGCGCCCACAGCATCACCGAGAAGAGCATCCCCGTGGTGGAGGCCCACTCGGGGAGCGCGGTGTAGTGCAGGTGGTGCGGCCCCGCCCAGATGTACATGAACACCAGCGACCAGAAGTGCAGGATGGACAGCTTGTAGCTGAACACCGGCCCCTCGGCGGCCTTGGGCATGAAGTAGTACATCAGCCCCAGGAACGGCGTGGTGAGGAAGAACGCCACGGCGTTGTGCCCGTACCACCACTGCATGAAGGCGTCCTGCACCCCCGCGTACAGGCTGTAGCTCTTGAGCCACCCGGCCGGCACCGCGAGGTTGTTGAAGATGTGCAGCAGCGCCACGGTGACGATGGACGCGATGTAGAACCAGAGCGCCACGTACAGGTGCCGCTCGCGCCGCCGCGCGATGGTGCCGAAGACGTTCACGGCGAACGCCACCCACACCACCGCGATGGCGATGTCGATGGGCCACTCCAGCTCGGCGTATTCCTTGGCCTGCGTGAAGCCGAAGGGGAGCGTGAGCGCGGCGGCCACGATGATCGCCTGCCACCCCCAGAAGTGGAAGCGGCTGAGCGCGTCGGAGAACATCCGCGCCTTGAGCAGCCGCTGCGTGGAGTAGTAGGCGCCCAGGAAGAAGGCGTTCCCCGCGAAGGCGAAGATCACCGCGTTGGTGTGCAGCGGGCGCAGCCGGCCGAAGCTGAGCCAGCTGGTGTTGAAGTTGAACACCGGGTTGGCCAGCTGCAGGGCGATGAGCAGCCCCACCGACATCCCCACCACCCCCCACAGCAGGGTGGCGAAGAGGAACTTGCGGACGATGTCGTCGTCGTAGGTGAAGCGGTCGAGCATCGCGCCCCCCGGGGGGGCGGCGGCGGGTGCGGGCATCACGGGCCTCGTGGCGGGTGAGGAAGCGGGACCATGGGGCGCAGGCTAGCGCGCGGACCGCGTCCCGCCCGTCAGGCGGCGGCCGAACTTGTGTCGGGGATTCCCCGATGCGACGGCGGCGGCGGGCGCGGCGGGCCCTATATTTCGGGGATGTCCGCTCCCGACCGGCTCCCCGACGCTCCGGACCGCATGGTCCGCCGCCGCGCCTTCCTGGCGCAGCTGGCGGCGCCCCTGGCCGCGCTCGCCGCAACGGCCGTGCGCCTCCCCGAGCGCCTCCCCGCGCAGCCCCGCCCCGCCTCGATCCCCGAGGTGCAGGTGTACAAGGACCCCAACTGCGGCTGCTGCACGGCGTGGGTGGCGCACCTGCGGGGCGCCGGCTTCCGCGTGGCGGTGCATGACACCGCCGACATGGACGGGGTGAAGGCGAACTTCGGCATCCCCGCGTCGCTCCACTCGTGCCACACGGCGCGCGTGGGGCGCTGGCTGGTGGAGGGGCACGTC
>JBILKP010000280.1:0-3763 GCA_044376625.1 Gemmatimonas sp. | reverse complement strand
CGCCGCTGCCGGCCGGGAAGCGCCCCATCACCCAGGACACCTACGACGAGTGGCGCACGCTGTCCGGGGCCACCCTGTCCAACGACGGCAGATGGGCGGTGTACACCGTCAGCCCGGTGGTCGGGGAGGGGGAGCTGGTGGTGCGGGCCACCGGGGCCGCCACCGAGTACCGCGTCCCTCGCGGCTTCACGGGGCGCCCCCAGCTGCAGCCCTCCGCCGATTCGGCGGCCCTCTTCAGCGCCCAGCCGGCGCAGGTCAGTGCTGACAGCCGGCACGTGGTGTTCCTCATCTACCCGCCCCGCGCCGAGGTGGAGCGGGCCCGCGGGCGGCGTGGCGCGCCGGCGCCCCGCAACACGCTGGGGATCCTCGATCTCGCCACCGGCCAGGTGCAGCGCATCGCGGCCGTGCGCAGCTTCCGGCTGGCGCGCACCGGGGGGCGCTTCCTGGCCTACCAGGTGGAGGACACGGCTGCGGCCCGTCCCGCCCCCGCCGCCGCGCAGGGTGCGGGGGCCCCTTCCTCGGCGTCCCCACGGCGCGAGGTGGGTACCCCGCTGCTGCTGCGCGAGCTGGCCACCGGCGCCGAGACGCGCGTCGAGGGGGTCACCGGCTTCGCGTTCGACGAGACGGAGCGGTGGCTCGGGTACACTGTCTCCACCCGGGACGGGGGTGGCAACGGCGCCTTCCTGCGCGCGCTCCCCTCGGGCGCGGTGACCCCGCTGCTCACCGGGGCGGCCACCTTCCGCGGCCTCACCTTCGATCGGGCCGGCACGCAGGTGGCGTTCACCAGCGACCTCGGGGACAGCACCGCGCGCCCGCTGGTCAGCGTGTACCACGCCGCGCTGGTGCCCCCCAAGGGCCGCCCGGTCACCGCCCGTCGGCTGGTCGCCGGCACCGAGGCCCCGGCCGGCCTTCGCATTGCCGACCGCGGCCGCCTGGAGTTCACCCGTGAGGGAACGGCGCTGCAGTTTTCCCTCGCCCCCCTGCCGCTCGATTCCATCCCGGCCGACTCGCTGGTGGACAAGGCGGTGTATGACCTCTGGCACTGGAACGACACCAAGATCCAGCCGCAGCAGAAGATCGAGGCCGCGCGCGACCGCAATCGCACCTACCTCGCGCTGGTGACCCTGGCCACGGGCCGCTGGACCCGCCTGGGCACCGACTCGCTCCAGGTCACGGTCAGCCCCGACGGTCGGCGCGTGCTGGGCACCAACAGCGTCGCCTACGCCATCCCGCAGTTCTGGGGGGACCGCGCCACCGACGCCTACCTGCTCGACCCGCAGACCGGGGCCCGCACCCGCATCGCCACGGCGCTGCGCGCCACGCCGCAGCTCTCGCCGGGGGGGCGCTACGTCACCTGGTTTGCCGATGGCCAGTGGGTCGCGCACCACACGGGCACCGGCGCGCAGGTGGTGCTGACCCGGGGCATCCCCGGGGTGCGGTGGGACGATGAGACCTTCGACTCCCCCGACATCCCGCCGCCCCACGGGCTGGGCGGGTGGACCGCCGGCGACGCGCGCGTGCTGGTGTATGATCGCTTCGACGTCTGGGAGGTGGACCCCGCCGGGGTGGCGCCGCCGCGTAATGTCACCCGCGGGGCGGGGCGACAGGCGGGGATGACCTTCCGGGTGGTGGACCTCGATCGCGACGCGCCCCACCTGGACCCGGCCCAGCCGCTCCTGCTGCGTGCCGTGGACACCCTCACCAAGGCGTCCGGCTACTGGCAGGCGCGCCTGGCGGGGGATGCCCCGCTCGAGAAGCTGGTCATGGGCGACGCCAACTACGCCGGGGTGCAGAAGGCGCGCGATGCCGACCAGCTGCTGTTCACCCGCAGCACCTACCGCGAGTTCCCCGACCTCTGGACCGGGCGCACCTTTGCGCAGGCCGTGCGCCTCTCCGATGCCAACCCGCAGGAGGGCCAGTATCCCCGCGGCACCGTCGAGCTGGTCTCGTGGCGCGGCGGCGACGGCACGCCGCTGCGGGGGCTGCTGTACAAGCCCGAAGGGTATGACCCGACGCGCCGCTACCCCATGGTGGTGTACTTCTACGAGACGCTCACCGACGGGTTGCACGGGTACGTGGCCCCCACCGGGCGCAACGTGGTCAACCCCATGGTCTACAATGCCCTCGGCTACCTGGTCTTCGAGCCCGACATCACCTACACCGACGGCCAGCCCGGGCCCAGCGCCGCCAAGGCCATCATCCCCGGGGTGCAGGCGCTGGTGGACCGCGGGCTGGCCGATCCCGCCCGCATCGGCATCACCGGGCAGTCCTGGGGAGGCTACCAGACCGCCTACCTCGTCACGGTCACCAACATGTTCGCGGCCGCGGTCCCCAATGCCACGGTGGTCAACATGACCAGCGCCTACGGGGGGATCCGGTGGCAGTCCGGGCTGGCGCGGGCGTTCCAGTACGAACGCACCCAGAGCCGCATCGGCGGCTCGCTGTGGGAGCACCCCGAGCGCTACCTCGAGAATTCGCCGCTCTTCCGCCTGGACCGGGTCACCACCCCGGTCCTGTTCATGGCCAACGACAACGACGGCGCCGTCCCCTGGTACCAGGGGATCGAGTACTACGTGGGCATGCGCCGCCTGCGGAAGGAGGCGTACATGGTCGTCTACAACGGCGACGAGCACAATCCCACCAAGCGGGCCAACCAGAAGGACATCGACCGGAAGATGCAGGAGTTCTTCGCGGTGAAACTTCTCGGGGCCGATCCCCCGTCGTGGATGGTCCGCGGCATCCCGTTCCTGGAGAAGGGTCGGGACCAGCTCCGCCTGGCCCCGGCCGCGGCGGGCGCTCCGGCGCCCGTTCCCCCCCCGACGCACTGAGGAGCCTTCCATGGCGGCTGACGAAATCGACTACCAGATCATCGGCGACGACCTGCAGGCGGTGATCGTGACGCTGGACCCGGGGGAGGCGGTGTTCGCCGAGGCCGGCGCCATGATGTTCATGCGCGAGGGGATCACCATGGCGACCACCCTCGACCCCAACGCCCGCAGCGGGTCCATCTTCGACAAGCTGGTCGGGGCGGGGAAGCGCGTGCTCTCCGGCGACAGCTTCTTCGTGACGCTGTTCGGCAACAGCGGGGCCCGCCGGGCCGACGTGGCCTTCGCCGCGCCCTATCCCGGGCGCATCGTCCCCCTCAACCTGCGGGACTGGGGGGGGACCGTGCTGGCCCAGAAGGACAGCTTCCTCTGCGCCGCGCGCGGTATCGACCTCTCGGTGGCCTTCACCCGCAAGATCGGGGCGGGCTTCTTTGGCGGGGAGGGGTTCATCCTGCAGAAGCTCTCCGGCGACGGGCTGGCGTTCCTGCACGCCTCCGGGACGCTGCACGCCGTCGACCTGGCCCCCGGCGAGCAGCTCCGGGTGGACACCGGCTGCCTGGTGGCGTTCCAGCCCAGCGTGGACTACGACATCCAGCGGGTGCCCGGCATCAAGACCATGCTGTTCGGGGGGGAGGGGCTGTTCTACGTGCAGCTCACCGGCCCTGGCCGGGTGATCCTGCAGACGCTCCCGTTCTCGCGGCTGGCCGACCGGATCATCGCGGCGGCGCCGCGCGCCGGCGGGCGCGGGCGCGAGGAGGGCTCGGTGCTGGGCGCCCTTGGCGGGTTGCTCGACGGCGACAACTGACGGCCACCGCTGACATCCACGGCTGACGGCACCATCGGACGGTGGCGGGGCGGGAACCGGGGGCGCTGCTCCCCCCCGTCCCCCCCCCCCCGTTGGGTTGACCCCCCAAGGCCGCCCCCCCCCCCCCCCCCCC
>JBILKP010000006.1:0-32825 GCA_044376625.1 Gemmatimonas sp. | reverse complement strand
GCCGCCGCGATCCCGATCCCGGTGTCCCGCACCGTCACCACCGCCCGGTCCTCCACCCGCGCCAGCCCGATGGCCACCGTGCCGCCGGCCGGCGTGTACTTGATGGCATTGGTCACCAGGTTGAGGAGCAGCTGCCGCAGCCGCAGCTGGTCCCCCAGCACCTCCACCCACTCGAGCCCCGGCACCTCCACCGTCAGCGCCGCGTCCTCCGCCAGCAGCCGCGCCGTCTCGACCACCTCGCGCACCAGCGGCTCCAGCGCCACCGGCTCCCGGTACACCTCGAAGCGCCCCTCGTCGGCGCGCGCCAGCGTCAGCAGCGACTCCACCAGCGCCGCCATCCGCGTCACCTGCTGCAGCGCCTCCTCCAGCGCCATCGCCTGCTCCGCGGGGGGCACCGCGGGGGCCATCGCCCGCTCCACGTCGGCCCGCAACACCGCCAGCGGCGTCTTGAGCTCGTGGCTGGCGTCCGCCGTGAAGCGCCGCAGCGCCCCGAACGACGATTCCAGCCGCTCGATCATCGCATTCAGCGTCTCCGCCAGCCGCGCCAGCTCGTCGCCCGCGTCCCCCGCCCCCAGCCGCCGGTGCAGCGAGCGCCCGTCGGTGATCGCCTGCACCTGGTCGATCAGCCGGTCCACCGGCTGGAAGGCCTGCCCCGCGATCTGCCAGGCGAACAGCGCCGCGACCAGCAGCAGCAGCGGCACCACCACGAAGATCGGCCCCAGCAGCTCCGGCGGCGCCAGCGCCACCCCCCGCCGGCTGATCGCCGCCGCCACCCGGTACCGCGCGAACTCCAGCGGCACCTCGCGCACCACCAGCAGCACCTCGTCACTGCGCAGCGCCAGCGGCGCCACCCGCCCCGGCACGGCCCGTCGCACGCTCTCGCTGAACCGGTCGCGGTCGGACACCCCCAGCGCCTGCACCGACGGCGAGGCGTAGATGTCGAACCGCGCGCTGTCCTGCACCAGCACATAGCCGTCCAGCAGCGCCAGGAACGCCTCCATCCGGCGCGACACGGTGGGGGCCGCCAGCGGGTCCGCCACGGTGCGCAGCGGGTCGGTGCCGGCGCTGCGCGCCAGGTTCACCGCGCGCACCACCTGCTCCGCCTCCAGCCGCACCCGCTCCTCCAGCTGCCGCCCCACCGCGTCGCGCCGCGCCACCAGCACCACCAGCGCCAGCACCACCAGCGCCCCCAGCAGCACCGCCAGGTACGACAGCGTCAGGCGCGTCCGGTAGGAGCCCACGCGCCCCGCCCCTAGCCCCGGACCATGTAGCCCACGCCGCGCACCGTCGTGATCAGCTTCCGCTCATGGCGGGCGTCGATCTTCTTGCGCAGGTGGTTGATGACCACATCCACGATGTTGGTCCCGGGGTCGAAGTGGTACCCCCACGCGTACTCGGTGATGAGCGTGCGGCTCATCACCCGCCCCGCGTGCCGCACCAGGTACTCCAGCACGGCGAACTCCTTGGGGGTCAGCTCCACCTTCTCCCCCGCCCGGAACACCTCGTGCGTCCCCAGGTCGAGCTCCAGGTCCGCCACCGCCACCCGGGGGGACGCCAGCGCCCGCGGCCGCCGCAGCAGCGCCTCCGCCCGCGCCAGCAGCTCCTCGAAGGCGAAGGGCTTGGTCACGTAGTCGTCGGCGCCGGCGCGCAGCGTCTCCACCTTGGCGTCCACCGCATCCTGCGCGGTGAGCACCAGCACGGGGCGCTCCATCCCCCGCGCGCGCAGCGCCCGCAGCACGTCCAGCCCGTTGCGCCCCGGCAGGCGCATGTCCAGCACCACCAGGTCGTACGGCTGCGACAGCGCCAGCCGCTCCCCCTCCAGCCCGTTGGCCACCAGGTCGGCCTGCCAGCGCTGCTCCTCCAACCCCCGCCGCACGAACTCCCCCACGGTGGGGTCGTCCTCGATCACCAGAATGCGCATGCGTTCCCCCTCACGATGCCATCCCCCGCCCGCGCCGCCGGCGCGGGACGGGGCGCACCAGCCCGTACGCCCGGATCTTCCGGTACAGCGTCTTGGGGGAGATCCCCAGTCGCTCGGCCGCGCGCCCCTGATGCCACCCGGCCGCCTCCAGCACCGCCGCAATGTGCTCGCGTTCCAGCGCCGCCAATTCCTCTGCCGGAGGGGACGGCGGTGGCGTCCGCTCCCCCGCGGTCGGCTCCCTCACCGCCGCCCCCGCGCCACCGGGGATGAGCGCCGCGTCCACCACCCCGCCCTGCGCCAGCAGGGCGGCCCGCTCCATCACCGCCCGCAGCTCCCGCACCTGGCCGGGCCACGCGTACTGCTCCATCGCCTCCAGCGCCGACGCGGTGAGCCGAGGCGGCGCCCCGCTCACCGCCTGCTCCAGGAAGTGCTGCGCCAGCAGTGGCAGGTCCACCCGCCGTTCCGCCAGCACGGGGAGCGCCACGCGCAGCGCCCCGAGCCCGTCCCACAGCGGCTGCGCCCCGGCCGGCGGGACGGACGCCACGCTGGTCGCCACCACGCGCGCCTCCAACGCCCGCGGATGCCGCCCATCGGCGGTCCGCCACACCCCGGTGGTCACCGCGTCCAACAGCGGACGCATCGCCTCCGGCGCCAGCGCCTCCACGCCATGCACCACCAGCATGCCCCCGGCCGCGAGCTCCAGCAGCGCCGGCACGTCGGACCGCGCCTCACCATACAGCTCCAGCGCGTGGTGGGCGGGCGCCGTACCCGCCACGGTCCACTCCACCACCGGCCCCCCTGGGGTGTCGCCCCACTGGTGCAGCTGGCGGGCCAGGCACCGCTTCCCGGTGCCGGGCGCCCCGGTCACCAGCATGGGCGCCATCCCCGGCGCCCCCGCCTGCACCAACGTCAGCACCGCCCGCAGCGGGGCATACGCCGAGAGGAACGGATGCACGGGGTCGAGCCGGCGCCGCCACGCCGCCCATCGCTGCTGCTCGCGCCGCAGCACCCGCTTTTCCCACGCGCGCCGCACCACCGCCTCGATCTCCGCCATGCGGTACGGCTTCGAGAGCACCTGGTAGGCGCCCAAGCGCATGGCCGACAGCGTGGTCTCCACGGTGCCGTTCCCCGTGAGCACCAGCACCTCGGGGGGGGCGGGGGCCTCGCGCACCCGCCGCAGCACCTCCAACCCGTCCACCTCGGGCATGACCACGTCCAGCAGCGCCACGTCGTACGCCTCGTCCGCCAGCGCGTCCAGCGCCGCGCGTCCGTCGTGCACCACGGTCACCGCGTGCCCGCGCGCCCCCAGGAACTGCGCGAGGATGGTCCCCAGGTGCGGCTCGTCGTCCGCCAACAGCACGCGGATGGGGGGCGTGACCGCAGCCGCGCTCATGCCGCCCCCGCCGCCGGCAGCCGCACCCGGAAGGTGGCGCCGCCCCCCTCGGGGGACTCCAGCTCGATCCGCCCGCCGTGGTCCTGCACGATGCCGTAGCAGATCGACAGCCCGAGCCCGGTCCCCTGCCCCGTGGGCTTGGTGCTGAAGAATGGTTCGAACACCTTGGCATGAAGCGCGCGCGGGACGCCGGGGCCCTCGTCCTCCACCGCCAGCTCCACCTCGTCTCCCCCGCCAGCCCCGACGACGCGGCGGGTGAGCACCCGCACCTCCCCCCCTTCCGGGGTGGCGTCCAGCGCATTCATGGCCAGCGCGATCAGCACCTGCACCAGCTGGTCCTCGTCCCCGCGCACCACCAGCGCCCCCTCCTCCGCCAACCGGGGCGCCACGCGCACCCGCTTGAAGCGCGGATGGTGCTTCAGCAGGAACAGCGCCCGCCGCGCCAGCGCGTTCACGTCGCACGGGGCGCGCTCGGCCGGCTTGGGACGGGCGAAGTCCAGCAGCCCGTTCACGATCGTCTTGCAGCGCTGCACCTCGAGATCGATGATGCGCAGCAGTTCCGGAGCCGGCGCCCCCTCGCCCGCCTCCCCCTGCAGCACCATCGACTCGGCACAGGCCGCAATGGTGGCCAGCGGGTTGTTGATCTCGTGCATGACACCGGCCGCCAACTGCCCCAGCGCGGCCAGCTTCTCCGCCTGCGCGGTCCGGTCCATCGCCGCCTTCCAGTCGGTGATGTCCTCCCCCACGGTGATGACGTGGGTCACCGGGCCATCGCCGCGCCGCATGGGAATCTTGGAAATGCGGTAGCTGCGCAGCGCCCCGAAGGCGCGACTCTCCATCTGGAACTGCTCCAGCTGTCCGGTGGCGAACACCTGGTCGAACTCGGCCTTGAGCATGGCCGCCGGCTGCCGGTGCAGCACCTCGAAGATGGTGCGCCCCATGGCGTCGGAGCGCGCCACCCCCTCCAGCCCGGACTCCCGCGTGCTGTTCCACGCCTGAATCCGGTACGACCGGTCCACCACGTACAGCCCCACCGGGAGCGAGTCCACCACGCATTCCATGAACGCACGCTGCTCGGCCAGCTCGGCCACGCGGGCGGACAGCTCGCCTTCCAGCACCCGCAGGCGCCGGTCGCGGTCGAGGACCACCGCCAACAGCGCCGTCACGCCCGTGAGGGCCGTGGCACGCGGTTCGCCCGCGGCATCCCCGCCCCAGAGGCTGACCCAGGCCAACGGGGCGGCGGCAGGGCCCACCGCCAGCCGCACGGCCGGGGGGGCATCGGGGGCACCGGTTTGCGTGGTGGCCCCGGCGGCACTCCAGACCAGGGGGGCACGGTCCCACAGCCCGCCGGAGAGACTGACCGCCGTGGCGCCCAACTGCTCCCCGACCACGCGCAGGAGCCCCCGGAGCGGCGCCACGCCAGGCTCCCCACTGGCCAGCGCCCCAACCGCCGCCGCCAGGTCCACCCCCGGCGAGGCCGTGCCATGGCCCCGCACCGCTGCGCCCCGCGCCTGGCGCGGGGTCACGGAGCGATCCACGGAATGCCGGCGCGGGTGATCACCTTGGGAACGTAGGTCCCCACGCGCGATCGGACAAGCTGACCGAAATCCCAATGGATCGATCCGCCCCGTTAGCCTGCCAAGTCGGCCACCCATCTGCCCTCATGGCGGGCGTGATGGGGCGCTGCAGGCCGAGACGGCGGAAACCGGCTGGCCCCCTGCGTGCACCACCGCTGCTCCGTCGCGCAGTGAGGTGCGCGCCGCCATGTCCCATGGACCACCCACACGGAGCCACGCCATGCCCACCATGCCCCTTCCCCTGATTCCCGTCCTGCCGTCGCTGAACGCCCGCGTGCACGTGCACCGGCTGCTGGACGAGCTGCGCACCACGCCGGCGCCCGCGCACTGGGAGCCGGCCGCCGAGGTGCGCGAGGACGCCACCGGCTATACGCTGACGTTGGAGCTCCCCGGGGTGCCCCCCGAGGGGGTGGAACTGCTCGCGGACGGCGGGACCTTGCTGGTGCGCGGCGAGCGGGGTGCCCGCCCCCTGGCCACCGGTGAGCGGGCGGTGTTGCAGGAGCGGCATGCCGGACCGTTTGCGCGGCGGTTCCGCCTGCCCAAGCAGGCCGACCTGCAGGACGTGACCGCCACGGCCGCGCACGGGGTGCTGACGGTGCGCGTGGCCAAGGTGCTGGAGGCGGCGCCGCGCCGGATCGTGGTGCACGGCGGGGCGCCGGTGAAGGCGCAGCCGGGAGCGCAGCCGGGAGCGCAGCCGGGAGCGCAGCCGGGAGCGCAGCCGGGAGCGCAGCCGGGAGCGCAGGCGGGGACGCAGGGCGCTGCGGTGCGCGAGACGCCAGCCCCCTGACGGCCCCTCCCCGTGGCGGGTCGCGCAGGGGGGTGCGGCGTCCTTGGCCGCCCCCCCTGCGCCGTGCGCGCCGCCGAGCTCAGGCGAGCGCGGCGGTGATGGCGGCGAGGATCTCGGCGTTTTCGCGGCGCATCCCGGGGTGTTCTTCCACGTGCGCCCAGCGGATGACCCCGGCCGTGTCGATGAGGAAGTAGGCGCGCTGCGACGTGTACGACGCCGGGCGCAGCACCCCGAAGGCCTTGGTGGCCTCCCGCTTGATGTCGGAGAGCAGGTCCACCTGCATCTGGTACTTGGCCTTGAACTCCTTGAGCGACGGGGTGGCGTCGATGGAGAGGGGCAGCACGGTCACCCCGGCCTGGGCAAAGGCGCCGTAGTCCTCGCTGAAGGCACACAATTCGCTGGTGCAGACGCCGGTGAACGCCATGGGAAAGAAGGCGAGGAGCACCGGCGACCGCCCCCGGAAGGACGAGAGCGTGACGTTCTCGCCGGAGGTGGACGCGAGGGTGAAGTCCGGCGCCTCGACACCGGCCTGCAGGGGGATCGTCGGATCAGTCATGAGTCAGGAAGCGGAAGAAGAGACGGGGCGGCCGCAGCCGCCCCCGGGTGGCTGGCCCCGGGCGTCCGAGGACGCAGGGAACCTGCTCAGGGTCCTGCTCGTGGACAATGACCAGGAGGCGTCCGCGCGTTCCGAGGCGGCGCTCCGGCGGCGGCTGCAGGGGCGCGTGGTGGTGCGGAGCGCGGCCAGCCTGGGGGAGGCCATCTCCATGGCCAGCCGCGAACCCCCGGACGTGATCGTCCTGGAGCCCGACATCGGCCCCATGGATCCGGTGGCCACGCTGGCCAGCATGCGGGCGGTGGCGCCCACGGTGCCGGTGGTGGTGCAGGCCCGACAGCTGGACGACGCCCTGGCGCTGCAGCTGCTGCGCGCGGGGGCGCAGGAGTGCCTGCCCAAGGCGGCGACGCCCCCCGAGGCGCTGGCCCGCACGTTGGGATTTGCGCTGGAGCGCCAACGGCGGCTGGCCGCGATGGACGCCGAGCGGCTGCAGGCAGCGCACCGGGCCACGCACGATCCGCTGACGGGGCTGGCCAACCGGGCGCTGTTCTTTGACCACCTGGAGCGGGCGCTGGCCTTTGGCAGCCGTCACGGGACCAAGACCGGGGTGCTCTACGTGGACCTGGACGGGTTCAAGGGAGTGAACGACCGGCTGGGGCACACGGTGGGCGACGGCGTGCTGCGGGAGGTGGCGCAGCGCCTGATCGAGTGCGTCCGCCGGTCGGACCTGGTGGCACGCCTGGGTGGCGACGAATTCGTGGTGCTGCTGCCGGACGTGCTGAGCCGCCTGGACGTGGCGCGGGTGCGCTCGGCGGTGCTGGACCGCATGGCGGTCCCCCTGACGCTCCCAGGGGTTGTCGAGCCGCTGGGGGTGGGGGCCAGCGTGGGCGAGGCGATGGCCCCGCTGGACGGCACCACGGCGCTGGGGCTGCTGGAGGTGGCCGACGGCGCGATGTATCGCGCCAAGGGGGCGCAGCGTCGCACGGGTCGCCTGGCGGTGGCCCCCACCTGGGAGACGGCGCTGCGTGAGGCGGTGCCGCGCGGGGAGATCCTGGCGCACTTTCAGCCGATCATGGCGTTCCCGTCGGGGCGCATGGTGTCGGTGGAGGCGTTGGCGCGGTGGCAGCATCCGGCGCAGGGCGTGCTGTCGCCGGCGGCGTTCCTGCAGTTGGCCGAGGACACCGGGCTGGTGGTGCCCCTGGGGTTGGAGGTGCTGCGGCAGGCGTGCCGGGAGGTGGTGGCGCTGCGTCAGCTTCCGGGGCTGGAGGCGCTGACGGTGCACGTGAACATCTCCGGGGTGGAGCTGCGCGAGCCCAGCTGTGCGCGGGCGGTGGCGGCGGTGCTGGCGGACACCGGGTGCCCGGCGGAGGCGCTGACGCTGGAAGTGACGGAGACCAGCGCGCTGGTGGAGGGGGCCGCCGCGCTGGCCACCATGGCCGCGCTGCAGGCGCAGGGGGTGCGCCTGGTGCTCGACGACTTCGGGGTGGGGCATGGATCGCTGCAGCTGCTGCGCGAGGCGCCGGTGTCGGGGCTCAAGGTGGACCGGCGCTTCGTGCAGCGGATGCTGGACGACCGGCGCGACTGGGCGATCGTGACGGCGCTGCTGAAGCTGGCGCGGGGGCTGGGTGCCGAGGTGGTGGCCGAGGGGGTGGAGCGGCCCGCGCAGGCGCGCGCGCTGGCGCGGCTGGGGTGCCGGCGGCAGCAGGGGTTCCTGTTTGCGCGGCCCATGAGCGCGGAGGCGCTGCGCTCGTGGGCGGTGCCGGACGCGGCGTAGGGGAGGCCGGTGCGCGGCGGCGGCGTCACGCGCCGTCAGCCGCCATCAGCCACCGTCGGTGAAGCCGTAGGCCTCCGCCAGCGCAGGATCCTTGCGGGCCACCAGCCGCGCCAGGTCCACGATGACCTTGGCCTGCTTCCAGGTGGCGTCGTCCTGCATCTTGCCATCGATCATGGCGACGCCGCTCCCGGTGGGGAGCGCCTCCAGCACGCGGCGGGCAAAGCGCACCTCCGCCACGTTGGGACTGAAGACGCGGCGGGCGATCTCCACCTGGTTGGGGGCCAGCGACCACGCCCCCGCCATCCCCATGAGGAAGCAGTTGCGCATCTGCGCCTCGCACCCGGCCTCGTCACGGATGTCGCCAAAGGGGCCATAGATGGCCTTGAGGCCGTGCGACACGCACGCGTCCACGATGCGCGCCACCGAGTAGTGCCAGAGGTCCTGCTGCACGAAGGTGCGCGGGGCCGCGTCGTCACCGGGCACCGGGTCCCCCAGCACGCCGTAGTCGGGGTGCCCGCCCCCCACGCGCGTGGTCTTCATGCCGCGCGAGGCGGCCAGGTCGGCGGGCCCCAGGCTCATCCCGTGCAGCCGCGGGGAGGCCCCCGCGATGGCGTCCACGTTCTTCACCCCCTCGGCCGTCTCGATGAGGGCGTGGATCATGATGGGGCGGGTGATGCCGTGGCGCGCCTCCAGCAGCGCCAGCAGCTGGTCCACGAAGTGGATGTCCCACGGGCCCTCCACCTTGGGGATCATGAAGGCATCCAGCACCTGCCCCGCGTGCTGCACGATCTGCTCGAGATCGTCCAGGATCCACGGGCTGTTGAGGCAGTTGACCCGCACCCACAGCCCCGTGTCGCTGAAGTCGTGGCTGGTGGCCACCTCGATGAAGCCGGCGCGGGCCGCCTCCTTGTCCTCCACCGGGATGGCATCCTCGAGGTTGCCGCACAGCACGTCGCACTGGCGGATCAGCTCGGGGATGCGCGCGCGCACCTTCTCCACGTGGGGCGGGAAGAAGTGCACCATGCGCTCGGCGCGGATGGGGCGCTCGCGCCAGGGGGCGGGGGCGCCGATGGCGAGCGGCTTGTAGAAGTTGTGGGGGAGGCGCGCGAGGCTCATGACGCGGGGATGGGAGTGGGACGGGGGCTCAGACGACGCGCTTGCGCCGGAGCTCGGCCACCTCGTCGGGGGAGCAGCCGAGGAGCTCCTGCAGCACCTGGTCGGTGTCGGCCCCCAGCCGGGGGCCGAGCGAGCGGATGGTCCCCGGGGTCTCGGAGAGGCGCGGGACCACCGCGGGGACGATGACCGTCTCCGCCGTCTCCGCCTCGTCCACCGCCACCAGGGTGCGGCGCGCGTGGAACTGCCGGTCGCCGAAGATGTCGGCGATGTCATTGAGGGGGGCCGCCGGGGTGTCGGTGGCGTGGCAGCGGGCCAGCACCTCGTCGCGGGGGAGCGACCCGCACCAGTCGCGCACGATCTCGTTCACGTCGTGCCGGTGCTCGAGGCGCACCGCCTGGGTGCCGTAGGTGCTGTGCGAGGCCAGCTCGGGGCGCCCCATGGCGCCCGCCAGCCGCGCGAACAGCTTGTCGGTGGCGCAGGAGATGGCCACCCACTTCCCGTCGCGGGTGGCAAAGTGCCCGTGGGGCACGGCGTTGTCGTTGTGCGACGACCCCTGCCGCTCGCGCACCGTGCCGTACATCGCGTACGCCGGGGCCAGCTCGTCGGTGCACCGGAACACCGACTCGTACAGCGCGGCATCCACGAACTGTCCCTCGCCCGTGAGGTCGCGGTGGCGCAGCGCCAGCAGCACGCCGATGCAGCCGTACAGCCCCGTCATGTAGTCGCCCAGCGTGGTGGAGCCGGGGGTGACGGGCGTGCCCTTGGGCATCCCGGCCAGGTAGGCGATCCCCCCCACCGCGTGCGCCACGCGCGCAAAGCCGGGGCGATCGCGGTAGGGGCCCGTCTGCCCGTAGCCGGTGACGCGCAGCATGACGAGGCGCGGGTTGATCGCCCGCAGCACCTCCCACCCCAGCCCCCACGCCTCCAGGGTGCCCGTGCGGAAATTCTCGCAGAGCACGTCGGTCTGGGCGATGAGGCGCTTGAAGAGCGCCACCCCTTCGGGGCGCCGCAGGTCCAGCGTGACCGAGCGCTTGTTGCGCCCCTCGCTCAGCCAGGTGTAGGTGTCGCCGCGCTGCGACGGCGTGCCGAACTTGCGCAATCCGTCGCCCCCCACGGGGTGCTCCAGCTTGAGCACGTCGGCGCCGAACTCCCCCAGCAGCGTGGCGCAGAAGGGGGCGGCGATGATGGTGGCGATGTCGAGGACGCGGATGCCGGCCAGCGGCAGCGCGGCGGGGGCGGGGGACGAGGGGGCGGCCATGGCGTCAGATGATCCGTTGGGTCCGGAGGCGGGCGACCTCCGCGGCGGCCAGCCCCAGCAGGTCGCGAAGCACCGCGTCGGTGGCGTTGCCCAGCGCGGGGCCCAGCCCGCTGACGCGCCCCGGCGTGGCCGACAGCGTGGGGACCACGCCCGGGACCACCACGTCCCCCACGCCGTCCACGGCCACCGTGGCCAGGTTGCCGCGCGCCTGGAACTGCTCGTCGGCGAAGATGTCCGCGATGCTGTTGACCTTGCCCACGGGGACTTCCTCCTCGAGGCACCGCGCCATCACCTCGTCGCGCGGCAGCGAGGCGACCCATTCGATCACCAGCTGGTTCACGGTGTCGCGGGCGGCCAGCCGCTTGCGCTGGTCGCCGTAGAGGGAGCTGGATGCCAGGTGGGGCTGGCCCATGGCCACCGACAGGCGCTCGAACATCTTGTCGGTGGTGCAGGCGATGGCGATCCACCGGTCATCCTGCGTGCGGAAGTGCCCGTGCGGCACCGCCACGAAGGAGCCCGCCCCCTCCCGCTCGCGCACCTTCCCCTGCGCCCCGTACACGCCGGCGATCTCCTCGAGCACGCGGAACACGGCCTCGTAGATCCCCACGTCGATGAGCTGGCCGCGCCCGGTGTCCTGCTGGTGGCGCAGCGCCACCAGCACGCCGATGGCACCAAAGAGGCTGGCGATGTAGTCGCCCAACGGGACCGTGCCGGGGAGCACGGGGCTCTCGCCGGGGAAGCCGCACAGGTAGTTGAGGCCGCCGAAGGCCTGCGCGATGTGGGCGAAGCCGTGGCGGCGGCGATAGGGGCCGGTTTGCCCGTAGCCCGTGACCCGCAGCATCACCAGCCGGGGGTTGGCCTCGTGGATGCGCTCCCACCCCAGCCCCCACTCCTCCATGGTGCCGGGGCGGAAGTTCTCCACCAGCACGTCGCTCTTTTCCAGCAGGCGCAGGAACAGGGCCGCCCCCTCGGGGTGGCGGATGTCCAGCGTGACCGACTTGCGGTTGCGCGCCTCGCTCAGCCACTTGAGGGTGGCGTCGGGGCGGGTGGTGGGGGTCCCGAAGCGGCGCATCGGGTCGCCGGCCAGCGGGTGCTCGACCTTGAGGACCTCGGCGCCGAATTCCCCCAGGATGGAGGCGGCGTACGGGCCGGCGAGGAAGTTGCCCACGTCGACGACCCGGAGGCCGTCGAGGGGGAGCCGAGGCGGGAGGGGGGCCTGGGCAGGGGCTGCGGACCCGTCAGCGGTCACGCCGGCGCTCCGGTAGGGGGTTCACCACGGCAGGCGAACGGCCCAGCCCCGGGCGCCGGTTCCCCACGGTCGTTGTGGGGCCCCCTTCGGGCGCGGTACCACCAATGGAGCGTATCGGGCTCGAACCGATGACCCCCTGCTTGCAAAGCAGGTGCTCTCCCAACTGAGCTAACGCCCCGCGAGGGGAAAGCTAGGGGAGCGCGAAAGCGCGGCCAAGGGGGCGCCTGGGGCGCCCCCGTCGGCCTGTCTCAGGGACGGACGGTGACGACCAGGCGGGTGAGCGAGTGGGCGGCGTAGGCCCGCACGCCCACCAGCCAGACGCCCGATGCCGGGTTGGTGAAGTCGCACCGCTCCACGGACCCGGCCAGGAAGGGGAAGCAGTTGGCCTCGCCGCCGTTGCCCGGACGCCAGACGTACAGGTCGGGGTCCCCTTCACCGCCACTCATGGATGCGGTGAGGGAGGTGCTTCCCGTGGGCACGTGGATGGCGAAATAGCTCCACGTCCCCTCGGTGGGATTGCTCACCACGCGCTCCTCGCCGCTGCGCAACCCGGTGCGCCCCTCGAAGGTGGCCGCGGCGCTGCGCCCCTCGCTGGTGGCGGTGATGGTGAACGGCAAGGTGCTGGCCGCCGTGACCACCCCGCTGGCCGTCACCGCCCCGCGCTGCGGATCGGAGGAGGACCACGTGACTGAGCGTCCGGTGAGCACGTTGCCGTTCACGTCACGCAGCGTGACCTCCAGCGGCACCCCCACGCTGATGGGCATGAAGCCGCTGGAGGGATCGAGCGACACGGTGGAGACCGACGCCAGGGCGACGGTGACCTGCGCGGTGGCGCTGCGCCCCTCGACGGTGGCGGTGACGGTGGCCGACCCGGGCGCCACACCGGAGACCAGCCCCTGCGCCGAGACGGCGGCCACGGCCGGACTGGAGGAACTCCACGCCACGGGGCGGCGCTGGAGCACGTTCCCCGCCGAATCGCGTGAGGTGGCGGAGAGCTGCTGCACGGCGCCCACCAGCAGCGACGCGGAGGTGGGGGAGACGGTGACGGAGGTGACCGGCGCGTTGACCGTGACGGCCGCCGATCCGGTCTTCCCCTCCACGGTGGCGGTGACCGCGGTGGTCCCCGCCCCCACGGCGGTCACGCGCCCGGCCGTGCTGATGGTGGCCACCGCGGGGTTGGCGGCGCTCCAGGTGACCGGCCGGCCCGTGAGCACGTTCCCCGCCGCATCCACGGCGCGCGCCGAGAAGGAGAGCTGCTCGCCGGGGAGCATGGAGGCGGAGACCGGGGACACCGTGACCGTGGCCACCGGCGGGTTGGTGACGGTGACCGAGGCGGTGCCGCTTCTCCCCTCGCTGGTGGCGGTGATGGTGACGCTGCCCGCCGCCACGGCGGTGAGCAGCCCTTCGGAGGAGATGGTGGCGATGGCCGGCCCGGAGGTGCTCCAGGTGACTTCACGACCCGGCAGCAGCACGCCGGCGGCATCCCGCAGCGTGGCGGTGAACTGCTGCGTGGCACCGGTGATGACCGAGGCCGTGGTGGGGGACACGGCGACGGTGTTGACCGGCGGCGCGGTGACGACCACGGGGGCCGTGGCCGTCTTCCCTTCGATGGTGGCCACGATGGTGGCGGTCCCCTGCGTGATCCCCGTGACCAGCCCGCCGCTGGAGACGGTGGCCACCGCCACGTTGGTGCTGCTCCAGGTGACCGGCCGACCAGGGAGGATCGCCCCGTCGGCCCCCAGCGCCGACGCCGTGAACTGCTGCACGGCGCTGACCACCAGGCTGGCCGTGGCGGGGGCCAGCTGCACGCTCACCACGGGAGGCGGCGACACGGTCACCGTCCCCGCGGCCGTCTTCCCCTCCACGGCGGCGGTGATGGTGGCGGTGCCGGGGGCCACCGCGGTCACCAGCCCCAGCGTGGACACCGTGGCCACCGAGGCGTTCGAACTGCTCCAGGTGACCGGCCTCCCGGTGAGCGGCCCGCCATTGGCGTCAAAGGCGGACGCGGTGAATTGCTGCGCCGCGGCGATGGCCAGCGTGGTGGCCGGTGGCGACACCACCAGCGTGGCCACGGGAGCCACCACGGTGACCGTGGTGTTGGCCGCGTACCCCGAGAGGCTGTCGATGGCGACCACCGTGGCCGTCCCCGGGGCCATCCCCGTGACCAGGCCGCTGCTGCGTCCCACCACCGCGATGTCCGGCGACGACGACTGCCACAGCACCGGGCGCCCGGTGAGCGGCGTCCCGCCGGCCTCGAAGAAGGAGGCGGTGAGCTGCAGCCCCTGCCCCTGGAAGAACGAGGGGTTGGCGGGGGTGATCGTGGCCGTGGCCACGCGCGGCACCACCACGATGGCGGTGGAGGCTGTGCGCCCGGTGGAGACCTCGGTGGCCGAGATGGTGACGGCGCCCGGCGCCACCGCCGACACCAGCCCGGAGGTGGTCACGGTGGCGACGGTGGGGCTGGAGGAGCTCCACCCCACGGATTGCCCGGTGAGGGTGTTCCCCGCCGGATCGGTGAGCACCGCCGCCAGCTGCAGCGCCTGCTGCACTACCATGGTGGCGGACGCCGGGACGGTGCGGATCTGCGCGACATTGGAGACCACGCGCACCAGCGCCGTGCCGCTCTTCCCCTCGGCGGTGGCCGTGATGGTCGCGGTCCCGATGGCCACCCCCGTGACGACCCCCGACCCGGATACCGTAACCTTGGTCGGATCGCTGGAGCTCCAGGTGACCGGGACCGCCGCGGCTCCGGCATCCAGGGTGAGCTTGGCGGTGAGCTGGGCGCTGGTCCCCAGGATCAGCGAGGCTGGCGCTCCCTCCACGGCGACGGCCTGCACCCCCACCACGGTGAGGGTGGCCGTGCCGCGCAGCGACCGGTTGTCCTTGGTGAGCACCGTGGCGCCCAGCACGGCCTGCCCGCGGCTCACCGCCGTGACCAGGCCGCTGCTGTCCACGGTGGCCACCGCGGCGTTGGAGCTGGACCAGGTGACCTTTTCCGTGGTGATGGAAACGTCGGTGGAGGTGAGGCGCGCCTTGAGCACCATGACCTCGGCGGGGCGCAGCGTCTCCCGCGGGGCCTCCACCTGCACGGCATCCGGAATGAAGGGCTTGATGAGCCCCTCCTCGGTGCACGAGAGCAGCGCCGGCAGGAGCACCCCGAGGATGCCGACCCCCCGACGCCGGGGCGGGACGGCCGCACGACGCGGCATGGGACGGGACGGAACGCGCAGGGACATCACGGCAGGCGACGGGGGATGGTGTCCACACGCCAGCGCAGCAGGGGCATGCCACGCTCCTGCTGGCGCTGCGCAAGGGCCGAGTCGACCATGGATTGCCGCACCCGGGCCACCTGCACATACGCGGCCTGGCGCTGCTGCAGGCTGGCGCTGTCGGCCACGTATCGACTGCGCTCCCCCTCGTTGGCGAAGCGCGAGAAGATGCGGAAGATGGGGTAGGAGACGGCGCCGGAGGTGATGCCGATGGCCGACGTGCAGAGCAGAAACGCGCTGGGGACGAAGGTCCCGGCCGGATGGTAGGTGCCGGTGTAGGTCCCCCCATACGGCGCGGGGGACGTGGCCTGCGTGCGGCAGTGCGGTGACGAGGCCAACGCCGCCACCCCGGCGACCGCCAGCGACCAGTACAGGTCGGTGCGGGCCCCACGGGGGGTGCGCATGGTGGGCATCACCGGTTGCCGGGGCAGCGGCGGGAGCGCCATGGAGATTTCCGCCTCCACGGCGGTGCGCGTGAGCGCCGAGGCCACGGGGAGCGGCGCTCCCGACGTTCGATCGGGGGTAGCGGAGCCGCGCTCGATGGTGACCACCAGGTCATGCCGTCCGGTGACGTAGAGCGTGGTATCGCGACGGGCGCCCCCTTCTCCCACCGCGATGGCCACCAGCCGCCCGCGCGGCACGCGCTGCGAGACCGGCGCCGCCCCCTGCGGCATGCGGTTGACGAACACCGGCAGGCTACCGACCGAGGAGACCACCGAGAGCAGCACCGTGGTGTCGGCCCCGGCATTGCCCGCCGACGGCCGCGACGGTGCCGGCGGACGCGCCACCGGCGGCGCCATGACGCTCCCCGCGCCTGGCGCCCCCGCGGCGCCGGCCCGGGCGCTGGCGCTGGCCGACGCCACCCCATCGGCCATCCCGGAGGCGCTCCGGGGCGAGCTCCGCCCGGAGACCGGCGCGGCACCCGCCCGGCCACTGCGCACCGCCGCCGTGGGGGAAGGCGTCCGCACCGGCGCCTTGGTTGGTGCCTTGGCCACGGGCTTCCGGGTGGCGGACTTGGGCGTGGCCCGGGGCTTGACTGATGCGGGCGCCGGCTGGCCGGTGCCGCAACGCCAGCTATCGATCCGCCGGTCGCGCTCGTCGTCGCTCAGCTTCCACAGGGCCAAGGCGCGGAACAGCCGCGCGTACGTGGCGGGCATCAGGCGCCCGGGAATGCACCCGAAGCGCCGCAGGCGGTCGATCTCCACGGGCTGAAGGCCCTGCTCGATGGCCCAGGTGATGCGCTCCCAGCTGACCACCGCCGGCGGGGTGGAGTCGCGCAATTCCTGGGCGGTCGGCAACCGCTGTGCCCCCCCCGGGGGCGTGGACTGCGGCGCGCGGGGCGTCGCGCTGGGGGCACCGGTGGCGGTGGAACGCGGCGCCGTGGTCGTCGGCGCCGCCGGCGGCGCCCCGCCCCGCCGCTCACCCGAAGCGGGAGGTTGCGGCACCACCAGCGCCATCATCATCAGGCCAACCCAGGGGGCGAATGGCATTCAGGAGCGCCTAACCGGTTAGCCTGATGGACGACGTCCATCCGATCCCCCGCACGGGGCCACCACGCGCGCGCATGGTGATAGGCTAACGCCCGCGAGCGTGACGCTCAAGAGCAACTTTGTGACGCCCCATGACGTACCGGCGTCCCGCGGTGCCGGGCGGCACGTCGTCGCCACGTCACGGCACCGACACTCGGCGCACATCACGGGAACGCCAGTCCACCTCGTCATCGGCCGCCATGGGGATCGGATCGACGGCCAACTGCACCGGGTACCCCTCCGTGGGGTGAAAGGTGACCTCACGGATGCGCCCGCCGGCGGCCGGTACGGCCTCCAACGCGGCGAACAGTTGCTCCACCGATCGATACCACTGCCGCTCCTCGTCGGGGAGCGGCACCCCGGTCCGCTCGTTGACGGCGGCCGTGATACGTCCCCCGGCGACCGTGAGGCGGACCGTGTCCGTGTGGAGGCAGAAACAGAGCCGCTGCTGCCGCATCTCGTATGCCGTGGCCGCCCCGATGCCCGCCTTCCAGCGTCGTTCGGCATCCCGCTGCCCGTCCACCGGCTCCGTCGCCCCCTCGGCGCAGGCGATCGCCCCCGCGAGCGCCCACGCTGCCACGGCCCCATGGCGCCACCGCGCGCCCACCCGCCTGCCCCCCTGCCGCATGTGTCCTCCCGCCCCGGGCGGTTCCTCGCTGTCCTGGTTGCTGCCCCGGCCTCGCCACCCGTGGGTGGCGTTCGCCATGGCCTACGGGGAAACACCCCGGGGCGGCATGCCCCCATCCCGGAACGACGGCGGGGCGGGCGCCCGATAGGCACCCGCCCCGCTCGACCACGACTCGCGCCGTGCGCTTACTCGTGCGCGGGGAGCGGCTCCATGGTGCGCGCATCCACCGGCACCTGGACCTCGTCGCGGCACGGGGTGGTCATCATGAAGACGCGCATCACGGGGAAGGCGTTCATGAACGACAGGTAGCAGAAGCCCCAGAGCCCCAGCATGCCGATGGTGGTGCCGATCTCCTGGAGCCCGAACGGCAGCGTCGCGGCCTCGCCGTAGATGGACGGGTACACCTCGATGTAGCGGTGGAGGTACACGCCCAGGAGCGAGCAGACCGAGAAGAGCACGAAGGTGGGGAGGTACACCTTGGCAGCCTTCGAGATGAGCCCGAAGAACGGCAGGACGAACGCGAGGATCGGGATCAGCTGCGTCACCGGCTTCCACACCCCCGACAGGCGGAGGCGGTAGAAGTGCGTCTCCTCGGGCATGTTGCCGTACCAGATGACCAGGTACTGGCTGAAGCTGATGTAGCCGAAGAAGGCGGTGAAGGCGAAGCAGAGCTTGCCGAAGTCCCAGAAGTGGTTGGTGGTGACCACGTCCTGCATCTGGAGGTGGTTGCGCCACCACATGGACAGGAGGGACAGCGACATGATCATGTTGAGCCAGCCGCCCATGAACACGATCCACGCGTACATGGTCTGCTGGAAGTGCAGGGAGATGCTCATGGAGTAGTCCCACGCCATGAAGCACCAGCCGACGACGAACGCGATGATGACGGCGACGGCGAGCTTCCCCTGCAGGGAGTGCTGGGTGTGGAGCTCGCGGCGCTCGGTGCCGGTGAAGGCGGCGCGCATCCGGGCGCGCAGGCCGGCGGCCCACCCGGCCCCGTACTCGGGGAGCACGCCGACGTCGAGGCGGACGGACTGCCAGACGAAGGCGAGCTGGAGGACGGTGATGGCGCCGAAGAAGAAGAGCCCGCGCAGGACGAAGAAGGTGGGCTCGAGATAGGCCGCCTTCTCCGCCGTGGGGATGGCCTCGCGGCCGGCCCAGGTGAAGATGTGCTCACGCCCCGGGAAGAGGAGGAGCAGCAGCAGGACGAAGGCCACCGGGAGGAAGGCGACGTACCCCTCGGCGAAGCGCACCACCGGGCGCGACCAGCGCGCGGTGACGATGCGCTGCACCGCCGCGAAGGCGACGCCGGCCGAGGAGACCGTGGCGAAGTACAGCCAGTTGAAGTGCAGCGCCTGCCAGGCGCGCGCCGGGTTGCTGAACAGGCCGGCGACGAAGATGCCCACGCCGACCAGCGCCATGCCGAGCGCGATGGTGCGGAGGCGGGCCGGGACGGGCGCCGCCTGGAGCCGCCGCGCGAACTCGTCGCGCGTGGGGTAGTGATAGTGCTGGCCGCTCACTCGTGCTTCTCCTTGCTCTCGGCGGCCCCGGGCTCGTGGGCGGTGCCATGCAGCTTGCGCATGGTGTCCCGCTCATTCTGCCCCTTGAAGGTGGCCGCATTGATGTTCGGGGACCCGGCGGTGGGCAGCTGGCTGGGGGCCAGGTACGGCGCCGGGCGGGTGGGGGCGGTGCGCGAAGGGCCGGGGACGGTGGTGCCATTCTGCCCCGGGTACCCCACCAGGGAGGTGTCGGCGGTGCCCGCCTGCAGGGTGCGGACGTAGTTGACCACGTCCCAGCGATCGGCTTCCTCGATCCGGTTGTAGCTGGGCATCACGCCACGGCCGTTGCGGATGATCCCGTAGATGTAGCCGTCGGAGCGCCCCTTGGCGGAGGCGGTCATGAGGCTGGGGGACCACCCATAGGCGGGGTTGACCTTCTTGAGCCCCCCGTTGCCGTCACCCGCGAGGCCGTGGCACACCGCGCAGTTGATCTGGTAGTTCTGCCGGCCGTTGGCCAGCGACGCCTCGGAGGGCGACGCCGGGTTGGCGAGCCCGGAGAGCGAGTCGATGGTGAGCGGCGAGGGGGTGTAGGACACCTGGAAGGCGGCGACCGCCGTCCCCTGCATGGGGACGGAGAAGGCCGGCTGCCCCCGCGGCGGGGTGGTGGTGTCGGCATCGTTCTGCGACACCGGCTCCCACGGCTCGATGCGCGGCTGGTTCTTGAAGTCGGTGAACCAGGTGCAGGCGCCGAGCGCCACCGGCAGGACGACGGCCGCGGCGACGCGGCGGAGCGGCTCAAGCCTCACGGCGCACCTCCACGGCCCCGTGCTGCCGGAGGACCGCCTCGGCCTGCTCCGCCTTGCCGGCGTCGCAGGCGATGAAGACGCCGTAGTGCCCGGCGGAGAACCGCGCGTCATAGCCGGTGGTGGTCGTGAGGCGCGGGATGCGCGAGTTGATGAACATGCCGGCGACGGTGGAGAGGGCGCCCACCAGCACCATCATCTCGAAGCCGATGATGGTGTAGGGGATCCAGGAGGCGATCGCCTTGCCGCCGGTGACCAGCGGCCAGTAGTTGGAGGACCAGATGGCCACCCAGTAGCCGAAGCTCACCCCGAGGAGGCCGCCCACGAGGGTGAAGCGGCGCACCACGGACACCGGGGCGTCGATGGCGTCGTCCAGCTCGTGGTTGATGGTGGGGGTGTAGACCGTCAGGTCCCCCAGGCGGCGGGCCTTCGCGTCCTTGATGGCCGCGACGGTCGCGTCGATGTGGTGGAACGCTCCAAGCACGCCCTGCATCAGTGGTGCCCTCCGTCATGGCCGTGCAGCCGGCGCGGCGCGACGATCTCCTTGAGCTCCGCGATGGCCATGACCGGGAGCTGCTTCACGAACAGCAGGAACCACATGAAGAACCAGCCGAACGAGCCGACCAGGAACGCCATGTCGATCCACGACGGGGTGTAGCCGCCCCACTGCCACGGCTCGAACTCGTGCGAGAGCGACGGCACCACGATGACGAACCGCTCGAACCACATCCCGAGGTTGATGAACAGCGACAGGATGAACAGCCACGCCGGGTTGCGCCGGAGCTTCTGGCTCCACAGCGACATCGGGAGCGCCATGTTGCACAGCAGCATGATCCACGCGGCCCACCACCACTGGCCGAACACGCGGTTCCAGAAGAACTCCTGCTCCGCGCGGACGCCGCTGTACCAGGCGATGAAGAACTCGATCAGGTACGCGCACCCGACCACCATGGAGGTGAACAGCACGACCTTGGCCGTGGCGTCCAGGTGGTTGAGCGTGATGTAGTGCTCCAGCTTGAACCACTTCCGCATGGGGATCGCGATGGTCCACACCATGGCGAAGCCCGAGAAGATGGCGCCCGCGACGAAGTACGGCGGGAAGATGGAGGCGTGCCACCCGGGGGTCAGCGCCATCGCGAAGTCGAAGGAGACGACGGAGTGCACCGAGAGCACCAGCGGCGTGCTGAAGGCGGCCAGGAACAGGTACGCCTTGGCGAAGTGCCGCCACTCGCGGTCGCTGTTGCGCCACCCGAGCGACAGGATGCTGAGGATCCGCTTGCGCGCCGGGTTGGTCTCCTTGTCGCGCAGCACCGCGATGTCGGGGATGAGCCCGATGAACAGGAACGTCGTGGAGATGGTGAGGTACGTCGAGATGGCGAAGACGTCCCACACCAGCGGCGACTTGAAGTTGGGGAACAGCAGGCGCCAGTTCGGATACGGCAACAGCCAGAAGAACTTCCACGGGCGCCCGATGTGGATGATCGGGAAGAGCCCGGCCGTCATGACGGCGAACACCGTCATGGCCTCGGCCGCCCGGTAGATGGACGTGCGGAAGCCGGCGCGGAAGAGGTACAGGATGGCCGAGATGAGCGTCCCGGCGTGGCCGATGCCGACCCAGAAGACGAACGTGATGATGTAGTTGCCCCACATCACCGGCGGCTCGTACCCCGCCTGCCCCAGCCCCCAGTAGATCTGGTACAGCCAGGCCGAGAGGCCGCACAGCATCGCGAGCACCGCGATGCCGAGCCCCAGGAACCACTTCTTGGTGAAGCCGAGCGTGGCGATGATGTCGCGGTCGACCTGCTCGTAATCGCGGACGGCGGGGAGCTGCACGTCGGCCGACGCGATGTTCGGCCCGCGGATCCCGACCCGCTCCGGGTGTGCTGCGGTGGTGGCCATGCGGCTGCCCTCAGCCCTTCGCCGGGGACGCCGGCGCCGGATGGTTGACCTTCTTGAGATAGACGACGGCGGTGTAGGTGTTCAGCTCCTCGAACACGTGGTACGCGCGCCGGTCGTAGGCGAGCTTGGCCACGGTCCAGTTCTCGTCCGCCGCGTCACCGAAGACGATGGCCCGCGACGGGCACGCCTGCGCGCACGCCGTGGTGAAGGCGTCGGCGGCCAGCTCCTGCCCCTCCGCCTTTGCCCGGTGTTCCGCCTCCCGGATGCGCTGGACGCAGAAGGTGCACTTCTCCATGACGCCCTTCCCGCGGACGGTCACGTCGGGGTTGAGCATCCAGTGCATCGGCTCGGGCCACGCGTACTGCCGGCGCGCCGGCTCGCCGTACCCGAACCAGTTGAAGTAGCGGACCTTGTACGGGCAGTTGTTGCTGCAGTAGCGCGTGCCCACGCACCGGTTGTAGACCTGGACGTTGAGCCCGTCCGGCGAGTGGTACGTGGCGTACACGGGGCACACCGGCTCGCACGGCGCGTTGCCGCAGTGCTGGCACATCATCGGCACGAACCGCGTGTCGAAGTCGGCCGAGAACTCGGTCTCGGCGTTGTTGGCCCCCTCGAAGTAGCGCTCGAGGCGGATCCACGCCATCTCGCGCCCCTTGATGATGTTGGCGCCCGGGCGCTCATCCCACTGCGAGGGGCTGAGGGCCCGCCCCTGGTAGGGGGCGCCGACGGTGGGGATGTTGTTCTCGCTGTAGCAGGCGGTGACGCACGCCGAGCAGCCGGTGCAGCGGGCCAGGTCGATGGTCATCGCCCAGCGGCGCTTCTCCATCTGGCTGCTGTGCGCGGGGTCGTACATCCCCTTGTCCTTCCCGGTCGGATCGGCGAACTCGCCCTGCGCGTCGGCCGCGATGGGCGACTTGAGCCCCGACTGGAAGTCCTGCGACGGGAGCCCGGGGATGGCGTGGTGGCCGTGCTCGCCCCCCTCCGCCTCCTGCCCCATCAGCGCCGCCAGCGTGATGGCCTGGCCGATGCCGCGCCCGTGCTGGCGCGCCGACCCCTCGGTGGTCACCAGCGGCGACGACTCGGGGGCCACGGTGACCTTGCCCTTGAGGCCGGTGAGCGCCAGCCCGCCCGCGGCGTTCCAGCCGCTGGTGACGAGGTCGAAGGCGTTCACGCCCACGCCCTTGGCGAACCGGCCGTAGGCGGTGTGCCCCTGCCCGAGCGCGATGGCCACGGTGTCGGGACGCACGCCCAGGTAGATGTACGCCGGCGCCGTGACCTTGCCCCCGCCCACCTCGATGGTGAGGTGGCTCCCTTCCTTAACCCCCAGCTTCTTGGCCGTGGACGGGTGGATTTCCACCCACGACTGCCAGGCGATCTTGCTGACGGGATCGGGAAGCTCCTGCAGCCACGGCTTGTTCGCGCCCCGCCCGTCACCCAGCGTGGGCGAGGGGAAGACGTGCACGAAGAAGTCACCCGTGCTGGGTGCCGGCGCCGCAGTGACCGCCAGCGTCTTGGCCGTGGCGGCCACCAGCGGCGCGCCGGCCACGGCGGCCTTGGTGAGCGCCGAGGTGAACGCCGACGCCCCGCCGGGGAACTTGCCGATGTACCAGCTGCGGTAATCCGCGGCGGGGTACTTGGCGGCCAGTGCCTGGTCCATCTTGGCCAGCTGGATCAGGACATCGGCGGTGGCGCGGGTGTCGAACACCGGGTCCAGCGTGGGCTGCTGCAGCCCCAGCTGGCCGGTCATCCCCACGGCATCCCCCCAGCTCTCCAGCCAGTGATGGTCGGGGAGCACCAGGTCGCACAGCTCCGCCGTCTCGTCGGGCATCGACGAGAAGGCCACCTTGAACCCCACCTTGCCGAACGCCTCGGCGAAGCTGCCGCCCTGCTTCGGGGTGGTGTGCGCCGGGTTGGCCCCGCGCACGAAGGCCAGCGGCACCGCGCCGGCGGACATCTGCTTGGTGGCCGCCACCAGGTCGGCATACGACGACAGCCCGGCGTAGCCGCCGTGCCCCGCCGCCGGCTTGATGGTGACCCCCACCGCGCCGTTCTTCTTGTTGAGGTCGGCCACCATGGTGGCGCACTCCACGGCGTCGGCGCCGGTCACGCCGCACAGCGCCATCACGCCGCTGCCCGCGGCCTTGATGGCCGCGGCGAGCGCCTCGATGGTGGCACCCGGGACGCCGCTGGCCTCAGCGGCCGCCGCCACGGTGCCGGCGCCCGTAAGGGCGGCGCACAGCGCCATCTCGCTCCCCGGCTTGGCGGGGATCCACTGGTCGGCGTTCAGCCCGGTGAGCGAGCGGCGCGCGCCAACGTACACCAGCTTCGGCGCCCCCTCGATCTTCGCGCGCGCATCCGCCCAGTCCAGCTGCTGCGGCACCGCGTGCCCCCAGCCGTCCAGGAAGTCGGCACCGACGCTGACCACCAGCTTGGCCGCGCCGAAGTCCAGCCCGGGCCACGCGGCACCGTACGCCCGCTGGTTGGCGGCGAGGGTGGCCACCGGCGCCAGCGGGTCGACGCTGAGATGGGCCGGCATCCCCTGCGCCGACAGCCACTGGTCGAGGAAGCCGGGGAAGGTCCCCGTCTCGTGCTGGTTGATGAACACCACGTTCCCGGCCTGCCCGCGGCTCTTCACCTCGCCCACCTTCTGCGCGAGGAGCTGCAGCGCCTTGTCCCACGTGGTGGGCTTGAGCTCCTTCCCCTCGCGCACCATCGGCGAGCGGTAGCGGTCGGGGTTGTACAGCCCCTGCACCGCCGAGAGGCCGGTGGAGCAGATGGCGCCGCGGCTCAGGGGGTGCGCCGGGTTCCCGTCCAGCTTGATCGGGCGCCCGTCGCGCACCTCCGCCAGCACCCCGCACGCCGTGGCGCACTCGCGGCAGGTGGTCGCGTAGTACTGCGACACCCCCGGCACCGTGTTGTCCGGCGAGGACACATACGGGATGAGCTTGCCCACCTTCTCGGAGGAGCAGCCTACCACCGCCGTGGAGGCGCCCGTGGCGCCCAGGATCTTGAGGAAGTCGCGGCGCTTGACGCCGCTCCCCGCTTCAGTGCTCATGCTCGTGCTCGGGGGCTGGGGATCAGTAGTGGCAGACGGCGCAGTCATACCGCGCCTTCTTGGGGGGCGCCGCTTCCAGCTCCGCCGTCACCGGCATGCCGGCCGCCCGCGCACCGTCCGCCGGCTTGTAGCCGTTCACGTGGCAGTTGATGCACCAGCCCATGTTGAGCGAGTTCACCTGCTGCACCGGCACGTAGTTGGTGTCCGGGCCCTGCGCCCCCTGGTTCTGGATCTGCCCATGGCAGCTCTGGCAGGTGACGCCCGCGTTCACGTGCCGGAAGTGCGGAAACTGCACATAGTCCGGCACCTTGTGCACACGGTTCCACGGGATGGGCTTCGCATTCACCCCGTTGTTCCAGTACGCCGCCAGCTTCTTGATCTCCGGCGACGTGGTCTTCACCAGCGTGTGGCACCCCATGCAGGTGGCCACCGAGGCGTTCCCCGGGTCGGGCGACTTGTTGGCCGCGCTATGGCAGTACAGGCAATTCATCCCCGCCTTCTGCACGTGCGGCGCGTGGACGAACTTGATGGGCTGCTCGACGCGGAGCCCCTGCGACGACGACGCGCCGCTGTACGCCGACAGCAGCGTGGCCGCTGCCGCGAGGGCGAGGAACCCGGGGATCACCGTCCACTTCTTCTTGACCGTCATCAGACCTGGGGCCGGGGAAGCATGGTGGCTGGACACCGGGATGGCCGGGCGCGGCCTTCCGCGTCGGCATCCCGTGAGGTGGCCCGCAGCGCAGGGCGCCCCCGGTGCGCACAGGCGCACGCGGTGACGTCACACACTCCGGGGCAAGCTGCAAAAATCACCCGCTCCGTAGTTGTACGCAAGGGGATTCCGGACAGCGCGCGCCTCCGTGGTGCACGCGCAACCCGTGCGACGACAACCAGATGCACGGACGCGCCCGACGTACGTGGCGTCCGAAACCGACGTCCAATGCCCGACAGCCGGCAAAGGTTCCGCGTCCGCACCGTCCCCACGCGGTTCATCCCGCCGCAGCCACCCCTCGCAGCGCCTGCGCCGCCGCCTGGATCCCCCGCCCGTCGGCCAATGGCTCCACCGCCAGCCGCCGCCGCGTCGTCGCCGGCAGCAGGTCCACCAGCGCCCCGGCCTGCTGCACCAGCCGCAGCGGCCACCAGCTGCTCCACGCCAGCCGCCCCGGACCCACCGTCTCCACCAGGTGCGCGAACTGGTCCTCGGGGGGCCCCCACACCCAGTGGAAGTCGAACCACACCCGCTGCTGCTCCACCGGCGTGAGCCCCCACCACACCTCCTCGATCAGCTCCCGCCCGGCCCCGGCCACCACCACCCCCGCCCGCACCCCCACCCCCCGCAGGAGCCGCCGCAGGAACGCCGCCGAGAGGTCTCCCGCCGTGTCCATCCGGTGGCGCTGGCGCAGGTCCTCGAACCGCACCGGGCAGTGGATCACCACCCCCGCCTCCCCACAGGCGCGCGCCAGCTCGTCCACCGCCGGATGCCCGTCACCCAGCCCCCACCGCGTGGGGTGCACGCACACCGCCGGCGCCCCTTCCGCCACCGCCTCCACCAGCTGTCGTTCCCAGTGCGGCCAGTCGGGGCGCACGATGGGCACCGGGTGCAGCCACGCCCGGTGCGGGGCCAGCGCGCGGTACAGCGCCTGGTTGGCCGGCAGCGGGTCCCGGTGAAACGCCCCCGGCAACGATCCCACCCACGCCCCCCCGAACCCCTCGCGCGCCAGCACCTGCACCAGGGTGGCCGGCTCGGGGTGCGGCACCTCGCGGAACGGGTACGCGCCCACCCACGCCGTCACGTCGATCGGGGCGGTGGGCAGCGGTCCCGCCCCCGCCGGCGTGTCCACGGTCATGCGTCCTCCCGCGGGGGGCGCACATCCCCCAGCACGGCGTCGAAGGTTCCCGGCGGGAACAGCCGTACGGCATTGCGCCACGCGATGTCGGCCAGCGCCTCGGCGTCGGCCCCGGTGTGCGCGAGCGCCCGCCACTTGGTGAGGGCGGTGCACAGCGTGAGGTCGGCGGCCCACAGCAGCCGCCGCGCCCCCACCCCGGCCAGCGCCGCATCCAGCATCCCCCGGTCGATCCCCGATCCCGACAGGTCGCACACGAGGTTGGGCCACGGCTGCATGGCCGGAAACGTGTGCGCGTAGTCGCCGCCACCGCCGATGTGCGCCAGCAGGAACCGCGTGCGGGGATGGCGCGCCGCCAGCCGTGCCAGCTCGACGGCATCCGAGGCGTCCTGCCCGGGCCATTCGCGCTGGCGATGCTGCCAGACGTGCTGCAGCACCGGCAGGTCGTGCTCGGCGGCGGCGGCGGCGATGTCGTCCAACAGCGCGTCATCCGCCTTGCGCCCCGCCGCCAGCTTGATCCCCACCGCCCCGTCGGCCACCCCGCGCGTGATCTCCGTCAGCGCATGCGCGGTGAAGTTGGGGTTGACGGCGACATACGCCCGCACGCGCGGCCCCTGCCCCGCGGCATAGTCCAGCATCCAGCGGTTGGCCGCGGTCTGATCCCGCGGCGACGTGAAGTACGTGGGGGAGGTGGCCCCCCAGGAGCCCAGCACCGAGGCCACATGACAGCGCACCCCCATGCGGTCGCCGGCCTCGAGGCGCGACGCGTTGTAGCGCGCCCAGTCGGTGCGGTTGGAGGCGGGGGTGTGGAAATGCGCGTGCACATCCAGCAGCGGGACAGCACCCGCCAAGGGCGCGTCGGTCACCATGGTCTGCCGCTCCGTGTGATCAGGGGTCCAAGCGCCCCGGGGGCGCCGTGTGCCGGGCGCGCGCCGTCACGCGCCCCCTTCGTCCGGCGATCCGGGGAGCGCCCCGAGCATCGCCTCGGCCGCCGCCACCGCCTCCGGCAACGCCTGCGCCAGCTCCTCCTCGGCCCCGCTCTCGTGCGCCACGGCGCCGAACTGGTACGCGCCCCGCTTGAACAGGACGCCCTGGCGCGCGGCCGCGGCCACCAGGGCGTCCAGCGCTTCCGGACGGTCGGCCTCCAGGCGCCACATCACGTCGGGTCCCACGGCCCGCACCCCCAGGCCCGGGTGGCGGGCCAGCTGCGCGGCCACCAGCGCCCGCAGGCGCCCGCCGACGGCCGCCATGCGGGCCGGCACCGGCGACCGTTCATGCCACGCCAGCACGGCGCGCGCCGCAGCCAGCCCGGTGGCCTCCGCCGCGGCGGTGGAGGAGATCCAGGTGCGGGTGGCGCCCTCCATCACGGCGCGCCGCCCCACCACCGCCGCCAGCGGGTAACCGTTGGCGAGCGCCTTCCCCACGGTCGCCAGGTCGGGGACGATGCCCAGGTGCGCCTGCACCCCGCCGGTGGCCACCCGGAAGGCGGTCTTCACCTCGTCGAACACCAGCACGGCCCCAGAGGCGTCGGCCAGCGCGCGCGCGGCCGCCAACCACGCCGGTGCCGCCACGTCGTGCACCAGCGGCTCCAGCATGATGGCGGCGGGCGGCGCCTCGGCCACCGCCGCCGCCAGCGCCGCCGTGTCGTTGAAGGGCACCCACGTGACCTGCTCCCGCACGGCGGCGGGAACCCCCGGGGCATCGCTGCACCAATCCAGCCACCCGAAGTAGCCGCACGCCACCACCCGGGTGCGTCCCGTCAGCGCCCGGGCCAGGCGCACCGCGGCCGCCCCCGCCTCCGCGCCGGTGCGCAGGAAGCGCACCTGCTCCGCGCAGGGGATCACCGCGGCCAGCCGCTCGGCCACGTCGGGCTCCAGCCGATGCGGGAGCGACCCCACCGGCCCCTGGGCTGCCGCTTCACCGACTTCCGCGGTGACGGCGGCGTCGGCATAGCCGATCCCCACCGCGCCCAGCGCCATGCCCAGGTCCAGGAACCGGCGGCCGTCGGCGGCCCACAGATGGCAGCCGTGCGCACGCGCCATGTGGCGCGGGAGGGCCGAGTGGCTGGCGAAGGCGCCGTAGAGCGCCTCCGGCCGCTTGCTGCCGGTGGAACTGCCCCCGGGAATGCGGTGCGCGGCCACGCGCGCCCACGGCCCGGCGTCGGCGTCCTCGGCCGCCGGGGGATGGGAGCCCGCGCGCCCCGGGGGCACCGGACGACCCGCGGTCACCCCGGCGTCTCCGGCGCGCCCGTCCCCCCGTCCGGTGCCTGGGCCGACCTCGCCGAGGCGGACGGAGGCGCCTCGTCCACCCCGGCCGCCGCCAGCGCGGCGCGCACGGCGAGCCGGGATTCGCGCTCGATGGTGCGGAGCACCTCGATGCTCATCGTGCGCAGCATGAGCAGCTCGCGCGCGTCGGGCTCCGCGCGGAAGAGCAGCGAGCGCACCGAGCGCATGACCAGCTCGCGGTTGCGGGTGCCGAAATACGCGATACCCTCGAGGGCGGCCTCGAAGTCGGCGAAGGCCCGCTCGACGGCCTCGCTGGTGGGGGTGCCCGCCGCGTGGCGGGGCGGCGGGAGGCGCTTCGTGGCGTCCCCCGCGAGGAGGTGCAGTTCGTACAGCGCCAGGAGGCACGCCTGCGCCACGTTGAGCGAGAAGTGCTCGGTGGTGGGAATGGTGCAGATGGCGTGCGCGGCATCGAGCGCCTCGTTGGGGAGCCCGTGGTCCTCCCGCCCGAACATCACCGCCACCCGTCCCTGCGGTGCCCGCGCCAGCATGGCCGCCGCGCCCGACCGGGGGGTGTGCCGCTCCCAGCGCGCGGCGCGCCGGCGGCCGGAGTACGCCACCACGTAGACGCAGTCGGCCAGCGCGCCCTCCAGGGTGTCGAAGTGGCGGATGCGCTCGACCAGGTCGCGCGTGTCGTGCGCCACCTGCTCGATGCGATTGGGGTCGTAGGGACACGGCCGCACCAGCCGCAGGTCGCGCACCCCCATGTTCTTCATCGCGCGGATGACCGCGGCGATGTTGATGGGGTCCTGCGACTCGTACAGCACCACGGTGACGGCGTCGAGGACGGATTCGGCCATGCGGGAGGACGGGACGGGCGGGGCGGCGCGCACGCGGGAGGCGCGCGCCGATGGGTCAGGCGCGCGGTGCGCGCGGGAACGGGCAAGATAGCGCTGTCGGGGCGCCGCGGCGTCTGGGGGCGCCGCGGCAGGTCACGGTCCCGCGGGGAGGCGCAACCGCCACGCGGCAGCGGGATCGGCCCGGTCGCCGCGCAGGTACCCGAAGCCGCCGCCCCCGGTGAGCACGAGCTGTCCGCGCCGCCGCGCCCGCTGCGGGGGGCGCTCGTTCACGACGAGCGTCACGGGGACGAGCCCGTCGCCATCCCGTGGCAGCTGCTCCAGCGGCCAGGCCAGGCGCACGGCCCATCCGGTTGGGGTGCTGCGGGGGTGGCATTCGGGCAGGGGCCACTCGCCGGAGACGAGCCGCCGATGCGGCACCCCGGGGCCCGCCGCCGGCAGCACCAGCCCCGCCATGGCCCATCCCCCGGCGGTGCGCCCCAGGTACCACTGCACGCCGTCGGCGTTCACCTCGGGGTGTTCGTTGTCCAGCCGGTTCTCGGCGTGGTCGGGCGGGATCGCCGGCCCGGTGTGCGCCTGGATGTCGACCACCAGGTGGGTGGCCGTGGCGGCGAGCGCCACGTGCGCCGTCGGGGCGCCCGCCTCCTGCCACGACTGCTCCGTGGCGACGTAGTGGGCCTCGCCCAGCCCCACCACTAGCGCCCCGGCCGGCGGGCTGGCGGGGGGATCGTCCCCAAGGGTCACCAGGGGTACCTCCACCACCGGCCCGCCCCCCGTGCCGGCAGGTGCGGCACCGGAGGGGCGGGCGCACTCCGCCTCGGCGCCCAGGCCTTCCAGGTCGATGCTGCTGCGCGCGCCACCGGCGGCCAGGGCGATGTGCCACCCATGCGCCGCCGGGTGGTGCGTGGCGGCGGTCCCGCAGGCCGTGGTCACGGTGACCGCCTCGCCCCCGTCGGGGGCCGCGGCGGGCGCCACCTGGCGGACGGTCAGGGTGCCATCGTCAACCGGCCACGCCCACACGCTCCAGAGCACCCCGCCCGTGCCGCGCACCTGCACCCAATGCCGCCGGCGCGGCGGCTGCCCCGGCGGCCCGGGGACCCAGGCGCGCACCAGCTGCGCGCCGCCTGGGGCCACCAGCCAGCAGCCAGCCGTCGCCCGCGGCTCGCCCTGCTCCCCCGCCGGCACCGCCAGATACGGGCCCGGTACGACCGGTGCCTGCTCGGCGCCAGTCACGAAGTCCCAGCCGTCTTCCAGCCCGCCTCCGCCCTGGGGGGTGACCGGCGCCCAAGGGGCTGCGGGCCTCGTCTCGGCGTCGGCGGCCAGCGGCAGCGTCAGGGTGACCGCCTCCCCGGCGGTCCATGCCAGTCGATCCACCAGGTAGCCGTCACACACCACCAGCGCGCGATCGGCCATGACACCGGGGGCCAGCGCCGTGCGCTTCCACACCCAGCCGGCGCCTCCGCGCTCCTCCCATGCCAGCAGCTGGGCCTCACCCGGCGGCTGAGAGTGCCCGTTGACCAGGGGGGCATGGTGGGCCAGGGTGCTGCGATACCAGTGCAGCGTGCGGCTGGTGTAGCTGCCGGCCCCCGGGTCTTCGAGCCAGCGATGGGGCCCGCGCTGCAGGGTGAGCGCGAGGCGGTCGGGGTGCCCGTGGTCGCCGCCACCGTGCCCGCCCTCGAGCGCCACATAGACCCGCCCCCGGTCGCGCCGCAGCGCCGCCACCCCCTGGGCCGGGAGGAGGCGGCTGCGCGGGGTCCACGCCACGGCCGGCGGCGGCTCGGGGGTGGCCGCCACCAGCGCACGCCAGGACAGGTCGGCCCGCGTGAGCCGCGCGGCGGGGGTGGGGCGCTCGCCGTCGGCGGTGGAGCGGGCGCGCTCGTCCTGGGCGCCCAGCGCACGCACGCCGGCGGGCGGCGTGTACAGACGGGTGAGCAGCGCGGCCACCTCGGTTCCGCCCCCCATGGCCCACCCCAGCTCGAGCCATTCGGCCACCCGCCACTGGCGGATCGAGACGCGATAGGGGGCATCGCGCCGCGAGGGAAAGGTGTCGTCGGGGAGCACGCCGGCGAAGGGGGCGATGAAGCCGGCCCGCAGGCGCGCCAGGAGGGCGGGGGCGAGCGGCCGATCGAGGGCCGCCAACTGCTGGGCCCCGTACCAGAGGCCACGGTGCGCAAAGAGGTGGTAGTTCTCCCCCTCGTACCAGCTGCCGTCGTCCAGCAGCCCGTGGGCGACGAGGTCGCGCACGGTGGCGGCGTGCCGCTCCACGACCGCGTCGGGGGCCTCCAGCAGCCGGGCCGCCGCCAGCAGCGCCGCGCTGTTCCACGCCTGGCGGTTGGAGCGCCCCTCGGGGAAGCTGCCCACCAGCGCCGCACTGGGCGCCAGCAGCTGCGCGCGCAGCTGCGCGCCCGTGGCGGCGCTGCCCGCGGGGTCCGCCCCCTCCAGCAGCGCCAGCGCATGGCAGGCGTTCAGGAGCCAGATGGACTCGAGGTACGTGCTGAAGAACGGGCGGCTTGGCCCCAGCACATTGTCGCGATTGGGCCAGTGCGCATAGCGTGCCGCCGCGCCCTCCATAAGGGCGCGCGCCAGCGCCGCGTGGCGCCGGTCGGCCCGCAGGGCGAACAGCAGGGCGGCGTGCACCGCGCGCTCCATCCCCCAGAGGTGCGCCCCCACCAGCCACCAGCCGTCGTGGTCGGCGCCGCGCCAGTCGCGCCCGCAGGCGGTGCACCGATGCCGGTGGGGCTCCCACGGGTTGAAGTCGAGCAGTACGCCATGCACCGGGCAGCGCCCCCCGATGCGGGTGAGTCGTGCCTTGCCGTCGGGGATGGGGAGCGTGCCCTGCGCGTGGGCGGCCAGCAGCGGCTCCAGCTCGCGGGCCAAGGCGTCGGCCAGCGAGCCCAGCGAGGTGCCGGGGGCGGTGGCCGCTCGGCGGGTGTCCCGTTGCACCGGCAGGAGCACGGACAGGCGCGGGGCGGGGATCACGGCGCCCCCTCCCGGTGCCAGCGGGTCACGGTGACCAGCTCACCGCGCAGATCCATGGTGACGCCCTGCAGCCGGCGGGAGCGTCCCTGCACACCGCGTGCGTGATACAGCCAGGCCACCGGCATGGCCTCCTGCAGCAGGGCATCCACGGCGGCCCACGCCGCGCCCCGCTGCTCCACTGGCGCGGCGGCGGCGGCGGCCAGCCGCTGGTCGAGCGCGGGGGTGTGGAAGCCGGTGTAGTCCAGGGCGCCTCCCTGCTGGGCGGTGGCGAACAGCGCCGGGAGATGCCCCAGCGCCAGCGTCCCCGGCACGCCGGTGACCGCCAGGTCATACGCGCGGGCCGGGGGACGCAGGGCGGCCAGGAAGGCGCCCAGCTCCAGGACGCGCACCTCCACCCCCACGCCCACCTGCGCCAGGTCGGCCTGCACCAGCTGCTCCACCGCCAGGTCGCCGCTGCCCACGGTGAGCAGCGTGGCCAGGAGCGAGCGTCCCGCGCGCTCCCGCACGGCGCGCCCCGGCACCACCCGCCACCCGGCGGCGTCCAGCAGGGCCTGTGCGGCCTGGCGGTTGACCACGGGCGTGTCCACCGGGGCAAAGGGGAGCCCTGGGGGGACGG
>JBILKP010000279.1:0-3777 GCA_044376625.1 Gemmatimonas sp. | reverse complement strand
GCGTCACCCGGAACCATCCCCCGTCCGGCGAGGGGGACACGTCGCGGATCATCGCCGGCGCCCCCACCGCGCGCACCCCCTTCCCTCGCACGTCCAGCAGCGCCAGCTGGCCGGTGGTGTGCCACGCCAGCAACCGCTTGTCGTGCGGGTCCTGCAGCAGGCTGAAGTGCACGGGCTGCGGCGCGGCCCGCCCCTCGGTGAGGCGCACCAGCGGGCCGTCGGCCACGCCGTTGGCCCCGTACACCGGCTGCGGGGCGCGGGGCGCGGGGACCAGCACCGCCGCCACGGCGTCGCCCCCCGCGGTGAAGTCGATGCCGGTGGCCAGGGTGGCCAGCAGCGGGCGGTCCGACAGGCGGGTGGCCTTGCCGGAGGCCACGTCGGCCACGTAGGCGAAGGAGGCGGCGGGGAAGTTGGCGATGTACGCCACATGGGTGCCGCGCGGCGACCACACGGGGGACGACACCGTGGCCCCCGCGGGCACCTGCAGCGCGCGCTGAGCGCCGGTGCGCGGGTCCACCACCAGCAGCCCCGTCACGGTGCTGGTGGTGAGCGACCGCGCGCGGTTGGCGCGCGTGTCCACCTGCAGCCCGCCCAGCCAGAGGTGCGGGGCCCCGTACGCTGCCCAGTCGCCCCGGTCGGCCCCGGTGGTGCGCAGGAACCAGCGCTGGTCGGGGGAGGGCATGGTGAACGACAGGTCCACGCGAGGCGCGCGGATCATCCGCGCGATGTTGGCCGGCGGGGCCGCAAACTGTTCCGTCTTGAGGACCGCCTGCGGGTCCCAGTCGGTCCCCTGGCCGGGGAGGGGGAGCCGCGGGATCAGCAGGGGGGCGAGCAGCCCACCCAGCACGAACGCAAGGCGACGCATGGGGCACCGGGAGAAGGGAGTGGACGCGCGCGCCCCCCTCCGGGGGGGCATCGTCGGCGAATCTACGCCCCGGCCACGCCTTGCGTTGGGCGGGGCGGGGGGTAGCGTAGGGGGATGGACCGTCGAGACTTCCTCACCACGTTGGGTGCCGGCGCCAGTGCCTGGCTGGCCCGTGACCTGCCGCGCTCGGGCGACCATCCGCGGGCCGCCGGCCAGTTGGATCGTGTGGGCCTTGAGCTCTACGCCGTGCGCAAGGCGATGCGCGCCAACCCCGAGCAGACGCTCGACGCCATCGCCGCCATGGGGTACGCCGAGGTGGAGCTGCTGTGGAGCTTCAACAACTTCGGGCGCACCAAGGAACAGGTGCGCGACGCCCTGCGCCACGCGGGGCTGCGCGCGCGCTCGGCGCACATGGCGCCCGAGACCATCCTGCGCGACTGGGAACAGTCGCTGGATACCGCCGCCTACCTGGGGCAGGAGTACCTGGTGGCCCCCAGCCTGCCATCGGAAGCGGGGAAGTCGCTGGACGTGTGGAAGCTATGGGCGGCGCGCTTCAACGCGGCGGGGGAGGTGGCGCGACGGCATGGGATCTGGCTGGCGCTGCACAACGAGCCCAACGACCAGAAGCCGCTCCAGGGGGAGGTGCCGTTCGACGTGTTCGTGCGGGAGACCGACCCCAAGCTGGTGCGCATCCAGCTGGACGTGGGGAACATGCTGATGGGGGGCGGCGACCCCATGGCGTTCCTGGACCGGAACGCCAACCGCTGCTGGAGCTTCCACCTCAAGAACGTGGTCCCCGACCGTACGCGCGACACCGAGCTGGCCGCGGGGACTTTCGACCTCAAGGCGTTCCTGGCGCGCATCCCCAAGCTGGACGGCAAGCCCTGCTTCGTGGAGCAGGAGGGGCCCGCCGACGAGCTGGCCGCCGCGCGCGCGAACGTGGAGTACCTGAAGTCGCTGCGCTGGTAGGACGGCCGCGGGGGGCGGCCCCGGGGGGCTACCAGTCCGTCGGCTGGTAGTCCTTCAGGAACTGCCCCCACACGTGGGTGCCCGTGTTGATCCCGTCGATGATGGGGTCCACGATGCGGGCGGCGCCGTCCACGATGTCCAGCGGCGGGTGGAAGCGGTGCTCCGCCACCTTCCGCTCGGCGATGTGCACCGGGTCCTCGTCGGTCACCCACCCGGTGTCCACCGCGTTCATGTGGATGCCGTCCACCTGGTAGTCGGCCGCCGCGGTGCGCGTCATCATGTTGAGCGCGGCCTTGGCCATGTTGGTGTGCGGGTGGCGCGTGGTCTTGAACTTCCGGTAGAACTGCCCCTCCACCGCGCTCACGTTCACGATGTGCTTGTCGCGCCCGGGGGTGCGCAGCATCAGCGGCTTGAGGCGGGCGTTCAGGATGAACGGGGCCACCGCGTTCACCAGCTGCACCTCCAGCAGCTCCACACTGGGGACCTCGTGCATCAGCATGCGCCACGAGTTCCGGTCGCGCAGGTCCACCTGCTGCAGGTCCTGGTCCAGCCGCCCCTCGGGGAAGAGGTGCGCGTTGTCCCGGTGCTCGTCGGCCAGCAGCGCCACCTGGCTCAGCTCGGCGGCGTGCGTGAGGCCGGCCACCCGCTCCAGCTCCCGCGGGAGCGTGGCGGGGGTGAGCGATGCGTCCTCGCGGGAGACCCCCGCCTCGGGGAGCAGGTGGTAGCCGCGCACCCCCTCGTACGCCCCCAGCAGCTGCCGCGCGGGGGCGGGCATGTCGGCCAGCGAGGCGCGCTCCTGCTCCATCATGTGCCGGTAGAAGTCGGGGGGGCGCCGGACGGTCTGGCAGGCGTTGTTGACGATGAAGTCCAGCCGCTGGTGCGTCTCCATCAGGTGGTGGCAGAAGGCCTCCACGCTGGGGGTGTGGCGCAGGTCCAGCCCGAAGATCTCCAGCCGGTGCCCCCACTCGGCGAAATCGGGCTCGCTGGCGTAGCGCTGCGCCGAGTCGCGGGGGAAGCGCGTGGTGACGATGAGGTGCGCGCCGCTGCGCAGCAGCTTGATCCCGGCCTGATAGCCGATCTTCACGCGCCCGCCGGTGAGCAGCGCCACGCGCCCCGACAGGTCGGCCAGCTCGCCCCGCTTGCGCCAGTTGAAGGCGGCGCACGAGGGGCACAGCTGGTCGTAGAAGTGGTGGATGACCTCGTAGCGCTGCTTGCAGACGTAGCAGTGCTGCGGCTCCAGCGCCTCCCGGAACGCGGGCGCCTCCACCGTCTCCTGCGCGTCGGAGGCCGGGGGGAAGTAGTTGGGGGTGGTGAACACCGTCTGGCGCCGGAGGGCGCGGATCCCGGTGCTGTTGAGGTGCGCCTCCTGCTGCTCCAACCGCTCCTGCCGCTGCGCCTTCTTCTGGCGCTTGGTGGCCTTCACCAGCTGCCGGCGCAGGATGGCGTCGGGGCGCGACAGCTCCCCCGCGGCCTTGAGGAGGCGGGTGCGCTCGTCCTCGGGAATGGCCAGCAGCCCCGCGCGGTCTTCCGCCAGCTGCTCCAGCAGCGCCGTGGCCTCGCGGAGGGTGGCGCGCTGGGCGTCGGTGAGGGGGGTCGGTCGGGCGGTGTCATCCGGCATGCGCGGGAAGCTAATGGCCCCCGGGAGGGGGGCTTATCGCGCCGTCCCCAGCACCTCCCTGGTGCGCTCCACCCGCGGGACGTCCAGGGTGATGGAGGCAATCCACGGCTGCTGGCCCGCGGTCCAGTGCCCGTAGGTGGTGAGCACCACGCGCCCGTCGGGGAGCAGCTCCACGCCGGGATAGGTGGAGTCCCACTGGTTGGTGTTGTCCATGAGGCGCACGCGGTAGCCGCCGGGGACCGGGCGCATCAGCTCGTCAAAGGCGCCGATCCACGCCACCCAGTCCCCCTTGGTGGGGCTGTCCGGGGCCATGTCGCGGAAGCTC
>JBILKP010000278.1:0-3785 GCA_044376625.1 Gemmatimonas sp. | reverse complement strand
CCCAGCTGCTGGAGGAGCTCCAGCACGATGGTCTTCTGCCCCTCCACGCGCCACGGGTTGATGGAGTTGGCCAGGTAGATCCCCAGCTCGCGCGACGCCTCCTGCACCAGCTGCAGGCAGGCGTCGAAGTCGCCGCGCACCAGCAGCGTGCGCGCGCCGTAGGCCAGCGTCTGCGCCAGCTTCCCCAGCGCGATCTTGCCGGCGGGCACGAACACCAGCCCAGGGATCCCGGCCTGCGCCGCGTAGGCGGCCAGCGCGGCCGAGGTGTTGCCGGTGGAGGCGCACGCCACGGCGCTGGCTCCCACGCGGACGGCCTGCGTCACGGCGGTGGTCATGCCCCGGTCCTTGAACGACCCCGTGGGGTTGTGCCCCTCGTGCTTGACCTGCAGCCCCTCGCACCCGGTGAAGCGCGCCAGCGCCGCGCGCGCCAGCAGCGGCGTATTCCCCTCGGGGTGGCTGGTGATGGCGGCGCCGGCGCTGGGCATCACCAGCGGGGCAAAGCGCCACACACCGGAGGGGTGTCCCACCGGGCGGGCGCAGCAGTGCTGCGCGAAGTGCGCGCGCAGCGCGGCGGGGGGGAGCGGCGCCCCGTCGGCCCCCGTGGGGCGGCGGTGGAGCGCCTCCAGCAGCCCGCCGCAGTGCGGGCAGTCGGGGGCGGGGCTGGTGTCCGCCAGCAGGGCCTGGCAGGCGGCGCAGCGCAGCCGGCTTGCCGCGGCATCGTCGTCCGGGAGGAACAGCGGCGGCGCGGAATCGGCGCTCATGCGGGGGCCAGGTGGAGGATGTCGTCGAGGACGCCGGACGCAGTCACCGCCGCCCCCGCCCCCGGCCCGGTGATCACCAGGGGCAGCGCGTCGTACCGTCCGGTGGTGTAGACGAGCTGGTTGCTGGTGCCGACCAGGAGCGCCAGCGGATGTGCCTTCGGGAGCGCCTCCAGCCCCACCGACACGCGGCGCGGGGTGACCCGCAGCACGTAGCGCAGCACGCGCCCCTGGGCGGCCGCCGCCGCGGCGCGCTCGGCCCACGGCGCATCCTGCGACTCCAGCTGCTGCAGCAGCTGCGGCAGCGGGGTGCGGCGCCACGCCGCCGGCACCAGCGACGTGACCTGCACGTCGCGCATCTCCCCGGCAAACCCCAGCTGCCGCGCCAGGATGAGCGCCTTGCGGGCCACGTCCATGCCGCTGAGGTCCTCGCGCGGGTCGGGCTCGGTGTACCCCAGCGCCATCGCCTCGCGCAGCGCGGCGCTGAAGGGGCGCCCCTGCTCGATGGCGGTGAGCAGGAAGCCCAGCGTCCCCGAGGTGCACCCCTCGATCCGCCGCACCACGTCGCCGGTCTCGATGAGCTTGGCCAGCATGTCCATGACGGGCAGCCCGGCCCCCACCGTGGCCTCCTCGCGGATGCGGACGCCGCGCTGGGTGGCGAGGGCGCGCAGCGCCTCGACCTCGGCACGCGCGGCCGTCATCGGCTTCTTGTTGGCCAGCGCCAGGTGCATCCCGGCGGCCACGCCGGCGCGGAGCACGGGCAGCGTGTCATCGGCGGTGACATCCACCAGCACGGGATGGGAGAGCGCATGGCGCCCCACCGCGGTCACCGCCTCCTCCGCCGTGGCGGCGATGCCCCCGGGGAGCGCGGCCATCGGGGTGCCGGCCGCCTTGGCCTGGGCGATCGCCGCCAGTTGACGCGCCGTGAAGCCCTCGGGGGCGAACAGGTACCCGCTGCGATCGACGAGCGCGACCACCGTGGGGGGGGTGCGCCGACGGGTGCGCGGGATCATGTGCAGCAGCGCGCGCCCGATCTGCCCCACCCCCAGCAGCACCACGTCGCAGCGCTGCGGCGCCACGCCGGCCCCGCCCCCCACCTTGTCCAGCTGGAACGCCGCGTGCACCGCGCGGGCCGCGCGCTCCACCTCGGCCTCCTCGATGACCGCGGTGATGTTCAGCTCGGAGGAGCCCTGCGCCAGGGCGGCGATGTTGATGCCGGCACCGGCCAGGGTCTGGAAGACCCGGCTCATGACGCCGGGCGTCCCCGCCATCCCCAGCCCGACGACCGCCAGCGTGGCCATGCCCTCGCGCACCACCACCCCTTCCAGCTCCCGTCGCGCCAGCTCGGGGGCAAAGGCCCCCGACAGCGCGCGCTGGGCCGCGGCCGCGCGCTCGGCGGGGACGCACAGGCACAGCGAATGCTCCGACGACGCCTGGGAGATCATGGTCACCGAGATCCCCGCCTGCTGGAGCGCCGCAAAGGTGCGCGCCGCGATCCCCGGCACCCCGAGCATGCCGTTCCCGGTGACCGTGACCAGGGCCTGGCCGCGGATGACCGACAGCGCCCGGACGGGGTGGCGCTGGCGCACGCGGCGCGCGGAGATCTCGGTGCCCGGGGCCTCCGGGTGGGCAAACGGGCGCACGAACACGGGTACCGGCACGCGGGCCAGCGGAATGAGCGCGCGGGGGTGCAGCACCTTGGCGCCGTAGTACGCCAGCTCGGCGGCCTCGCGCACATGCAGCTGCGGCAGCAGCCGCGCCGTGCGCACCAGCCGCGGATCGGCGGTCATGAGCCCGGGGACGTCCTTCCACAGCGTGATGCGCGCCGCCCGGAGCGCGCGTCCCACCACGGTGGCCGTGAGGTCGCTCCCGCCGCGCCCGAGGGTGACCAGCGCGCCGTCGGGCGCGGCCCCCACGAACCCGGGGAGGACGGGGAAGGCGCGGCGCGCCCAGGCGGCGCGCACGCGCGCGCGCAGCGCCCGGTCGGTGGCGGGGAGGTCGGGGAAGGCCCCGCCAAACACGCCGTCGGTGCGGATCACCTCCCCCGCCTCGACGTACTCCGCGCGGAGCCCCTGCGCCAGCAGCCCCGCCACCATGAGCAGCGCGGAGAACTGCTCCCCGCGGGCCACCAGCAGGTCGCGCGTGCGCGGGGTGAGCTCGCGCAGCGTGGCCACCCCGTGCCCCAGCGCCTGCAGCTCGTCGAAGCCCGCCGTCAGGCGCGCCACCAGCGCCCGGCGCGCCGCCGCCTCGCGCACGATCCCCCGCGCCACGGCCAGGTGCCGACGGCGCAGCCCGGCCACGGCGGCATCCACCCCGGCCTCGTCGCCCGCCACCGCCCGGGCCGCCATCTCCAGCAGCTGGTCGGTGACGCCCGCCAGCGCGGACACCACGGTCACCAGGCGCCCGCCGGGCGCGGCGCCCACGATGGCGATGGCCTGGCGCATCGCGGCGGCGTCGGCCAGCGAGGCCCCGCCGAATTTGTAGACCTGCGCGCGGAGCGGGGCGCGCGAGGAGCGGGAACGGGGCGCTGGCGGCATGCGAGGAGGTAGGTGCCCGTGGGGCGCGCCGACGCCCCTGCGCCGGTGGCCGTGCGGCCTCATCGGTCACACTAGCCCGCCCGGCCGCGCCTGTCCACACCCGGTGGTCCCGCCGCTAGGTTACGACCGTGCCCTGCGCGGGCGTGCCAAGCGCCCGTCCATTCCAAGCTTGCCCTGCCCCAGATGACCGTCTCCACCGCGACGCTCTCCCCGTCCGCCGTCCGCGAGGCCGCGGCGCTCCCGCCCCGGCTGGCCGGGCTGCGCGCCCTCGCCCACAACCTGGCCTGGAGCTGGAACCGCGACGTCCGGCTGCTCTTCCGCGAGATCGACGAGCCGTTGTGGCATCGCCTGCGCCACAACCCCATTCGCCTGCTGCAGGAGGCCGCGCCGGCGCGGCTGGCGGCGCTGGCCGACGACCCGCGCTTCTGCGCCCGGTACGACGAGGCGATGGTGTGGCTGGCGCGCGAGGACGCCGCCGAGCACACCTGGT
>JBILKP010000277.1:0-3789 GCA_044376625.1 Gemmatimonas sp. | reverse complement strand
CCCTCGCCTCCATCCTCCTGCTGCTCACGCTGCTGCCGCCGCTGGCGGGGGGCACGCTGGGGGCCCAGCCGTCGGCCCAGGTGGCCGTGGCCGCGCGCGTCACCCGCGCCCCGCGGGTGGACGGACGGCTGGACGAGGCGGTGTGGCGGACGGCCCAGCCGGTGGACCGCTTCACGCAGCAGCGCCCCGTGCCCGGGCAGGCGGCCACCGAGCGCACCGAGGTGTGGTTCGTGTACGACGACGAGGCGCTGTACGTGGGGGCACGGATGCACCGCGCCGACGCATCGGCGATCTCGCGCACCATGACCCGCCGCGACGGCTTCGGCAACGCCGAGCGGATCACCATCACGCTGGACCCGCAGCAGGACCGGCGCACCGGGGTGGGGTTTGGCGTGTCGGCGGCGGGGGTGCGCAGCGACTTCCGCCACACGCAGGACGACGACATGCGGGGGCGCGAGAGCCAGTTCGACCCCGTGTGGACGGCGGCCGCCACCGTGGACTCCGCCGGGTGGAGCGCCGAGCTGCGGATCCCCTTCTCGCAGCTCCGCTTCCCCCCGGGGGAGCAGCAGCGGTGGGGGCTGCAGGTGGACCGGTGGATGCCCGACAAGAACGAGGACGTGCAGTGGGTGATGATCCCGCCCACCGAGACGGGGTACATCTCGCGCTTCGGGACGCTGGCGGGGCTGTCGGGGGTGCGGTCGACGCGCCCGGTGGAGTTCGTGCCCTATGCGGCGGGGGACCTGACGCAGCGTGCCACGGCGGTGGCGGGGAATCCGCTCGCCCGCCCCATGGCGGGGCGGATGGGGCTGGACATGAAGATGGCGGTGGGGCCCAACCTCACGCTGGACGCCACGGTGAACCCCGACTTCGGGCAGGTGGAGGCGGACCCCGCCGAGGTGAACCTCACCGCCTTCGAGACGTTCTTCGACGAGCGGCGCCCCTTCTTCGTGGAGGGGAGCGAGATGCTGCGCGGCAATGGCGCGTCGTACTTCTACCCGCGGCGCATCGGGGCGCCGCCGCGCGGCCCCGCGAATGGGGACTTCGTGGACATGCCGCGCGCCGCCACGATCCTGGGGGCGGCCAAGCTCACCGGGCGGCTCCCCAGCCGGCTCACGGTGGGGGCGCTGGCCGCGGTCACCGGCGCGGAGGAGGCGCGCGTGCACCTGGTGGACTCGGCGCTCACGCGGGCCGTGCCGGTGGAGCCGCGCGCCGCGTACGGGCTGCTGCGGCTGCAGCAGGAGGTGGGGAGGCAGGCCTCCACGGTGGGGCTGGCGCTCACCGGGACGCAGCGCGCCCTCGGGGCGCAGGAGGCGCTGGCGGCGCTGCTGCCGCAGCAGTCGCTGTTTGGCACGCTGGACTGGCGGCTGCGCTTCCAGCAGGGGAAGTACGTGCTGAGCGGCTTCGTGGCGGGGTCGCAGGTGGGCGGCGACACCGCGGCCATCCGGCGGCTGCAGCAGTCCAGCGTGCGCTTCTTCCAGCGCCCCGACGCCACGCACCTGGGGTACGACCCGCTGGCCACGCGGCTGTCGGGGTACTCCGCGCAGCTGCGCGCCGACAAGGACGCGGGGCGGTGGATCCTCTGGGGGGCGGAGGTGAAGGTGGAGTCGCCCGGCTTCGACCTCACCGACCTGGGGCGGCTGCAGTCGGTGGACGACATCGAGTACAACGCCGACCTGCAGGTGCGGCAGACGCAGCCCGGGCGGTGGTTCCAGAACTGGCGGCTGGGGTTCGAGACGCGCGGCGCGCGCACCTTTGGCGGGGTGCACCAGCTGAACAGCTGGACGCAGAACACGTCGCTCACGCTGCGGAACTTCTGGAACGTGAACGTGCGCAGCACGATCGACCTGCCGGCGCTGGACGACGCGCTCACGCGGGGCGGGCCGCTGATGGGGCGGCCGCGCATGTTCCGGCAGGAGCTGCGCCTGAACGGCCCCTTTGGGGCGCGCACCGGCTGGCGCGTGAACGGCGGGTGGGAGCAGGACGCGCTCGGCACCGGGCGCCGCGCGCTGGGGGGGCAGCTCACGCTGCGCCCCTCGGCGCGGGTGTCGGTGTCGATGGAGCCCGGGTGGCAGCAGGGGACCGACCCGCGGCAGTACGTGACCCGCGTGGCCGGGGGGGCGCGCACCTACGGCAGCCGCTACGTGTTCGCGTACGTGGACCGCACCACCATCTCGTCGAAGTTCCGGCTCAACTACACGTTCTCCCCCAACCTCACGCTGGAGGGGTACATGGAGCCGTTCGTGGCCAGCGGGTCGTTCGGGCGCTTTGGCGAGCTGGCAGCGCCGCGCAGCCGCCTGCTGCGCGAGTACGGCACCGACGGGACCACGGTGGCCGTGGACAGCGCGGGGGTGCGCACGGTGACCGACGGGGGGGAGACGTTCACGCTGGCCAACCGCGACTTCCATGTGCTGTCGTTCCGCTCCAACGTGGTGATGCGGTGGGAGTGGACCCCGGGGAGCACGCTGTTCGTGGTGTGGCAGCAGAACCGCCGCAGCAGCGAGGCGCTGGCCGATCCCGCGCGGCTGGGGGAGCTGTGGCGCACCACGCGGGCGGCGGGGGACAACTTCTTCTCGGTGAAGTTCAGCTACTGGCTGCCGGTGGTGGTGGGGCGGTGAGACGCCCCTGACAGGCGCGGGGCGGGGCGGTACACTCCTGGCATGACCGCGATTCCAGACCGCATGCGCGCGGCGGTGATCACGCGCCCCGGGGACCCCGGCGTGCTGGCGATCGCCACGCGCCCCGTCCCCGTGGCCGGCCCCGGCGACGTGCTGGTGCGGGTCGTGACCTCGGCGGTGAACCGCGCCGACTGCCTGCAGCGCGCCGGGCGCTACCCGGCGCCCCCCGGGGCGCCGGCGGACATCCCCGGGCTGGAGTTTGCCGGCACGGTGGCGGCAGTGGGCCCCGGCGTGTCGCGGTGGCAGGTGGGAGACCGCGTGACGGGGCTGGTGGCCGGGGGGGCGCACGCCGAGTACCTGGTGACGCACGAGCGCGCGGTGGCGCGCATCCCCGACGCGGTGGAGTGGCTGGCGGCCGGGGCCAGCGCGGAGGCGTGCATCACGGCACACGACGCCCTGCGGCAGGCGGAGGTGCGCCCCGGCGACGTGGTGCTGGTGCACGCGGTGGCCAGCGGCGTGGGGCTGGCGGCGGTGCAGCTGGCGCGGTGCCTGGGGGCGCGCGTGGTGGGGACGGCGCGCGGCGAGGGGAAGCTGGCGGCTGCGCGCGCCGCGGGGATGCACGATGGGTGCGTGCCGGGGGCGCCGGGGTGGCTGGCGACCGCGGTGCACGGGTGGACCGAGGGGCGCGGCGTGGACGTGGTGCTGGACCTGGTGGGGGGGGACTACGTGGCCGAGGCGTTGCCGGCCATGGCGCCCAAGGGGCGGCTGGTGGTGGTGGGGACACTGGCCGGAACCATGTCGGCCGTGGACCTGCGCCTGCTGCTGTCGCGGCGCCTGGTGGTGCGCGGCACCGTGCTGCGTTCGCGCCCGCTGGAGGAGCGCATCGTGGTGACGCAGGCGTACGAGCGCGAGGTGCTGCCGTGGCTGGCCTCGGGGGCGGTGACCACGCGCGTGGACGCCACCTATCCGCTGGAGCGGCTGGGGGAGGCGCATGCGCTGGTGGAAGGGAACGGGACCATCGGCAAGGTGGCCATCACCGTGGGGGCGCCGTGAGCGAGGGGACGAACGCGGGGGCCTCCATCCTGGCGCGTGACACGCTGGGGGCGTTCTGCCGGCACACGCACGTGGCGCTGCCGGGGGCGCCCGCGGGGCCGCTGGCGGGGCTGTCGTTCGG
>JBILKP010000276.1:0-3793 GCA_044376625.1 Gemmatimonas sp. | reverse complement strand
CGCCGGGGGGGGGGGGTTGGGCGCCGCGCGCAGGGGGCGGGGTGGCTGGGGACGCTGGCGGTGAGCGGGGTGGGGGTGCTGATGGCGGTGGTCAGCCTGGCGTTCCCCGAGCCGGTGGCGGCGGTGTTCTCCGATGATCCCGCGGTGGTGGCGGAGGCGGCGCGGTACCTGCGGATTGCCGCGTGGTCGCAGCTGTTTTTGGGGGCGGAGGTGGTGCTGGAGAGCGCCATGGGGGGCGCCGGGTGGACGCTGGTGCCCATGGTGGGGTCCACGGTGATCACGGCGCTGCGGCTGCCGCTGGGGGCGTGGGCGGCGGGGGTGTGGGGGCCCACCGGGCTGTGGGTGACGCTGGCGGGGACGGCGGCGGCGCGGGGGGTGCTGATGGCGGGATTGTGGTGGTGGGGGCGCTGGAGACGGTCGATAGTATAGAGTTTCGCTATGACGGCGCGATGATGTCGTGATGATTACGCCATTGTCTACATTTATTGCGTTGCCTGCGCAGGCCGCAGCACCCCGCCCCGGAAACGGCTACCTTTCCCGCATGGCTCTGGCTCCCGTCACGCTGCTTACCGATTTCGGCACCGCCGACGGCTACGTGGGTGAAGTGAAGGGGGTGCTGTGCACGCAGGCCCCCGGGGTGCCGCTGGTGGACATCGCCCACGACATCCCGCCGCAGGACATCGAGGCCGCTCGGCTTGCCGTGGCGCGCTACTGGCGCCGCTTCCCGCCAGGGACGGTGCACCTGGTGATCGTGGACCCCGGGGTGGGGACGGAGCGGGCGGCGCTGGCGGTGGCCAGCGAGGGGCGCTTCCTGGTGGGCCCCGACAACGGAGTGCTGTCGCCGTCGCTGTTCGCGCTGGACGCGCGGGTGGTGCGGCTGGCCGAGCCGCCGGCGGCGGCGCCCACGTTCCATGGGCGCGACCTGTTTGCGCCGGTGGCGGCGCAGCTGGCCGTGGGGGCCATGCGCGGCCTGTCGCCGGCTGTGCTGCTGGACACGGTGGGGGAGCCGTATGCCGAGGCGGTGCGGCGGCGCACGCCGCCCCCGACGCGGCGCGGGGACGGGGCGCTGGTGGGGGAGGTGCTCACCTTCGACCGCTTCGGCAACGCCATCACCAACCTGGTGCCGGCGCGTCCCCTGGTGGGGGCGGCCGCGGTGGAGATGATGGGGCAGCGCTTTCCGCTGGTGCGCACCTACGGCGACGTGGCCCCCGGGGCGCCGCTGGCGCTGGTGGGGTCCAGCGGGCTGGTGGAGCTGGCCGTGCGCAACGGGAGCGCCGCGCTGCGCTTCGGGATGGCGCGCGGGCAGGGGGTGGTGCTGGTGGCGGCGGGGGTCGCTGCGTCCTAGGGGGTGGTGGCGATCCCGTCTCTAACCGAGCCCAGCTCGCCCGTGCCCCCCTGTCAGCCCTGATCGGTGGGGCGGCGCGCCGCCGCCACCCCCTGCACCGGCGTGGGGGTCTCCCACTCCACCCGGGCCACTTCGTTGGGGTCACGCGGCGGCGGTGCCGCCGGCGACCAACTGGCACCCGTCCATGTCACGCCGGTGTCGGCCGCGCCATCCCCCGGGGGGCGCGTGCCGCCGCGCCACGCGGTCCACTGCCCCAGCCCCCCCTGCTGCATGGAGCGCAGGGAGATCTGCACCGCCCCCAGCCGCGAGCGCACCACGGCCCCCAGCCCCACGGTAGCCACCGCCCAGCTGAACGCCGCCGCCACGGGGCGGCTGAAGCCGCCGGTGGTGAGTGCCACCGCCCACGGCAGCGACAGCAGCAGCAGCCCCAGCACCAGCCCGCGCCAGGCGGCCCCCTCCTCGGTGCGCGCCCCCAGCCGACCCCCCACGGCGCGCCCCACCACCAGCCCCACCCCCATCACCCCCAGCGTGACCGCCCCGGCGTAGGCCAGCAGCCACGCCAGCACCACCACGGGGATGGCAAAGATCCCCACGATGGTGATGATGCACGCCAGCAGCAGCACCGCCAGGATGGGGCCCGCCAGCAGCTGCCACAGCACTCCCGTCCAGAAGGCGCGCGACACGTCCTGCGCCACCGTGCGCGAGACGGCCAGCAGCACCGGGGCGCCGGTCATGAGCAGCACCAGGCCGATGAGCACCCCCACGGTGAACAGCCCGGCCACGGGGAGGAGGGCGGAGGAGAACATGCGGTCCCCTAGCGCCGGGTGGGGGCGGTGGCCAGCGCGCGCAGCCCCACCACGGCCACTCCCGCCACCGCGACAAAGCCGCCCACCCACAGCGCCACCACCTCGGGGGGGGCGCCGCGCACGGCGGCCTCGCCGCCGCTCCCAACGGCCGTGGCCACCACGCTGGCCACCCCCTCGCGCAGCTCCCCGCGCATCCGGTCCATCCCGAACTGCGCCAGCAGCACCGCCATGTCGGCCCGCGCCAGCAGCCAGGTGACCGTCGCCGACAGCCCACCCAACCCCACCGCCGCGGCCATCCCGGCCGCGAGCTGAAGCCCCCGGGTGGCCGGCACCAGCGGCTCCACGAGGCGTGCCAGCGCCGCGTGCCACGGCTCGAACACCGGCACCTGCGCCATCACCCGGTCGGCAAAGCCGGCCGAGGGGGCCAGGTCGGGGAGCGCGTCCAGGGCCGCCACCACCGCCTGCTGCGCCGACAGCTCCGCCCGGCACGTCGGGCACCCCTCCACATGCTGGCGCAACGGCGCCACGCCAAACCCCTCCTCATGGTCGAGGAGGAGGTCGAATTCGTCGGGGCGGAGGTGGCGGTTGGTCATGGCGTGAGTGGTCTCTCCGGGGTGCTACGCGCGCGAGGGGCGCCGGGTTTCAGGGGGCGCCACGGGGGGGCGGGCACCGGCAGCCGTCCGGGCCCGCGGCAGGCCCCCCGGGGGCGTCGGACACCGGGTCACGCCCGCACCCCCTCCAGCGCCCGCCGCAGCTCATGCCGGGCCCGGTGGATGTACGTCTTGACCGTCCCCAGCGGGAGGTCCAGGGTGGCGGCAATCTCCTCGTACGACCGCCCCTCCACGTGACGCAGCATGATGCACGCCCGGTACTGGGGGCGCAGCGCCCCGATGGCCCGCTCGATGGCGCTCCCCAGCTCCCGCGACGCCAGCTCCTCCAGCGGCGACTCCTGCTCCGACGCCAGCTGGATGGTGGAGGCCTCCACCTCCGACGCCGACGTGGCGTCGGGGGCCCCGTCGATGCTCACCGTGTCCAGCCGCCGCCGCCGCAGGTGGTCGATGGCCACGTTGTTGGCGATCTTGAACAGCCAGCTGGAGAACTTGAACTCCGGGCTGTACCGGTCGATGTGGTTGAGCACCTTGACGAACGTGTCCTGCGCCAGGTCCTCGGCCACCTCCCGGTCGCGCACCATGCGGTACACCAACGAAAACACCGGCCGCTCGTAGCGGCGCACGAGCTCCCGGAAGGCGGGCTCGCGCCCCTGCTGCGCAAGGCGGACGACGTCGGCATCGGGGAGGGTGCCCAGCGCGTCGGCGGTCATCGGCTGGCAAGCTAGCGGAGGAGCTCCGCCGACGCACTCCCCCGCCCGCCCCCCATTGGCGACATTTCGCCCCATGTCCTCCCCCCAGGCCGTTCCCGACCCGCTGGCCCACGACCCGCTGGCCCGCGCCGATGCCGCCGCCCGCGGGGAGGACAAGCACGCCTACGTGCAGCGGATGTTCGCCGACATCGCCCCCCGCTACGACCTGCTCAACCGGGTGCTGTCGCTGCGCATCGACGTGGCGTGGCGCCGCGCCGCACTCCGCGCCCTGGGGTGGGACCAGGTCCCCGCGGGGCGCTACCTGGACCTCTGCGCCGGGAC
>JBILKP010000275.1:0-3798 GCA_044376625.1 Gemmatimonas sp. | reverse complement strand
TGCGCGAGCTGATCACGCAGGGGAACCGCGAGCGGCACGGCACGCCGGCGCATGTGCACGCGCACATCCCGGTGGACGACCACGTGCGGCGCGAGCGGCACCTGGCGGAGATCGAGCGCACCTGGGGCCCGGCCCCCGGGCGGCAGCTGGCCAACGGGCAGGCGATCCACGTGATGGGGATCCGGCTGGGGAACGTGTTCGTGGGGGTGCAGCCCGCCTTCGGCTGGGAGGGGGACCCCATGCGCCTGCTCTTCGAGGGCGGGTTCTCCCCCACCCACGCCTTCAGCGCCTTCTACCGCTGGGTGCGCGAGGACTTCGGCGCCGACGCCATCCTGCACTTCGGCACGCACGGGGCGCTGGAGTTCATGCCGGGGAAGCAGGCCGGGCTGGACGACCGCTGCTGGCCCGACCGCCTCATCGGGGACACCCCCAACGTCTACCTGTACGCCTCCAACAACTCGTCGGAGGGGACGCTGGCCAAGCGGCGCGGCAACGCCACGCTGGTGTCGTACCTCACGCCGCCCATTGCCAATGCGGGGCTGTACCGCGGGCTGCTGGAGCTCAAGGGGGCGCTCGACCGGTGGCGCGCCCTCCCGGCGGGGGAGGCGGCGCGCGACGAGGCGCTGCGCGCGCTGGTGCAGCAGCAGGCGGCCGCGGTGGAGCTGGCGCCGGCCGAGCCCGCGTGGAGCGCCGACGAGGCAGAGCCGCAGGTGGCGCGGCTGCGCGAGCGGCTGCTGGAGCTGGAGTACACGCTGATTCCGCTGGGGCTGCACGTCGTCGGGGAGCCGATGCCCGCGGAGGCGCGGGTGGACCTGCTGGCGGAGATGGCGCGGCTGGGCCGTCCGGAGGCGGAGTTGCCGCCGCTGGGCGCGCTGCTGGTCGGGGCCGGTGCCCCCGGGGTGGCGGAGGGGGACTCGGCCGACGCGGCGGTGCGCGCCGCGGTCGGGGCGCTGGTGGCATCGGCCAGCGTGCGCGAGGCGCTGCGGGAGGCGGAGGGGGTGGTGCGCGCAGCCGGGGGACGCCTGGCCGACGCGGCCGGGGCCGAGCGGTACCTGGGGCTGCTGCTGGAGGTGGACGCGGGGCTGCGCACCGACCACGAGGTGCCGGGGGTGCTGCGCGCGCTGGACGCGCGGTATGTCTCGCCGGCCCCCGGGGGGGACCTGCTGCGCACGCCGGCGGTGCTCCCCACGGGGCGCAACCTCTACGGCTTCGACCCGTACCGGGTGCCCAGCGCGGCGGCGCTGCTGGAGGGGCGGCAGCGCGCCGACCACCTGCTGCAGCGGCACCTGGCCGACGGGGGCGTGTTCCCGGAGTCGGTGGCCGTGGTGCTGTGGGGCACCGACAACATGAAGAGCGAGGGGACCCCGCTGGCGCAGGTGCTGGCGCTGATGGGGGTGGCCCCGCGCTTTGACGCGGTGGGACGGCTGGCGGGGGCGCGGCTGGTGCCGCTGGCGCAGCTGGGGCGGCCGCGGGTGGACGTGGTGGTGACGCTCTCGGGGATCTTCCGCGACCTGCTGCCGCTGCAGGTGCGCCTGCTGGCGGAGGCGGCGCTGCTGTGCGCGCAGGCCGAGGAGGACCCGGCGCACAACTTCGTGCGCAAGCACGCGCTGGCGACGATGCAGGAGACCGGGTGCGACCTGGCCACGGCGGCGCTGCGCGTCTTCAGCAACGCCGACGGCGCGTACGGCTCCAACGTGAACCTCCTCATCGAGACGGGGCGCTGGCAGTCGGAGGACGAGCTGGCCGACCTGTTCGTGCAGCGGAAGGGGTTTGCCTATGGCACCGACGGGCGGCCGCGCAGCCAGCCGGCGCTGATGAAGCGCGCGCTGGGGCAGGCGGCGCTGTCGTTCCAGGGGCTGGACTCGGTGGACCTGGGCGCCACGGACATCGACCAGTACGTGGAGTCGCTGGGCGGGGTCACGCGGGTGATCGCGCAGCAGCGGGGGGGGGAGGCGCCGGCGGTGTACGTGGGCGACTACACGGGCGCGCGGGGCAAGGTGCGCACGCTGGGGGAGCAGGTCGAGCTGGAGTCGCGCGCCAAGCTGCTCAACCCGCGCTGGTACGACGCGCAGCTGGGGTACGGCTACGAGGGGGTGCGCAACATCGCGGGGCACATGACGGCCACGCTGGGGTGGTCGGCCACGGGGGGGAAGGGGGCGGTGCCGGGGTGGGTGTACACCGAGGCGGCGCGGACCTTCGTGCTGGACGAGGCGATGCGGGAGCGGCTGGCGCAGCTCAACCCCGACGCGGCGCTGGGGGTGGCGCAACGGCTGCTGGAGGCGACGGACCGGGGCTTCTGGGCGCCCGACGAGGACACGCTGGCGGCGCTCCGCGAGGCCGCGGGCGCGCTGGAAGACCGGCTGGAAGGGATCCCCGCGGGGCGCTGACGCGCCGCGGCACGCACACCACTTGAGGACCACACGGATGACTGCAACGCGACTGCCGATCCTGGACGCCTACGGCGATGGGGACGGGAGTGTGCAGGTGCACCAGGATGAGGCGCAGCGGATCGACGGGGCGCTGGTGATCGCCGTGTACGGCAAGGGGGGGATCGGGAAGAGCACGACCAGCTCCAACCTGTCGGCGGCGTTCTCGCGGCTGGGGAAGCGCGTGCTGCAGATCGGCTGCGACCCCAAGCACGACTCCACCTTCACGCTGACCAAGCGGATGGTGCCCACGGTGATCGACGTGCTGGAGTCGGTGGACTTCCACGCGGAGGAGCTGCGCCCGGAGGACTTCATGTTCCCGGGGTACAACGGGGTGCAGTGCATCGAGGCCGGGGGGCCGCCCGCGGGGACGGGGTGCGGCGGCTACGTCACGGGGCAGACGGTCAAGCTGCTCAAGGAGCACCACCTGCTCGAGGACACCGACGTGGTGATCTTCGACGTGCTGGGGGACGTGGTGTGCGGGGGGTTCGCCGCGCCGCTGCAGCACGCGCACTACTGCCTGATCGTCACCGCCAACGACTTCGACTCGATCTTCGCGATGAACCGGATCATCGCGGCGATCCAGGCCAAGTCGAAGAACTACAAGGTGCGCCTGGGGGGCGTGGTGGCCAACCGGTCGCGCGAGACCAACGAGATCGACCGCTTCAACGCGGCGGTGGGGCTCAAGACGATGGCGCACTTCCGCGACGTGGACGCCATCCGGCGCAGCCGCCTCAAGAAGTGCACGGTCTTCGAGATGCCCGACGAGCCCGAGGTGCTGGCCGTGCAGCAGGAGTACCTGGCGCTGGCGCGCCGGATGCTGGACGAGGTGGAGCCGCTTCCGGCCCATCCGCTGAAGGACCGCGAGATCTTCGACCTGCTGGGATTCGACTGATGACCCCTCCCTCCCTGCCGGCCTCGGTGCCGGCCTCCGGGCCCGCCCCGTACCTGGCGCGCCGCGCCTGGGTGGGCGAGTACTTCGACCGCACCGCCGCGGCGGCGTGGCAGGCGCTCACCTCCGACGCGCCGGTCTCGCGCGTGCGCGAGTCGGTGCGCGCCGGGCGCGACCGCATGCGCGCCACCCTGCTGGGGTGGCTCCCCCCCGACCTGTCGGGGCGCCGCATCCTCGACGCGGGGTGCGGCACCGGCCAGCTGGCGGTGGAGCTGGCGCGGCGGGGCGCCGAGGTGGTCGCGGTGGACCTGTCGCCCACGCTGGTGGACCATGCGCGCGCGCGCGCCACGGCTGCGGGGGTGACGGTGGCGTTCCACGCCGGCGACATGCTGGACCCGGCGCTCGGGACCTTCGACGCGCTGGTGGCGATGGATTCCCTCATCCACTACGAGCTGGCCGACACGATGCACGCCCTCACGG
>JBILKP010000078.1:0-11839 GCA_044376625.1 Gemmatimonas sp. | reverse complement strand
GGGGGCGTCCATCCCGGTGGCGAGCACCACCCCCACCAGCAGCGGGAGGTCAGTCCCCAGGTCGCCGAAGGCGCCGGCCAGCTCCTGCCGGGAGAAGCGGAGCGGCGCCCTGGTGCGTCGGGTCGATGCCGTCGGTGCGGCAACCTCGTCGGCAGGCATGGCCGGAGGGGCGGTCATCCGTGCAATATGTCGTAGCACACGCGCCGGCCGTGAGCCGGCCCCCTCCCCCCCGCCCCCGCATGAGTACCCCCGCCCTCGAGATCCGCGACGTGTCCAAGGCGTACGCCCACCACGTGGCGGTGCGTGCCCTGTCGCTCACCGTCCCCGCGGGGACGGTGTACGGCCTGCTGGGCCCCAACGGCGCCGGCAAGACGACCACCATCCGGATGCTCCTCAACATCATCGCCCCGGACCGGGGGGAGATCCGCGTGCTGGGGCGCCCGGCACGTGACCCCGGGCTGGTGGATCTCGTGGGGTACCTCCCCGAGGAGCGCGGCCTGTACCGCAAGATGGGGGTGCGGCGGGTGCTGCGCTTCCTGGGGGAGCTCAAGGGGCTCTCGGGGCGCGACCTGGAGCGCCGCATCGACACGTGGCTGGAGCGGCTGGCGTTGCGCGACGCCGGGAAGGACTGGGGGAGCGCCAAGGTGGAGGAGCTCTCGCGCGGGATGCAGCAGAAGGTGCAGTTCATCGGCGCGCTGCTGCACGACCCGCAGCTGGTGGTGCTGGACGAGCCCTTCAGCGGGCTGGACCCGCTGAACGCGCAGGCGCTCAAGGACACCGTGGTGGCGCTGCGGCAGGCGGGGCGCACGGTGATCTTCAGCACGCACATCATGGACAACGCCGAGCGGATGTGCGACGCGGTGTGCATCATCGCGCGGGGGGAGAAGGTGCTGGACGGCGGCGTGGCGGCGGTGCGCGAGGGGCATGGCGCGCCGCTGGTGGCGCTGGCGCTGGAGGGGGCGCCCTCCCCCGCGGTGCAGGCGGTCCTGGCCGACCCGGCGCTGGTGCGCCGGGTGGATGATTCGCACCGGTACCTGGAGCTGGAGCTGGCGCCCGAGGCGGCCGCGTCGGCGCTGCTGGCGCGCCTGGTGGCGGCCGGGGCGGCGATTGAACGATTCGAGCGGGTGCGGCCGTCGCTGCACCGCATCTTCCTGGACAAGGTGGGGGGGACCCACGTGGAAGCGGGGATGACCGGCCATGGGTGACGGGATGCGCGGGGCGCGGAAGGTGTGGGCGGTGGTCCGCCGCGAATACGAGGAGCGGGTGCGGTCGAAGTGGTTCGTGATCGCCACGCTGTTCGGGCCGGTGTTCTTCGGCGGGATCATGGTGATCCCGCCGCTGCTGGCCGAGCGCGGCCAGGGGAAGGCGGACGGCGGGCGCATTGTGGTGGTGGACGCCACCGGCGCGGGGCTGGGCGCGCGGGTGGCCTCCACGCTGGCGGGCGGGGCGCTGGGGCGCGGGACGCCGCCGCGGGTGGTGACGGCCACCGAGGGCGGAGTGGCGGCGGCGGAGTCGCTGGCCACGCGCCTGGTGGTGGCCGACTCCGTGCGCGGCTACCTGGTGCTGGACAGCGGCACGCTGGCGGCCGGGGCGGCGCGCTACGCCGGGGGGAACACCACCGCGCTGTTCGACATGCAGCGGCTGGAGGGGGCGGTGCAACGGGCGCTGGTGATGTGGCGGATCGACCAGAGCGGGGTGGACCCCGAGCTGGGGCGGCAGCTGGCGTCCACCTCGGTGCGGCTGGCCACCGAGCGGCTGTCGGCGCGCGGGCGCGGCGGGTCGGGGGAGCTCAACCTGGTGGCCGGGCTGGCGGTGGCGATGCTGCTGTACTTCATGATGTTCATCTACGGCATCGCGGTGATGCGCGGCGTGCTGGAGGAGAAGCAGTCGCGCGTGGCGGAGGTGGTGATTGCCAGCGTGTCCCCCGGGCGACTGCTGCTGGGGAAGGTGCTGGGGGTGTGCGCGGTGGGGCTCACCCAGATGGCGGTGTGGATGGCGGCGTCGGCGGCGCTGTGGCGCGTGCGCGGCCCGCTGCTCGGGGCGCTGGGGGTGGAGAGCCCGGGGTTGTCCCTGCCGGCGGTGGGGGGCGGGGTGCTGGCGGTGCTCGTCGCCTTCTTCATCACCGGCTTCCTGCTGTACGCCGGGATCTTCGCGGCCACCGGGGCCAGCGTGAACAGCGAGCAGGAGGCGCAGCAGGCGCAGACGCCGGTGATGGTGCTGCTGGTGTCCACCATCGTCTTCGCCCAGTCGGTGCTGATGCAGCCCGACGGCGCGCTGGCCCGGGCGCTGTCGCTGCTGCCGCACTCGGCGCCCATCATGATGCCCATGCGCATGACGGTGACGCAGGTGCCGGCGGCGGAGGTGGCGCTTTCGCTGGCGTCGGTGGCGGCCGGGGCGGTGCTGAGCATCTGGGCGGCGGCGCGGATCTACCGCGTGGGGCTGCTGATGACCGGCAAGCGGGCCTCGGTGGCCGAGCTGTTGCGCTGGGTGCGGGGGTAGCCCGCGCCGGCCGTGCGCGGGGCCCTACTGCACCAGGGCCCCGCGCATGACCGGCCCCGGCTGCGGCTGGAAGCCACCCGTGTGGCGGTCGGCCGCCAGCGCCGTGAGATAGCCCGTCACCGTGCCATTGTTGAACTGCGTCACCACGAAGGCGCCCACGTACAGCACCTGCACCCATGCGCTGGCGGTGCCGCCGCTGCGGGCGTTCCAGACGGGGAGGAACACGGGCACGTTGCAGCTGAAGCTGTTCCCCACCCCGCCGCACAGCGCCTGCACGCCCTGCCGGGTGGGGCCGGTCATGTTGCCGCTTTCCAGGTCGAGCCAGTCGCCCACCCCGGCCGTGCGGTCGTCCCCCATGCAGGACGCGGTCCCCAGCGCGTCGCGATAGACGCTGGCGCCCCCCTGCGGGTTGCCGGCGCTGCCATTGGCGTACTGCACGGGCGGCAGGCGCACCGCGTAGTAGTTGCCGCTGATGGCGCTCCCCCCCACTGCCGCGCCCCCCTGGTCCTGGGTGGTCGAGGACACCTTGAACACGATGGGGAGCTGCCCATCGCGCAGCACCGCCACGTCGGCGGCGGTGAGCCGGTATGCCGTGTCGGTGGCGGAGCGCCCCAGGGTGACCAGCAGGTTGCTGTACGGGACGGCCCACGGGGTGAGGCAGCGGCGCCACCGGGGAGACCCCAGCGCGGCGATGGCGGTGGCGGTGAGGGTGCGCCCCGTGGTGCCGAAGATCCGCGCGAAGGTCCACGGCAGCTCGTGGCGCGCGGTGGCGCGCACCGCCGTGGCCGCCGCCCACGCCGAGGGGGTGAAGGCGCCGGCGGTGAAGTCCCAGGTGCCGGGGACCACATCCCCCGCGCCCATCCCGGCATCGCCCAGCACCGTGCCACCCACGCGGTTGCCGCTGCGCAGCTGCAGGGCACGGGCCACGGCGTCCCCCTGCGGGGCCGTGCGGGCCAGGTCGGTGGCCGCCGACAGTGCCGCCGCATCGGCCACGGTGCGCAGCTGGGTGCGCACGCCGTAGGCCCGGGCCAGGTCCACCGCCAGGGCGGCACACCCCACCAGCACGGTGAGCAGCACCGCCACCAGCACCAGCGTGCCGCCGCGGCGCGGGGGCGCCAGATGCGGGAGGGCCAGGCGCGGGGGCGCGCTCACGGGCCCACCCCGAAGGCCTTGCCCACCTGCAGCAGCGCGGGACCCAGCAGGACGACGAAGATCGTGGGGAAGATGCACAGGGCGAGGGGCAGGAGCATGCGGGTCCCGGCGGTGGCCGCGCGCTTCTCGGCCGCCATCCGGCGGCGCCGGCGCAGGTCGCGGGCGGTGACGCGCAACACCGTGGCAATCGACGTGCCCCAGCGCTCGGCCTGGACCAGGTGGGCGGCCAGCTGGCGCAACTCCTCCACGCCGGTGCGCACCGCCAGCCCCCGCAGCGCCTCTTCCCGCGTGAGGCCGGCAGCCAGGCGGCGGTTCATCACCGTCAGCTCCGTGGCCAGCTGCGGGTGCACCGGCGCCATCTCGCGCGCCACCCGCTGCAGCGCCGCGTCCATCGACACCCCCGCCTCCACGCACACCACCAGGAGGTCCATCGTGTCGGGGAGCGCGCGCCGCAGCGCCAGCTGCCGGGCGGCGGTGAGGCGGTCCAGCAGGGCAAAGGGGGCCAGCAGCGCCACCACCACCGCCAGCACCAGCCAGAGGGCGCGCAACAGCGGCGGGCCGGAGGGGCCCAGCCACAGCGCCAGCAGCGGCACCCCGGCCGCCAGCGCCACGCGCGCCACGGCCAGCACCAGCGGCGCCTCCTCCCCCTCGATCCCCGCGCGGACGAGGCGGCTGGCCAGCACGCGGTCCTCCCCCAACTCCGTGGGAACCCGCGCGGCCAGCCAGTCGCCCACGCGGGCCACCGCGCCGGCGCGCGCCGGGGGGGACGTCCCGGCCCCCCCGGCCACGGTCACGGCCGCCGGGGCGCCACCCGCCAGCCGCCGCAGCACGCGCCGCCGCTGCCATTCCGCCAGCACCGCCCACAGCGCCACCCCCGCGGCCGCAGCGGCCGTCGCCACCAGGGCGACCAGCGCCCAGGGCGTCCCCACGATCCCGCTCATGTATCCCGCCCCATGTCACACCTCCACGCGCGCCATGCGGCGCAGCAGCAGCGTCCCCACCACCAGCGAGCCCACCGCGTAGCCCACCAGCCCGCGCCCCACCGGGGTGCCCGTGAGCGGGGCCATGTACCCCGGGTTCATGGCGCGCACCCCCACGAACAGCACCACCGGCAGCGCGGCCAGCACCAGCGCCGAGAGCCGCGCATCCGCGGTGAGCACCTCCACCTGCGCGCGGAACTCCAGCCGCTCGCGCACCACCTGCCCGATGGTGGCCAGGATCTCGGCGAGGTTGCCCCCCGTCTCCCGCTGGACCTGCATGGCCAGCACCACCAGGCGCGCATCCAGCGTCCCCAGCCGCGCCTGCAGCCCCTCCAGCGCCTCGCGCGTGTCCCCCCCCAGCTGCTGCTCGCCGGCCACGCGTGCAAACTCGGGACCCAGCGGTGCGGGCTGCTGCTCCCCCACGAACTGCAGCGCCGCCGAGAGGGCGTAGCCGGCGCGCAGCGCGTTGACCAGCATGTCCACCGCGTCGGGGAGCTGCCGCTCGATGGCGGCGGCGCGCCGTCGCCGGGCCCCGGTGAGCAGGTCGCGCAGTGCCGCCAGTCGCGCCCCCAGTGGGGCGCCGCCCGGAGCGGCCGCGCCGCGCAGCAGCACCGCCACCGCGGCGTCCCCCGCCGTCATGGCCGCCAGGCGCGCCTGCAGGCGCGCCCGCTCAGCCAGCCGGCGGCGGTCCAGCCAGGCGTACCCCCCCAGCACCAGCGCCAGGGTGCCCGCCATGGCGGCCGCGGCCGCCAGCCCCGGCAGCGTCAACCCGGCGCCCATTCAGCGCCCCTCCAGGAACAGCGACGGCGGCAGCTCGATCCCCGCCAGCGCCACCTGCGCGGCGAAGCGCGGGCGCACCCCCGTGGCCTCGAAGTGCCCGGCCACCGTGCCGTCGGCCAGCACCCCCTGGCGGCGGAACCGCGCGATCTCCTGCAGCTGCACCACCTCCCCCTCCATCCCCGTCACCTCGGCGATGCTCACCACGCGCCGCGCCCCGTCGGACAGGCGGCTGACCTGCACCACCAGGTCCAGCGCCGAGGCCACCTGCTCGCGCACCGCGCGGTCGGGGAGGGCGGTGCCGGCGAACAGCACCATCGTCTCCAGCCGCGCGAGGGCGTCGCGCGGGGAGTTGGCGTGCACCGTGGCCAGCGAGCCCTCGTGGCCCGTGTTCATGGCCTGCAGCATGTCCAGCGCCTCGGCGGCGCGCACCTCCCCCACGATGATGCGGTCGGGGCGCATGCGCAGCGCGTTCTTCACCAGGTCGCGGGTGACCACCTCGCCGCGCCCCTCCGCGTTGGGGGGGCGCGTCTCCAGCCGCACCACGTGCGGCTGCTGCAGCCGCAGCTCGGCGGCGTCCTCGATGGTGATGACGCGCTCGCTCGGGGGGATGAAGGCGCTGAGCGCGTTGAGGAGCGTGGTCTTCCCCGACCCCGTCCCCCCCGCGATGAGCACGTTGAGGCGCGCGCGCACGCACGCCCCCAGCAGCGCCAGCATCCCGTCGGTGAGCGCGCCCAGCTCCACCAGCCGCGCGGGGGTGAGCGACGCGCCGAAGCGGCGGATGGAGAGCACCGCGCCGTCCACCGCCAGCGGCGGGATGATGGCGTTCACGCGCGAACCGTCGGGGAGGCGCGCGTCCACCATGGGGGAGGCCTCGTCCACGCGGCGCCCCACGCGCGACACGATGCGGTCGATGACCGCCAGCAGGTGCGCCCCGTCGCGGAACTGCAGCGGCACGCGCTCCAGCCGCCCGCCGCGCTCCACGTACACCTCGCGCGGGCCGTTGACGAGGATGTCGGAGACGGCGGGGTCGCGCACCAGCGGCTCGATGGGGCCGAGGCCGGTGACCTCGTGCAGCACCTGCTCCACCAGCGCGTCGCGCTCCCCCTGCGCCAGCGGCGTGGGCTCGCTGCGCAGCAGCTCGGCCACCGCCTGCCGCACGCGCGCGGCCACCTGCCGCTCGTCGGCCAGCGTCTCCAGGGCGGCCAGGTCGAGGCGGTCCACCAGCGTGCGGTGGAGCGCATGGGCCAGCTCGCCCACGGGGGAGGCGGGGGGCGGGTCGGTGCGCCGCGCCGCCCCGTCGGGGTCGACCGGTGCGACGGGGGTGGTGGGGACGGCGCCGTACAGGCGCTGGTGCAGGGCGGTAGGCATGGCGGGTCCTGGGGCGATCGGGGGCGCACGAGGCGCGTGGCGCGCCGGCCGTGGGGCACGGCCGGTTGGCGGCGGATGGGCAGCGGGTGGGACGCCGCTCAGCGGCGGGCCAGCAGCCGGGCCAGGCGGGAGCGGGGGGCGGTCGAGGGAGGGACGGGCGCGCGTGCCCCCCCCGCCGGTGCCGACGGCGGGGGATCGGCCAGCGCCGCCGCCAGCCGGGCCACGGCCACGGGGAGCGGATGGTGCCGTCCCCCGCGCTGCAGGAACTGCCCCGTGGCCATCGCGGTGGCGCACCGGTCGAAGTCGTTGGGGAGGAGCACGTCGAGGCGCCGTCCCAGCGCGCGCTCGGCGTCGGCCTGCGCCAGCCGCGCGCGGCTCCCCGCGCGGTTCCCCACCAGCAGCACCTTGCCGTCGGGGTAGCCAAGGCGCGCGAACAGGGCGAGCGCCTGCTGCGTGCCGCGCAGCGTGGGGATGTCCAGCTGCGTGACCAGCAGGATGCGGTCGGCCGCATCGAGGGCGGCCAGCGTGGCGTCGGCCAGGTGGTGGTCGGTGTCCACCACCACGAAGGCGTGGGTCTCGCGCAGCAGGCGCAGGACGCGCGCGGCGGCGGTGCTCGAGAGGGGCGGCGCCTCGGCGGGCGCCACCGCGGACGCCAGCAGCGCCACGCCGTCGGGGTGCGGGTACAGCACCGACTGCAGGTAGGCGCCGTCGATGCGATCGGCGCGGGCGGCCACGTCCCCCAGGTCGTAGGGGGGCGCCACCTCCAGCACGCCGCGCACGCCGGCCCCCACCGTGGTGAAGTCGACCAGCACCACCCCGCCCTCGGTGGCGCCGTCTCCGGCAGCGCCGTCGCCGGCGGCGCCGTGGCGGTGCGCCAGGGCCCACGCCAGCGCCAACGCCACCGTGGTGCTCCCCACCCCGCCCTTTGCCGCGTGCACCGCGACGCAGCGCCCCGCGGGCGCGGGGTGCTCGAGCAGCTGTCGCACCGCCTGCGCCAGCTGCGCCTCCGAAAGCCCCGCGGCCACCTCGGCCGGGATGCTGCGGCGCAGCGTGTCCAGCACGCCGTCGGGGATTGGCGCCGCCTGTGCGCCCCCCGCCGTCGATTCGTGCGCGCGCCCGGGCGCCCCCCCCTCTGGCTCCATGCCCCGGGCCCTCAGCGCCGCAGCGTGTCGGGGGGGAGCCGGCGCTCCAGCGCCGGGCGCGCGGGGAGCGTGGTGTCGGGGGCGAAGCGGAGCAGGTCGGCGGGGCGCGGCGCCCCCGCGTCCACGAGCACCGGCGACACCACCACCACCAGCTCGCTCTCGTTGCGCTGCCACCGCTTGCTGGAGAAGAGCGCGCCCAGCACCGGGATGGCCCCCAGGTAGGGGAGCCCCGTGCGCACCATCTCGCGCTCCTCGTTGAACAGCCCCGAGATCACCAGCGACCGGTTGGTGAGCACGTCCACCGTGGACTCCACGCGGCGCGTGCGCAGCGCGGGGATGCGGAACCCCTGGATGGTGACGGCGTTGGTGTAGTCCAGCGACGACACCTCGGGGCGCACCTTGAGCTTGAGCAGCGAGTCGCTGAGCACCTCGCCGCGGAAGGCGAGGCGCACGCCGAACTCGCGGAACTGGATCGTGACGAACGCCTGCTGCCCCGCCACGCCCCCCTGCACCAGCGGGATGGGCACCTCGCCCCCGGCGAGGAAGCTGGCCTCCTCGAGGTTGGCGGCCATGAGCGTGGGCTCGGCGAGGTAGCGCGCGTTGCCGCGCTGCTCCTCCGCGTCCAGCAGCGCCAGCAGGTCGCGCGTGTTGAAGCTGGTGAGGACGGTGAGGAAGCGCGACTCGCCCGGGAGCGTGACCTGCCCCGGCTCGGTGAAGGGCTGGTCGGTGCGGAACGCGCCGGTGCCCACGCGGGTGTTGCCGTTGACGGCGCGATAGAGCAGCGAGGTGCCGAGCTGGCGCAGCGTCTCGCGGCGCACCTCGGCGAACTTGACCGCCAGCACGACCTGCCGCCGGTCGGCGGCGGAGCGGACGGTGACGCGGTAGTGGCGGCGCGTGCCGGCGGCGCTGCCCCAGAGGATGATGTCCGTCTCCCCCGCGGCGTTGGCGGTGATCACCACGTCCCCCTCGCCCACCACCACCACATCGGCGATGTCGGGGTTGGCCACGGTCACCTTGGCCACGGGGAAGCCATTGAGGGGGAGCGCGCGGCCGGCCACGAGCTGCACGGGGATGACGTCCCCGGCGGCGGGCGCCACCGGGGCGGACGCAGCGGCGGTGGGTGCCACCGGTGGCGGGGGGGCGGCGGGTTGGGCGGCCGCCATCGGCGGCGGCAGGAGCGCCCCGACAAGCGCGAGGCGCGCCGCGCCCGCGAAGGCGCGGACACGAAGGGAGCAGGAGGGCATGGGATCAGGGACGGGGCGTGGAGTCCGGGCGCGCCACCTTGTGCTGCGTGAGCGCGGCGCGGCGATAGACCTGCACGACGGAGGAGTCGGGGCGCACCACCCGCGGCGCGGGGGCCGGGGGGACGACGGCCACCGGCCGGACTGGTTCGGGCGCGGGGGCGGCGGCGGAGCGGCGAGGTGGCGGCGGCGGGGCGGCGCGGGGCGCCGGGGCCGTCACCACGGGGGCGGTGGCCAGGCGCTGCAGCATGGCCTGCGCGGTGGCCCCGGGGGTGCGCACGGTGTCGGGGTCCCCGTAGCCGCGCAGGACCAGCTGGATCTTCCCCGCGTTGGCCGCCACCGCCAGCTGCTCCGCCTCCGCCGGGGAGACCTCCAGCGCCACGGTGGTGGCGTCCAGCGGCCGCCCGTCGGGGCCCCGCTCCAGCGCGGTGCCCACCGACAGCACGCGCATGTTGGCCATGAACAGCTTGGCGTGCTGGCGGTCGCGGTCGCCGTCGTCGCGCAGCGTCACCAGGACATCCACGCGACTGTTGGGCTGCACCAGCCCCGACACGCCGGCGACCTCGTCGATCTTCACCGCCATGGCGCGCTTGCCGGGGGCGATCTTCACTTCCAGCCCGGCGCCGGCCCCCTCGGGCGCCAGCCGCCCCGGGACGAGCGCCTCGCCGGCAAAGACGGCCACGCGGGTGACGCGCCCCACCACCGAGTCGGGGTGCTCGTACGCCGCCGCCGGACGGGTGTCCCGCGGCACCTCGGCGCGCCGGGTGTCGGCGGCGGTGATGCGGTGCCCCTCGGGGAGGTCGCGCGCCGCCACCAGCAGCGGCAGCATGGGCACCCGCGCCCGCGCCTCCGCCACGCGCAGCGCCCGGAACACCCCCGCCCCTGCGGCCGCCGCCACCAGCAGCGCGGCCCCCAGCACGACCAGGAATCGGCGCTCACCCATGGGTGTGCCCTCCGGACGCCCGCTCCATGCGCGCCCTCACTGGAACTCGTGCCGGAACTCGGCACGCACCGTGGGCAGCGTCGTGGGGACCAGGAACGGCACCAGTCGCGTGAACGGATAGCCGGCCACGCTGACGCGCACCGTCTGCGCGGGGGCCGTGCCCTGCAGGGCGACAGTGACCGCGGCGCTGCCCCCCTGCGCATCGGGGATGCGCGCCCGCACCGCGCCCACCACCTGCGCCGTGGCCGTGCTCACCTCGGCGGCGGTGGCCATCGGCGACACCGCCGCCAGGCGGGCGCCGTCGCGCACGGCGTTCAGCAGCGCGTGCTGCAGGAAGAGGAAGCGCCCGGCGTCGATGGCGCCGAAGGTGAGCGCCAGCAGCAGCGGCGCCACGAGGGCGAACTCCAGCAGCGCGGCGCCGCGCTCATCGCGCAGGAGGGCGGGGCGGGCGCCGCGACGGCGCGGGGCAAGCGGTGGAGACATGGAGGGTCACGGCAGCAGGTGGAGGGCGCGCGGATGCACGGCAGCGAGGGCCAGGGCCATCGCCATCGGCACGGCGTAGGGCACACTCCGGGTTGGCAAGTCCGGGGCCAGCGTGCCGGACCGCGTGGTGGCGGCCTCCGCGGCCCGGCGGCGCGCGGCAATCGCCGCGGAGGCCGCCATCCCCACGGCCACCACGCCCCCCAGCAGCGCGGCCAGCAGCGTGGCGCGCCACGCCAGGGCGGGGCCCAGCCACGCGCCGGCGGCGGCGAACAGCTTCACATCCCCCGCGCCCAGCCCCCCGCGCCACCAGGCGGGGAGCCAGCACAGCAGTCCCACGGCGGCGCCCAGGAGCGCCATCCCGAGCCCGCGCGCGGGGGACCACGCCAACGGACCGGCCAGCAGGGCGCCCAGGGCGATCCCTGCCGCCAGTCCGTTGGGGACGCGGCGCTCGTGGAGGTCGTGCCACGCCGCCGCCGCCAGCAGCGCGAGGAACGCCGCCGTGGCGGCACCAGGCACAAGCGGCGGCAGCACGGCGGCGCCGGGCTTACTGCAGCGCGGTGTTGGCGGCCCCGAACTTGGTGTTGACGGTGGTGCCCAGCAGCTCGACGGCGCCGATGGCGACGACGGCAATGAGGGCGACCATGATGGCGTACTCCACCATGGTGGCGGCGCGCTCGTCGCGGGTGAAGCGGCGCAGCATCGACGACAGGACGGTCATGACTGGACTCCTCGCAAGACAGGTGGCGATGCGCCATCGTGGCGACATCGGCCGCAGGGCGGCGCGGAGGAGTCAGGCAAGACGCGGGCCGCCAGCGCCGCCGGCGGCCCGCGTGGGGCAGGACACGGACACGGCCGGGCGGGGGGGGCCCGGCGGGGCGGGGTTACCCCGCCGCGGGGGTGCAGTGCGCGTCGAAGGCGCGGACCAGGTCGGCGGCGATGTCGTGCGACGCCCGCCCCTCGATGGCGTGGCGCGGCAGCATGGCCACCACCGCCCCGTCCTTGAGCAGCGCCATGCTGGGGGAGCTGGGGGCGTGCCCCGTGAAGTAGCCGCGCGCCCGCTCGGTGGCCTCGCGGTCCTGCCCGGCGAACACCGTCACCACGCGTGCCGGGCGCACGGCATGCCGCAGCGCCTCCGCCACCGCGGGGCGCGCATTGCGCGCCGCGCAGCCGCACACCGAGTTGACCACCACCAGCGTGGTGCCGCGCGCGCCATCCAATGCCGCGTCCACCGCCTCGGCGGTGCGCAGCTCC
>JBILKP010000274.1:0-3810 GCA_044376625.1 Gemmatimonas sp. | reverse complement strand
GGCCCACCGCCCCCCCGCCGACCCCGCCCTACCGCAGCGCGTCGCGCAGCCGCCGCGCCGTGGCGGGGCTGACCACCTGGAGCACCAGGTAGGCCACCGCCCCCACCAGCAGCACGCGCAGCGCCATCCCCACCAGCCAGAAGAGTGCGGACACCAGGGGGCCCAACAGCCCGAAGACCACCTTCAGGACCACCAACCCGGCCAGGGCCAGGAGGCCGGTGAGGAGCAGGGTGCGCAGCATGGGAAACCTCCGGAAGACGTAGTCGTTGGCTAGGCGTACGCCGCGCCGGCGCCCCCGGTTTCACCATGGGGAAAACCGGCTAAAATGCTCTTGAAGGTTACGGCGACGTTTCCCGAGGAAATACCTCGGGCTAGCTTCTCCCTCCACGCGCACGCTCCGTCCCACCTGGACCCGCGTCCGCCCTTCCCCTCCCCCGCCATGGCTCAACAGCTCGTCCAGATCATGGGACGCCACCGCCGCGACCCGCTCCCCCAGCGGAAGCCGGAGTGGCTCAAGGTGAAGGCCCCCGGTGGCGACAACTACCTGCGCCTCAAGCAGCTCATGCGCGAGCTGCAGCTGCACACCGTGTGCGAGGAGGCGCACTGCCCCAACATCGGCGAGTGCTGGCAGCACGGCACCGCCACCTTCATGATCCTCGGCGACGTCTGCACGCGGAACTGCGCCTATTGCGCCGTGTCCCACGGGCGTCCCCCGGCGTACGACATCGAGGAGCCGGCGCGCGTGGCCGAGGCCATCGCCCAGCTCGCCCTGCGCCACGCCGTGATCACCTCGGTCGACCGCGACGACCTCCCCGACTTCGGCGCGTTCATCTTCGCCGAGACCATCCGGCAGGTCCGGCAGCGCCTCCCCGGCTGCTCCATCGAGGTGCTCGTCCCCGACTTCCAGGGGAACGAGGCCAGCATCCGCCAGGTGGTCGAGGCGCGCCCCGACATCTACAACCACAACACCGAGACGGTGCCGCGCCTGTACAAGAAGGCGCGCCCCGGGGGGCGCTACGAGCGCCTCCTGGAGATCTTCCGCATCGTCCGCCGCCTGGATCCCGGGCTCCCCACCAAGACGGGGATCATCCTGGGGCTCGGGGAGACCAATGAGGAGGTCCTCGAGGTCATGCGCGACCTGCGCGCGGTGGACGTGGACATCCTCACCCTCGGGCAGTACCTGCGGCCGTCCGACGGGCACATCGCCCTGGACCGCTACGTCACCCCCGAGGAGTTCCGCTGGTTCCGCGAGCAGGGGATGGCGATGGGCTTCCGTCACGTGGAGTCCGGCCCGCTCGTGCGCTCCAGCTACCACGCCTGGGAGCAGGTGCAGGCGGCGGGGGTGGGGTGACCCCCGGGCGGCGCCCTGCCGCCCGTGTCCTCCCCCCTCTGCCCTCTGCCCGCGCCCGCGGCTTTCCGTCCCCCCCCACCGCCATGCCCACCACCAAGCCCCGCAAGAAGGGGGAGTCCCCCCGCGCTGCCGCCGCCCAGGCGTCCGGCGCGCCGCTCCCCGCCCAGGCCGCCCGGGACACCGCCGCGCTCCATCGCGAGCTGCTCCGGTCCATGCTCCTGCAGCGCCGCTTCGAGGAGCGGTGCGCCGAGATGTATGCCATCGGCCGCATCGGCGGCTTCTGCCACCTGTACATCGGGCAGGAGGCGGTCTCCACCGGCATCATCCAGCAGCTGCGCCCCGACGACTACATCATCACCACCTATCGCGACCACGGGCAGGCGCTCGCGCGGGGGATGTCGGCGCGCGCGGTGATGGCCGAGCTGTTCGGGCGGCAGGACGGGTGCGCCCGCGGCAAGGGGGGCTCCATGCACATGTTCGACAAGCAGCTGGGGTTCCTGGGGGGGCACGGCATCGTGGGGGGGCACATCCCCATCGCCGCCGGCGTGGGGTTCGCCATCAAGTACCGCGGCGGCGACCAGGTGATCGTCTGCTTCATGGGGGAGGCCGCGGTCAACAACGGCGCCTTCCATGAGGCGCTCAACATGGCGGCGCTGTGGAAGCTGCCGTGCCTGTTCATCATCGAGAACAACCGCTACGGCATGGGCACCGCGGTCGAGCGCGCCTCCGCCGTGAACGACATCTACAAGCGGGGCGCGTCGTACGACATGCCGCGCGACGTGGTGGACGGGCAGGACGTGCTGGCGGTGCGCGCGGCGGCGGCCGACGCCATCGAGCGCGCCCGCAGCGGCAGCACCCCCACCCTGCTGGAGATCCGCACCTACCGCTTCATGGGGCACTCCATGTCCGACGCGGTCTCCGGCACCTACCGCACCCGCGAGGAGCTGGAGCAGTACCTCAAGCGCGATCCCATCGCCCTGCACCGCGAGCGGATGGAGCGCGACGGGGAGATCACCGCCGCCGAGGTGGCGGCGATGGACGAGGAGATCAAGCGGATCGTGCAGGACAGCATCGACTTCGCCGAGGCCAGCCCCGAGCTCCCGCTCGCGGCGCTCCTCGAGGACGTGCTCGTCGAGACCACCAGCTGAGGCGCGCGCACCCATGCCCGTGATCACGTACCGCGACGCGCTCAACCAGGCGCTCCGCGAGGAGATGCACCGCGACGACCGCGTCTTCCTGATGGGGGAGGAGGTGGCCGTGTACCAGGGCGCCTACAAGGTGTCCAAGGGGCTGCTGCAGGAGTTCGGCGAGATGCGGGTGGTGGACACCCCCATCACCGAGCTGGGGTTCGCCGGCGTGGGGGTGGGCGCGGCCATGGCCGGCCTGCGCCCGGTCATCGAGTTCATGACCTGGAACTTCGCGCTGCTGGCCATCGACCAGGTGGTGAACGCCGCCGCCAAGATGCTGTACATGTCGGGCGGGCAGTTCCCCATGCCGCTGGTGTTCCGCGGCCCCAACGGCGCGGCGCTGCAGCTGGCCGCGCAGCACTCGCAGGCGTTCGAGTCGTGGCTGGCGCACATCCCCGGGCTCAAGGTGGTGGCCCCGGGCACGCCGTACGACGCCAAGGGGCTCCTCAAGGCCGCCATCCGCGACGACAACCCGGTGTGCGTGCTGGAAGGGGAGATGCTGTACAACACCAAGGGGGAGGTCCCCGAGGGGGACTACATCGTCCCGCTGGGGAAGGCGGAGCTCAAGCGCGAGGGGGACCACTGCACCCTCGTGACGCACGGCAAGATGGTGCTGGTGGCGCTGCAGGCCGCCGACCAGCTGGAGAAGGACGGCATCCGCTGCGACGTGGTGGACCTGCGCACCATCCGCCCCATGGATGTCGACGCCATCGCGGCGTCGGTGCGCAAGACCAACCGGTGCGTGGTGGTGGAGGAGGGGTGGGAGATGTGCGGCGTGGGGGCGCAGGTGGTGGACTACGTGCAGCGCCACTGCTTCGACCACCTGGACGCCCCGGTGCTGCGCGTGCACCAGGCCGACGCGCCGATGCCGTACACCAAGAGCCTCGAGAAGGCGGCCAAGCCCGACGTCCCCAAGACGATCGCGGCGGTGCGCCAGGTCCTCTACCTCGACTGACGCCATGCCGACCAAGGTGATGATGGAAGCGCTCTCCCCCACCATGGAGGAGGGGCGCCTCGTGAAGTGGCTCAAGCAGGTGGGCGACGCCGTCACGAGCGGCGACACGCTGGCCGAGGTGGAGACCGACAAGGCCATCATGGAGCTGGTGGCCCGCGGCGACGGCGTGCTGCGCGCGCGGCTGGTCGAGGAGGGGACCACCACCCCGGTGGGGCAGCTCATCGGCGTGATCGCCGGCGCCGACGAACCCATCGACGCCCTCATCGGCGGCGCGGGCGCGCGCGGCCCCGGCCGCCGGGGGCGGGCCGGGCCCGCCC
>JBILKP010000273.1:0-3832 GCA_044376625.1 Gemmatimonas sp. | reverse complement strand
GCGATCTGCCGCACCATGTCCTGCCGGTCGTCGAACACGATGACCCCGCCCGACCCCAGCATGGTGCCGGCCGCGACGAAGCCCTCGTAGTCCATCACCGCCCCCTCCGCCTCCTCGCGCGTCAGGATCGGCACGGAGGAGCCCCCGGGGATCACCGCCTTGATCTCGCGCCCGGACGGGGCGCCACCGCACAGGTCGTACAGGAACTCCCGGAACGGGAACCCCAGCGCCACCTCGTAGAGCCCCGGGCGGCTCACGTTGCCGCACACCGAGAACAGCTTGGTGCCGACGCTCTTCGGGTTGTCGGCGCGCCCGTACTGCTTGTACCACTCGGCGCCGTGCCGGATGATGTGCGGCACGGTGGTGAGCGTCTCGACGTTGTTGATCGTGGTGGGCTTCCCGAACAGCCCGGCCACCGCCGGGAAGGGCGGCTTGATGCGCGGATTCCCGCGGCGCCCCTCCAGCGAGTTCATGAGCGCCGTCTCCTCGCCGCAGATGTACGCCCCCGCCCCGCGGTGCACGTGCACGTCCACGCGGCGGCCGGAGCCCATGGCGTCCGCGCCGAGGATCCCGGCCGCGTACGCTTCCTCCACCGCCCGGGTGACGCGGGCGTACGGCTCGGTGAACTCGCCGCGGATGTAGATGTACGCCGTCTCGGCATAGATGGCGTGGGCCGCGAGGGCGACCCCCTCCACCAGCGCATGCGGCGTCCAGCGCATGATCTCCCGGTCCTTGAAGGTCCCCGGCTCCGACTCGTCGGCGTTGCAGCAGAGGTAGTGGACCTTCCCGTCGGGCTTCATGAACGACCACTTCATCCCCGTGGGGAAGCCGGCGCCGCCGCGTCCGCGCAGCCCGGAGTCCTTCACGATCGCCTGCAGCTGCTGGGGGTCGGTGGCGAGCGCCTGGCGCAGCGCCTCGTAGCCCCCGCGGGCCTGCCATCCGGCCAGGGTGCGCGCCTCCGCGTCGCCGAAGTGACGCGACAGCAGGGGGGTCTCCCGCGGGTGGGACGGATGCGGGTAGCCCATTACGGCAGCTCCGCCACGAGCCGCGGGACCGACTCGGGGGTCACGGACTCGATGAAGTCGTTGTTGACCATGATCGGGGTGGCAAACCCGCAGGCGCCGAGGCACTCGACCTCGACCACGGTGAAGCGCCCGTCGGGGGACGTGAGGCCCAGGTCGGGGCAGCCCGTGGCCTTGAGCATCGCCTGCACCACCTCCTCGGCGCCGCACACGTTGCACGGCGTGGTGGTGCACACCTGCACGAAGTGGCGCCCCACCGGGTGCTGGTGATACATGGTGTAGAACGTCACCACGCCCTTCACGTACGCGGGGGTGAGCCCGAGCACCTCGGCCACCTCGGCCATCCCCCCCTCCGACACCCAGCCGCGCGCGTCCTGCAGCAGCCAGAGCGCGGGGAGGAGCGCCGCCTGGCGCGTGGGGTACCGGGAGAGGATGCGGTCCAGCTCGGCGCGCCGCTCCCCGACGAACACCGGCTCGTGCGGCACGTCGTGGGCGCCGTGGGCGGGGGCCGCCACAAGGGCGCCGCCGCTGGCGGAGGGGCCGTGGCTCACCGGTCGATCTCTCCCATCACGATGTCGATGCTGGCGTTGATGGCGATGACGTCGGAGAGGAGGTGCCCCTCCACCAGACGGGGGATCGCCGACAGGTTCACGAACGACGGGGGACGGATGCGCCACCGCACCGGCTTGCTGGTGCCGTCGCTCACGAGGTAGTACCCCTTCTCCCCCTTCGGACTCTCCACCGGCACGTAGCACTCGCCGGCGGGGGGCCGCGGCCCCTCCATCACCAGCTTGAAGTGGTGGATCATCGACTCCATCTCGCTGGTCGCCTGCCGCTTGGGCGGCAGGATGAGGCGCGGGTCGGCGATGTTGACCGGCCCGCCCGGCAGGCGGCGCAGCGCCTGCTCGAGGATGCGCACGCTCTGCCGCATCTCCTCGACGCGCACCAGGAACCGGTCGTACACGTCCCCGGTGGTGCCCACCGGGACGTCAAAGTCATACGTCTCGTAGTCGAGGTAGGGGACGTCCTTGCGCACGTCGTAGGCCACCCCCGAGGCGCGCAGCATCGGGCCCGAGAGCCCCGCATTGACCGCCTCCGCCGCGCCGATGACCCCGAGCCCCACGGTGCGCCCCGCCCAGATGGCGTTGGTCTCCAGCATGCGCACCGCCTCGTCCAGCGTCTTCGGGAAGCCGCGGAGGAACGCGGCGAGCCCCTCGGTCCACCCGTCGGGGAGGTCCGCCGCCATGCCGCCCACGCGCGTGGCCGAGGTCGTGAGCCGCGCGCCCACCCACCCCTCGAGCAGGTTGTACACCGTCTCCCGCTCCTGGTACAGCCAGAGGAACGGCGTGAAGGCCCCGATGTCCACGGCCGTGGTCCCCAGCCACACCACGTGCGAGATGATCCGGGAGAGCTCCATGAGGATCACCCGCAGCACCGCGCACCGTTCCGTCATCCCCACCCCGAACAGCCGCTCGGCGCCCAGCACGAACGCCACGTTGTTCCCGGGGGAGTTGAGGTAGTCCTCGCGGTCGGTCCAGGGGATGATCTGGTTGTACTGGCGATACTCGCCGATCTTCTCGAAGCCGCAGTGCAGGTAGCCGATGTGGGGGATGCACCGCACCACGGTCTCGCCGTCCAGCTCCAGCACCAGCCGCAGCACGCCGTGCGTGGCAGGGTGCTGCGGGCCGATGTTGATCAGCATGTGGTCGGCGTCGCGCTCGGGTTCCGCCGCCGCGCGGGCGGGGAGGGGCGGCGCCTCGAACGCCACCGCCCGGCCCTCCTGCGCCACGAGCGGGGCGCGGAGCGGGCGCCCCTGGGCATCCAGCCCGCTGGTGCCCAGCGCCACGTCCAGCGTCCGCCGGGCGCTCATGCGCCGCCCTCCCCGCCCTGCGGGGTGGCACGCGCGGCCAGCCGGTCGCGCATCTCCTGCGGCAGGTCGTCAAACGCCTCCGCGATGCGCAGCTCCTGCATCGAGTAGCGCGCCTCGGGGTCCATGGCCAGCGCCTGCTTGAGCTGCTCGGCGCGGCTGAAGCGGCCGCGGAGCGGGAAGTCCTTCCGCAGGGGATGCCCCTCGCGGTAGGACTCCCAGAGCAGGATGCGCCGCAGGTCCGGGTGCCCTTCGAACCGAATGCCGAACATGTCGAACACCTCGCGCTCCAGCCAGTCGGCAGCGGCGTACAGGTCCGTGATCGACGGCACGGCGAGCGGCGCGCGCGGCGCCAGCTCCACCTTGAGCCGCAGGAAGCGGCGGTGCGCCAGGGCCCGCAGGTGCCACACCACCTCCAGCGGACGCCCGGGCTCGCGGTACTCCACCGCGGTGACGTCCACCAGGTAGTCGTACCGCTCGGTGGGGGTGTCGCGCAGCCACTGCACCACCTCGTGCACGGTGGCCCCGTCGACGAATACCGTGGTTTCGCCCCAGGTGACCTCCACGCGGCGAATGGCCGCGCCGAACCGGTCGCGCAGCGCCTGCGCCGAGGGGTTCTCGGGGCCGCCGCGATGGGGCGGGATGGGGGGGGTGGCCAGCGGTGGGGGCTCCCCGGTGCCGTCAGGGCGCGGCGCGCTCACGGGGCCGACCGGGTCTGGTGCACGGAGTTGCCGAACGGCTCGGAGAGCTCGTCGATGCGCGCCGGGGGGATGTACAGCTGGCTCGCCGGATCGGGGGTGATCTCCACGTGCCGCGCGCGGTCGGCCAGGCGCTCGCGCATCACCTTCTGCTGCAGCATGAGGATGCCGTGCATGAGCGCCTCGGGGCGCGGGGGGCACCCGGGGACATAGACGTCCACCGGGATGATGGTGTCGATCCCCTG
>JBILKP010000272.1:0-3836 GCA_044376625.1 Gemmatimonas sp. | reverse complement strand
GGGTCCAGGTAGTACACGATGGGCGTGACCGGCTCCACCAGCTCGCCGCGCGCATAGGCGGCGGGATCCTTCGGCTCCAGCCGCCACCGGGTGATGAACACCTCGCGCTCCGCCTTCTGCACGTCCAGCCCGTAGTTCACGCGGTCCACCGAGAAGTAGCCCACCCGCGGGTCCGCGTGGCGCGGGCGCATGGGCACCTTGGGGAGCAGCCGGATGGACTGCCGCGTCTCCATGGTCACCGTGGCCGCATCGGGGTCGCTGGGGGGCGTGGCGGCGTCGAAGGTCTGGACCTGCCGCACCTCGATGTTGAGCGGGAAGCTGCGCATGCCGGCGATGTAGCTGCGCGCCGCATCGTAGCGGCGCACACCGTACTGGCGCCGCCCCGCCGCGTCCAGCCCCGACGTGGCCGGATTGTCGGCGCCGAAGAACTCCGTCACGTCGATCACTGCCGACGCGCTGTCGCGCCCGTACGCCGCCACGGGAAAGGCGCCGATGATGGCCGGATAGTTGTTCTGCGCCACGCTGCGCGCGATGGGGAGCGAGTCGTCGGCCACCATGCCGGTGTTGATGCTCCGCAGCAGCACGCGGTCTCCCACCCGGTCCCACCGCACCAACCGCTCGGCCAGCGAGCTCCCCGCACTCTGGAAGCCGCCGGAGCCGCCGGGCACCCCGGACACCCGCGTCACCATGAGGAAGTCGCGCCCCCGCAGCGAGTCGGGCACCTCGAAGTACCACCGCTCGTCCACCTTGTGCACGGTGATCCCCCCGCGCTCGGTCTGCGCGCGCGCCGTGATCACCTGCGCGTACGGGCGTGGCCCGCGGGGGGCGGCCGCCCCCCCGGCGGGTGGCTGGGCAGCAGGGGGCGCGCTGCCCGCAGTCGGGGGCTGCTGCGCCGCGGCGGCCGTGGCGGCCAGCAACACCGCGGCCAGCGACCCCGCGGAACTGGCTGCCAATCGGACGGACATGCGAAGGGACAGGCGGAGGGTGCTCGGGTGGGACATGCAGGGCGGCTCGCGGTGGAAGGTGCCCCAACCTACGGCGCCAACAGCAGGTCCGCTGCGCGCTGCTGGCCCCCCGCCGCCGTACACCCCACATTCTCCCCATGATCGTCTCCCCCCGCCCGCGCCCGCAGCGCATTCGACCGGGCTCCCGCCTGCGCGCCGTGGCCACTGGCATCCTGGCCGCCATCCCGACCACCATGTCCGCTCAGCAGGTCACGCTGTCGCTGCCCCGGGGCGCGGCCTCGGCGCCCGTCACCGGGCGCGCCTTCCTCTTCGTGGCCCGCACCGACACGCGCGAGCCCCGGTTGCAGGCCGGCGCGCGGCGCGGCAGCGAGCCGTTCTTCGGGGTGGATGTGGAGGGGCTCGCGCCGGGGGGCTCGGTGATCATCCCGGCCACCACCGCGGGGTTCCCCGTGGCCACGCTGGGGGCGCTCCCTCCCGGCGAGTACGTGGTGCAGGGACTGCTGCTGCCGTACACCCGCTTCGCGCGCGCCGACGGCCACACCATCTGGGCGCACATGGACCAGTGGGAGGGGCAGCGCTTCAACGACGCGCCGGGCTCGTTCGTGAGCGCCGTGCAGCGCGTGCGGCTGGACCCGGGCACGCAGCTCACGCTCACGCTGGACCGGGTGCTCCCCCCCGTGCCGCGGCTGGCCGACACCGAGTGGGTGCAGCGCTTCCGGATCACGTCGCGGAAGGTGAGCGCCTTCTGGAACCATCCCATGCCGCTGGGCGCGGTGGTGCTGCTCCCCAAGGGCTACGCCCAGCACCGCGAGCGGCGCTACCCGGTGGTGTATACCGTGGGGCACTTCAGCGAGCGGGCGCCGTTCGGGTTCACCTTCGAGGGCTGCGATGTGCCCGAGACCGCGGAGGCGCGCACCGCGCGGCTGGCGCGCACCAGCCGCGAGCCGGGGTGCGAATTCCAGCAGGCCTGGACCAGCGGCGCGGTCCCCGAGTTCATCGCGGTGTTCATCCAGCACCCCACCCCCTTCTACGACGACTCCTACGTCCTCAACTCTGCCAACAACGGCCCCTACGGCGACGCCATCACGCAGGAGCTGATCCCCGAGGTGGACCGGCGCTACCGCACCATCGCGTCGGCGCACGCACGCACCCTCACCGGCGGCTCCACCGGCGGGTGGGACGCGCTGGCGCTGCAGCTGCACTACCCCGACGTGTTTGGCGGCGCGTGGTCGCTGTACCCCGACCAGCTGGACTTCCGGCACTACCAGTTCGGCAACCTGTACGCGGACGCCAACGCCTACACGCTGGCCGACGACAGCTGGTTCCCGCCGCGCGAGGTCCCGTCCAGCCGCACGCCGGAGGGGCTGACCGAGCTGAGCGTGCGCGAGGAGAACCGCGCCGAGTCGGTGATCGCGTCGCGCGGGCGTTCGGGGGGGCAGTGGGACGGGTGGCAGGCCGCGTGGGCGCCGGTGGGGCCCGACGGGTATCCCCAGCCGCTGTGGGACAAGGCCACCGGCGTGATCGACCGCACCGTGGTGGAATCGATGCGCGCGCGCGGCTACGACCTGCGGGAGTACGCCGAGCGGAACTGGGCCACTATCGGCCCGCGGCTGGTGGGGAAGCTGCACGTGGCCGTGGGGGACATGGACAACTATTTCCTGAACCTGGGCGTGTACCGGTTCGAGGCGTTCCTGGAGAGCACGCGCGAGCCCGGGAAGGGGCCGTACTACGCCGGGTCGTTTGCCTATGGGCGGCCACTCAAGCCGCACGGCTGGCAGCCATGGACCAACCAGGAGCTGCTGCGGCAGATGGCCGCGCACATCGCGCGGCAGGCACCCCGGCCGTAGGGAGCAGGCAGGGGGATCACCCGGGGCCTGGTCCCGCCGTCTCCCCCTGCACGAACGCGACAATCCGCCGCACGATCTCGCTCTCCCCGCGGTTGATCCGGGCAAAGGCCCCCACGCTCACGCCGTGGGTTCCGGGCACCCAGATCTCCTGCACCGGCACCTGCGCCTTGCGCAGCGCCGCCGCCAGCGACCGTGTGTTCCGCGGGTTCACCGTGCGGTCGTCGTGCCCCATCACCAGCAATGTGCGCAGCGACTGCGGCGTCACGAAGTGCACGGGTAGCGCATCGTGCTCCCGTTCGGGGGGGCCGGCAAAGGTCCGCTGCAGCAGCTGGGTGTCGAAGAGGAAGTCGTACGGCCCGGACAGCCCCACGAAGCCGCTCAGGATGGCCGGCGACATCCCTTGCCGCGCCAGGTAGCGCGGGTCGTACGCCACCAGCGCCGCCAGGTGCGCCCCCGCGCTGTGTCCCATCAGCACCACCCGCGTGGTGTCGCCCCCCCACTCGGCGGCGTGCGCGCGCGCGTACGCCACCGCGCGCGCGGCGTCATCCACGAAGGCGGGGAAGCGTGTGGCGGGCATCAGCCCGTAGTTGGGGAGCACCGCCACGAACCCCAGCTGCGCCAGCGCCTTCCCCACCCACGCGTAGCCGCGCTTGTCGCCGCTGTGCCAGCTGCCGCCGTGGATGAAGATCACCAGCGGCGCGGGCGCCGCGCGCGGCCGCCCCAACGAGTCCAGCGCGGGGTACACGTCCAACCGCTGGCGCGCCCCCGGGCCGTAGGCCACCTCGGTGCGAGGGACGCGGGCCGTCTCGATGAGGTTGGCGCCTGCCAGCTGGAGGGAGGTGCAGCCGGTGGTGGCACACAGCGCCAGCAGGGACAGGAAGCGGGTTATCGGATGCATCCCGGGTGAACGCCAGCGCCCCCTGCCATGGTTCGCGCACCGCCACTGGAACATCCGCCACCCCGACATCACCGGCGTGTGCTGCGTCCAGTGCCCGTACCACCGGCACACCGGGTACAGCATGGC
>JBILKP010000077.1:0-11933 GCA_044376625.1 Gemmatimonas sp. | reverse complement strand
TGCTGGACGTGGCCACGGGCGCGGCCAAGGTGGCGGACACCGATCCGTACTTCATGGCCGACCGCTCCATCGTGCCGGTGTGGAGCCCCGACTCGCGCTACGTGGCCTACCCCAAGCGCCTCAAGTCGCTGTTCCGCGCGATCTTCGTGTACGACACGCAGACGGGGCGGGCGCACCAGCTCACCGACGGGATGGCCGACGCCACCGACCCGGCGTGGGACGCGGGGGGCAAGTACCTCTGGTTCTTCGCTTCCACCAACTTCGGGCTCAACTCGTCGCTGCTGGACATGACCAAGTACGATCGCCCCGACACGCGGGCGCTGTACGCGGCCATCCTGGCCAAGGGGGAGGCTACCCCCTTCGGTCCCGAGAGCGACGAGGAGGGGAGCCGTGCGGAAGGGGCGGCCCCGCGGCTGCCGGGGGACAGCGTGCGCGCCCCCGCCGGTGTGCGCCCGGTGCGTCTCGACCTGGACGGGATCCAGCAGCGCGTGGTGGCGGTGCCGGGGGTCGCCGAGCGGGATTATGCGTCGCTCAAGGCCGGGGTGGCTGGGACGGTGTTTTTCCTGGAGCCCGTGCCGGCCACGGGGACTGGCGGCGCGGGGGGCGGCGGCAGCACGCTGCACCGCTACCAGCTATCGGCGCGGCGCGCGGCGCCCTTTGCCACGGGAGTGCAGCAGTTTGCGGTGAGCGCGGATGGCCGCAAGCTGCTGTATCGCGCGGGCGGCGGCGGCGGCGGCGGGGGGGGCGGGGCGGCCTCGCTGTTCCTGGTGGACGCCGACAAGGCACTGCCGGCGGCGGGGGCGGGGCGGCTGACGGCGACGCTGCGCATGCTGGTGGACCCGCGCGCCGAGTTCCGGCAGATCTTCCACGAGGGGTGGCGCAACCAGCGGAACAACCTGTACGTGCGCAACCTGCACGGCAGCGACTGGGCGGCGGTGAAGGCGATGTATGAGCCGCTGCTGGCGCACGTGAACCACCGCGCCGACCTCAACTACCTGCTGGACAACATGGGGGCCGAGCTGGCCATCGGGCACTCGTACGTGCGCGGCGGCGACCTGCCGGAGGTCCCCGAGGCCAACGTGGGGCAGCTGGGGGCCGACTTCACGGTGGACAACGGCCGCTATCGCCTCAGCCGCATCTACGACGGCGAGAGCTGGAACCCCGAGCTGCGCGCGCCGCTGGCCACCCCCGGGGTGGCGGTGGCGGTGGGCGACTACCTGCTGGCGGTGAACGGCACCGAGCTGCGCAGCACCGACGACGTGCACCGGCTGCTGGAGGGGACCGCCAACCGGCAGGTGGTGCTGACCGTGGGGGCGCGCGCCGACGGGCAGGGGGCGCGCCAGGTGACGGTGGTGCCGGTGGCCAGCGAGCAGGGGCTTCGCACCCGCGCGTGGGTGGAGCACAACCGCCGCTGGGTGGACTCGGTGTCGCAGGGGAAACTGGCGTACGTGTACCTCCCCAACACCGGGCAGCCGGGGTACACCAGCTTCAACCGCTACTACTTCGCGCAGCAGGACCGGCTGGGGGTGGTGGTGGACGAGCGCTACAACGGTGGCGGCTCGGCGGCCGACTACATCGTGGACCTGCTGGGGCGCGACTACGATGGGTACTTCAACAACCCCGTGGGGGAGCGGTATCCGTTCACCAGCCCGGCCAACGGGATCTGGGGCCCCAAGGTGATGATCGTCAACGAAATGGCCGGCTCGGGGGGCGACCTGATGCCGTACATGTTCCGGCACCGCAAGCTGGGCCCGCTGGTGGGGACCACCACGTGGGGCGGGCTGGTGGCCACCACCGACACCCCACCGTTCGTGGACGGCGGGTCGATGATTGCGCCGCGCTTCGGCTTCTTCTCGCGTGAGCCGAAGTTCAACGTGGAGAACGAGGGGGTGGCGCCGGACATCGCGGTGGAGAACTTCCCGCGCGAGGCGATCCGTGGCGGCGACCCGCAGCTGGAGCGCGCCACGCAGGAGGCGCTGCGCCTGCTGGCCGGGTGGAAGAACCCGCGTGCCACGCAGGAGCCGCCGGCCCCGGTGTGGGGGAAGCGAGGGCGGTGAGCGTGCGGCCCGCGGCCCGCCGTGCGTTCCCTTGCTAGCTTTCGGCATGCCGAACGTCCGCGTGCTCAACCGCTCGCTGCACCGGTGGGGCGCCATCCTGGTGGCGCTCCCCTTCCTGGTGGTCATCGTGACCGGGCTGCTGCTGCAGCTCAAGAAGCAGCTGCCGTGGGTGCAGCCCCCCGAGCGGCGGGGGAGCGCCGAGGCGCCGGCGGTGGGATGGGAGCGCGTGCTGGCGGCGGTGCAGGGGGTGCCCGAGGCACAGGTCCGCGGTTGGGGGGACATCGACCGGGTGGACGTGCGCCCGGCGAAGGGGATGGCCAAGGTCACCACGAAGACCCGCTGGGAGGTGCAGGTGGACCTTGGCTCGGGTGCGGTGCTGCAGTCGGCCTACCGGCGTTCGGACCTCATCGAGCAGCTGCATGACGGATCGTGGTTTCACGACGCCGTGAAGCTGTGGGTGTTCCTGCCGTCGGGGATCGTGGTGCTGGGGCTGTGGCTGACCGGGATGTACCTGTACGCGCTGCCGTGGTGGACGCGGGCCCGCCGCAAGGCGGCCGGGGGCACCACGTCGCGGTGACGGGTCGTCCTGCCGACGGCCCCCCGTACCGGAACCGCTCCGGGGTGGACGTCACCGGCGCGGGGGTGGGGCGGTGGCTGTTGCAGCGTCTCTGGCACCGGCTGCCGCGCCCGCCGCGCGCCCCGGTGCCCGCGCTGACCCCGCCGCTGGCGTTCCTGCGCGCCAACCGCACCGTGCCCACCTGCACGCTGATCGGGCACTGCACGCTGCTGGTGCAGCTGGACGGGGTGACCCTGCTGATCGACCCGGTGTTCAGCCGCGTGGCCTCGCCGTTCCGGTGGGCCGGGCCGCGGCGGCACCAGCCGCCGGCCATCGCGCTGGGCGCCCTGCCGCACATCGACCTTGTGCTCATCTCGCACGACCACTACGACCACCTGGACCGGCCGTCAGTGCGGGCGCTGGCGGCCCAGCCGGGTGGCGCCCCGCAGTTCCTGGTGCCGGCGGGGATCGACCGGTGGCTGCAGCGGGCGGTGCCAGCGTTGCGCGCCGACTCGTCACGCGTGCGGGCGTTTGGGTGGGGCGACCAGATGGCCTGGCCCGGCGCCACGGCGCCGCTGGCGCTGCACTTCCTGCCGGTGCAGCACTGGTCCAACCGCGGGGTGCGCCGGAACCACACGCTGTGGGGGAGCTGGGCGGTCACGCACCCGCATGGCCGCTTCTGGTACAGCGGCGACCTGGGGTACTCCGACGACCCGCGGCAGATCGGGGAGGCACTGGGCCCCTTCGACCTGGCGGCCATCAGCATCGGCGCCTATGCGCCGCGCTGGTTCATGCGGACGCAGCATGTGGACCCCGACGAGGCGGTGCAGGTGCTGCTGGACGTGCGGGCGCGCCAGGCGCTGGGGGTGCACTGGGGGACCTTTGCGCTGGCGGACGAGCCGCTGGACGAGCCGCCGCGGGCGGTGGCGGCGGCGGTGGCGGCGCGCGGGCTGCCGGCGGAGGTGTTTGTCACCGGGCCGCCGGGGACGTCGGTCAGCTGGGGCGCGGGGCGTCCGACGAGGGTGCTACCGGCGACGATGGCGCCCGGCGCGCCAGGTACACCAGCAGCGGCGGACACCCCATGAGCAGCGTGGCGGGCCACCAGAGCCAGTGCCCGCCACGCGCGCGGAGGTCCTGCCAGAGCCAGGCGAGCACCAGGGCGGTGAACACGCCCATGTCGTTCCAGGCCATGAACACCATGGGGTCCTGGCGCAGCGTGCTCCATGCGTGGGCCAGCCCGGCGCCCACGGTGCCGTGCGCGCGCATCCACTGCGCAAAGGCCCACTGCTCGTAGGCGAAGAAGAGGGCGGCGCCCGTCAGGAGCAGGGCGCGCCGGGCGGCGGGGGACGCCATCAGTCGCCGCCGTACTGGGTGGTGGGGAGGGCGAAGGCGGTGCGGAGCGCGGGATCTCCCGGGTCGCCCAGCACGCGCTGGGCGACGTACTCGCTGACCACCGGCGCGAACTTGAACCCCTCGGCCTGCCCCACGCCGGCGATCCAGGCGTTGGTGGTGTCGGGGACGTGGTCGATGATGAAGTTGGCGTTGATGCTGGACTCGTAGTGGCAGGCGCGGGTTTCCAGCAGCGGCATGGTGGCCAGCAGCGGGAAGCGCACCTCGAGGACGCGGCGGGCGCCGTCGATGGTGGCCTGCGCGGGGTAGCGGGAGCTCGTGTCGGGGTCCTGCTGCGCCGGGTCGGCTGGCGGCGGGGCGGGGCGGGGGGCGTTGGCGGCGGCGCCCGTCGGGGCCAGGGAGCCGCGCACGCGGAAGCCGCGGCTGTCGGTGGGAAGCACCGGCCAGCCGGTGACGCCGGGGACGTTCCAGCTGGGGAGGTTGCCGACGGTGAAGCGCTGGTCGGCCACGGGGGTCCCGAAGTAGCAGGCCACGCCGATGGGGACGCGCATGCGCGGCGTGAGGTAGGGGAACAGTTTGCGCAGCCACGGGCCGCAGGCGAAGACATAGGCGTCGCCGCGCACCACGGTGCCGTCCTCCAGCGTGACGCCATCCATGCGGCCGTTGGCGATGGGGCCCGGGGTGACGCGGCCGATGACCAGGCGGGCGCCCTGGTCCTGGGCGATGGCGGCGATGGCCTGGGTGGAGGCGCGGGCGCGGGCCACGCCGGCGTCGGGCTCGTAGATGGCGGTGGTGATGTCGTCCGCCTTGATGACGGGCCAGCGCTTGCGGACCTCGTCGCCGGTGAGGACCTCGTGCGGAACCGCGTTGGCCTGCCAGAGCTCCACGGTCCTGGTGAGGAAGGGCTCCTGGGTGGGGCGCAGGATGACGTCGCCGGTGGTGTAGAAGAAGCGGGTGTGGAAGCGGGGGCCCCACTCCTCATCGAAGGCCTTCCAGCGGGCGATGGCGGTGCGGGCCCACGGGGTCCAGAGGGTGCCGGCGGCGCGGTCGCCGTACGAGGAGCGGATGCCGCGCGTCTCGTCGCCGCTGGTGGCGCGGGAGTTGGCGGCGCCATAGGCGTCGATCATGGTGACGCGCGCGCCCTGCTGGCGCAGGTGGTAGGCGGTCCAGGCCCCCCACGCGCCGGCGCCGATGACGATCACGTGCCCCGTGTCGCGGTTGCGGGTGGCGCGCCGGGGGATCCCCTGCCCCGGGGGGACGGCGGCAAAGGCGCCGCCGGCGCCGGCGGCGGAGACGCACCCCGTGGCCAGCAGCGCGCCGGCGCCCACGCCTGCGACGCGGAGGAAGTCCCGCCGGTCGAGGGGGGCGGGCGGGGGGGAGTCGGGTGAGGCGGGAACCGGCGCGTCCATGGCGGCGTCTACGAAAGGGGCGAAAGGCGCGGCGTCCCGGCAGGTGGAACGCGGAGGCCGCGCTGATGGGGAACGGTGTACAGGCGCACCACCGTGGGCGCTCCGCGGTGCCGGGGCGGTGCGGCGTGCCTCGCGAAGATGCGGGCGGGGGCGGCTGGCCGCAAATGCCCGTCGCAGCCCGTTCCTCCCCCTCGTGCGCTTGCCACCATTGGGAACCGACCACAGTTTGCACCCCATGCCGATTCGCGTCCTGTCTCCCGCCCTGCTGGCCGCCGTGGTGGCGGTCTCCGTTGCCGGCGCCGCCCGTTCGCCGGCCCCCCTTGCCGGGGTCTCCCGCGTGACGCGCGGGGACACGGTGCTGTTGTATAGCGCGGAGCAGGCCGAGCGGGGCAAGGCGGCGTTTGCCCGCACGTGCAAGGAGTGCCACGAGCTGGAGGAGTTCACGGGGAACGACTTCCGTGGCAAGTGGGACACCCGGTCGGTGTGGGAGCTGTACGAGCAGATTCGCACGACCATGCCCGACGGCAACCCCGGGACGCTGCCGCGCGAGGAGTACGCCGACGTGCTGGCGCATCTCCTGGCGGGGAACGGGCTCCCCGCTGGTCCGGCGGCGCTGGTGGCCGACTCGGCGGCGTTGAGCGCGGTGCGGTTGCCGCTGCCCCCCAAGGGGCTGTAGACGACGGCGTTTGCTTGACAGCGGCGCCAGGGCGCCGTAGGCTGGCGAGCGGTCTGGTGCTGGTTGGTACGCTGGTCCGCGCGTTCCGTTGGACCGTCTGCGGTTGATGGGTGCACGTCCTTCCTGATGTCCACGCCCTTCGGGGCGTCCCGCCTGTTTTCGGCAGCCCTCGCGCGACGGTCCGCAGCGGGGCGCCGCCGTCCCCATGATGCACAGCAGTTGAGGGCAGGATTCGCGTCCGGTCGCTGGCACGGCGACCGGGGCGTGTGGCTGTCCATTGATGGTGCACCCTCGCGTCGCACCGGCATCCCGCCGGTGGGGAGGGTGCGTCTGTGTCGGCGGCCATGCGGGCGGCCGGCAGCGATCCTGATCAGGGGAGTCACGCGATGCGACTGTCAGTTCCCAACGGGCCGAGCCGTCCCGGGGCCATGCCCCCGGCTGCCCACCACCCCGCGCGCCGGCCCTGGCGTGCGCTGCTGGCGCTGGCCGGCCTGTTTCTCGCGGCCGGCGGTGCGCGGCCGGTGGCGGCGCAGGGCACCGGCGGCACGGTAACCGGGCGGGTAACCGACGCGGCCACCGGCCAGCCGATCGCGCAGGCGCGCGTGCTGGTCTCGGGGACGCAGGTGGGGGCCCTCACCGGGGACAACGGGCGGTACACCCTGCGCGTGCCTGCCACCGGCACGGTGAGCCTGGACGTCAACCGCATCGGCTACGAAGCCAAGAAGCTCACGGTGACCGTCTCGGCCAGCACGCCGGCGGTGGCCGACGTGGCGCTCACGCAGGCGGCGTTCTCGCTGGCGGCGGTGGTCACCACGGTGACCGGGCAGCAGCGGAAGGTGGAGCTGGCCAATGCCACCAGCCAGATCGCGGTGGCGGACAAGATCGCCGAGCTGCCGGTGTCGAACGTGGGGCAGCTGCTGTCGGGGCGCTCGGCCGGGGTGCAGGTGGTCTCGGCGGGCGCCACGGGCGCCGGCTCGCGCATCCGCATCCGCGGCCAGTCGTCGCTGTCGCTGTCCAACGACCCGGTCGTGATCATCGACGGCGTCCGCATGACGGCCGCCACGGGGAGCAGCTCGATCGGCGTGGGCGGCTCGGCGCCGTCGCGCCTGGACGACCTCAACCCCGAGGAGATCGAGAACATCGAGGTGATCAAGGGCCCCTCGGCGGCCACGCTGTACGGCACCGAGGCCGCCAACGGGGTGATCAACATCACCACCAAGCGCGGCAAGGCCGGCGCCACGCGCTGGAACTTCTACACCGAGAACGGGCGGATCACCGACCCCAACAGCTATCCCCTGATGTACTACGGCTGGGGGACGCAGCTCACCGGCGCCACGGCGGGCAACCGCGTGCGCTGCCCGGCCATCTCCATTGCGGCCGGGATCTGCCGCGCCGACAGCCTGCGCGTGGGGAACGCCTTCCAGATCGACAGCCTGTCGCCGGTGGACGTGGGGGGGCGCCAGCAGTACGGGCTGCAGGTGTCCGGCGGGACCGACCGGGTGCAGTACTTCGTGTCGGGAGAGACCGAGGTGGAAACCGGCATCTACAAGATGCCGGAGATCGAGATCCGGCGCCTGGCGGCGGAGCGCGGGACGGCGGTGCCGTCGTCGCAGGTGCGCCCCAACGCGCTGGACCGCAACAGCCTGCGCGCCAACATCACGGCGCAGCTGGCCTCCAATGCCACGCTGCAGGTGTCCTCGTCGTTCATCAACAGCCGCCAGCGACTGCCGCAGAACGAGGACAACGGCAACGGGCTGATGGTGGGGATGCTGGGCGGCGAGTGGCGCGAGGACCTGGTGGACGGGCGCGGGGTGAAGCTGCTGGGGTGGCGCGCCTTCCCCATGGGCGACATCCTCTCGCGCACCACCTCGCAGGCCACCAACCGCTTCATCAACAGCGCGCAGCTGCAATACAGCCCCGCCACGTGGCTCACCACCCGGGCCACCGTGGGCGTGGACTTCGCGGCGCGTAATGACATCGGCATCAACCTCTTCGACCAGGGGCCGCTGGGGGTCAACCGCGTGGGACAGGTGACCTCCAACCGCAGCGAGATCAACCAGCAGACGGTGGACATCGGCGGGACGGCCACGCGCCAGTTCTTCCCGTGGCTCAACTCGAAGACGTCGGTGGGGATGCAGTACATCCGCAACTACTTCGCCCTCACCGGCGCCACCGGGCAGAGCCTGCCGCCGGGGGCCACCACCATCTCGGCGGCCGCGGTGCGCAACGCCTCCGAGTCCACCGACGAGAAGCGCACGCTCGGCTACTACATCGAGCAGGTGTTCTCGGTGAACGAGAAGCTGTTCATCACCGCGGGGCTGCGGCGGGACGCCGCCAGCGCCTTCGGCAAGGACTTCCGCGCGGTGAACTACCCCAAGGTGGGCGCCTCGTGGGTGGTGTCCGACCAGGGCTTCTTCCCGGCCACCGACTGGATCTCGTCGCTGCGCCTGCGCGCCACCTACGGCGCCTCGGGGCAGATCCCCGGCACCACCGACGCGCTCCGCTTCTTCTCCCCGTTCGCCACCACCATCTCCGGGCAGGCCGACCAGCCGGGCGTCTCCATCGGCGCGCTGGGGAACGCCAACCTCCGCCCCGAGTTCTCGGCGGAGACCGAGGCGGGCTTCGACCTCACCATGTTCGGCGGCAAGAGCAACGTGGAGGTCACGTACTACAACAAGAACACCACCGACGCGCTCATCGAGCGCCGCGTGGCCCCCTCCATTGCCGGCGTCACCTCGCGCTTCGAGAACATCGGCAACGTCCGCAACAGCGGGCTGGAGCTCGTCTACAACCAGAAGGTCGTCTCCACCGACCAGCTGGGGGTGGAGTTCGTCCTCACCGGCTCCACGAACAAGAACGAGCTGATCACCCTGGGCGAGGGGGTGAGCCCCATCCCCAGCGGCAATCGCAACACGCAGCTCAACAGCCCCGGGTTCCCGCTGTACGGGCTGTGGGGGCGCACCTACACGTTCAACGACGCCAACAACGACGGCCTCCTGGTGGCGGGGGAGATGACCTACGGGGCCTTCCAGTTCATCGGCCCCACCTACCCCACGCGCGAGCTGGCCTTCTCCCCCACCATCGAGCTGCTGGGTCGCAAGCTGCGCATCTCCGGGCAGGTGGACAGCAAGTGGGGGATGAAGAAGCTCAACAACACCAAGCGCCACCAGTGCCAGGCGGGGATCTCCTGCCAGGGGCTGTACAACGGCGCCCCGCTGGAGGAGCAGGCCAAGGCGGTGGCTGCGGCGGCCTCCATCTTCACCGGCTTCTATGAGGACGGGTCGTTCACCCGCCTGCGCGAGATGGCGGTGTCGTACCAGATGCCGGACCGCTGGGCCAAGGCGCTGCGCGCCTCCCGCTGGAACCTGGTGCTCACCGGGCGCAACCTGGGCGTCTGGACGCCGTTCACCGGCGTCGACCCCGAGACCACGGTGGGGAACAGCGACACGCGCGGCAACGAGGAGTTCTTCTCCACGCCGCCGATGCGCTACTGGACGTTCCGCATGAACTTCAACTTCTGATCGAGGCGAGTCCGCACCTATGCGACCCTTCCATGTGACGCGCCGCCCCGCCCGTGCGGCGGGTGCCGCGCTCCTGGCGGTTGGCCTGCTCGGGGGCTGCAGCACGAGCACCCTCGAGATCACCGACCCCGACGTCCTGAACGTGACCGATTACACCACCGCCGCGGGGGCCACCCCGCTGCGGCTGGGCGTCATCCAGGACTTCCAGAACGTCTACTCGGGGAACGCCAACCTCGAGAACGTCATCGTGGTGTCCGGGAACGTCTCCGACGAGATGTACTCCACCGACACCTTCGACGACCGGCTGTTCCCGAACCAGCGCGCGATGAACGAGAACCTCCCCGCGCTGGACGGCTTCTACCGCAACATGCACCGGGCCCGTTCGGGCGCGTCGCGCGCCATCGCCGTGCTCAAGAAGGTGGCGCCCACCCCGGCGCAGAACATCGGGGAGCTGTACGCCATCCGCGGCTACACGGAGAACTTCTTCGCCGAGCTGTACTGCTCGGGGGTGCCGTTCTCCGAGGACACCGACGCCGGCACCGAGTTCGGCGCGCCGCAGACCACCGCGGCGATCTATACCCGGGCGCTGGCCAGCATGGATTCGGGGCTCGCCTCGGCGGGCACCGACGCCCGGGTGCAGAACATCGCCCGCATCGGGCGCGCGCGCGTGCTCCTCAACCAGGGGAAGTTCGCGGAGGCGGCCGCGGCCGCGGCGTCGGTCCCCACCAGCTTCAGCTGGCAGGCCGCCCACTCCACGTCCTCGGGACGCCAGGAGAACGGCATGTGGAACGCGCTCACCGTGGCGAACTCCCGCTACGCGATCGTGAACAACGAGGGGACCAACGGGCTGGTGTGGCTGCGCACCCCCGCCGACCCGCGCATCCCGTGGGTGCCGTCCACGCGCACCGGCTTCAACGGCTCCAGCCGCAACCTCCCCACGCAGCTCAAGTACGACCGCACCACGTCGGCGGTGATCGCCTCTGGGATCGAGGCGCGCCTGATCGAGCTGGAGGCGCGGCTGCGCGGCGATACTCAGGCCGACCGGGACGCGGTGTTCGCCGGGCTCAACGCGCTGCGCGCGGGGAACACCCCGGCCATCGCGCCGCTGGCTGGCACCGCCCCCACCGACCAGGCGGCGGCGGTGTCGCAGTTCTTCGAGGAGCGCGCGATCTGGTTGTACCTCACCGGCCATCGGCTGGGTGACCTGCGCCGCCTCATTCGCCAGTACGGGCGCGCCGCCAACACGGTGTTCCCCACCGGCAACCTGCCGTCGCCGTTGGCCGGCGTCTACGGCAACGACGTAAACCTGCCCATCCCCTTCGACGAGCGGAACAACCCCAAGTTCAACGGGTGCCTGGACCGCAACCCGTAAGGGGCGCGCATTGACGAGAACGGCCGCCGGACCTCATGGGTCCGGCGGCCGTTGTCGTTGTGCGCGGTCACGTGGTGTCGAGACATCCACCTGGCGGTGGCGGAGCCTCCGCCCCCCCCGCCCGCCGAGCCGGGATCAGCGCCCGCCGGCCGCGCGTCCCAGCTCCACCGCCTTGAACCCCTGCTCCCCCCATCCGATCACGAACACGCTGAACCCCTGCTTCATCCGCATCTCGATGTCGGGGGCGCCGGCGGGGTAGCCGCAGGGGACCTTGAACTCCTTGCACGCCGCCAGCACCTGCTGGATGGCGGCCTCCCAGGCGGCTTCGTCAAAGGTGCGCTTGCCGGTGGCGTCGGCGCTGGTGAACACCCCGCGCAGCGTCCCCGCTCCCGGGAAGAGGACGCCAATCCCCTTCACCTGGGCGATCTCGCGCACCCGCGCCAGCCCCTCCTTGCTCTCCACGATGGCGAAGTTGACCAGCTCCCCCTTGGGGTTGAGCGGCCACACGTCGGCACGCGCGCGGTAGTCCTTCTCCGAGAGCCCCCAGCGGGCGGGGGCATCACCCACCGCCGGCGCGCGCGTCCCGCCCGCCGAGGCAAAGCGCATGGCCTTGATCCCGGCCTCCAGCTCCGCGGCGCTCTGCACGTCCACGAAGACGATGCCGCTCACCCCCAGGTTGAGCTGCTGCCCGATGCGCTGGGTGGCCGTGGCCACGTCGGCGCCGATCTCGGGGGTCTTCACGAACAGCGGGTGCGTGAAGCGCGCGCCTTGCCGCATCCCCGCGGCCTCCATCCCCTTGGCGAACGCGGTGAAGCCGGTGAGGCCGGCGTCGAAGTTCCCCTCCATGCTGCCATCGAAGAGGTAGTCGGCGCGGGTGTAGGCCACCGCGTCCTGGGCCAGCTGCGCCGGGCTCTTGATCGAGTCCGGCGGGAGCGCCCCGCCGCGTCCCATGCGCCGGTTGGCGGGGGCGTAGAGTCCGAACACCGGCTTCC
>JBILKP010000270.1:0-3852 GCA_044376625.1 Gemmatimonas sp. | reverse complement strand
GCCGCCGACGCGCCGCTGCCGCGCACCGTGAGCACCGTCCCCCACCAGCCCGCCACCCGCAGCGTGCCGTCGGCGCGCCGCGCCACGCCGCGCAGGTTCTGCCCGGTCCCGATGGCGAGCGCCTGCCAGCGGGTCCCGTCAAAATGATACGTGGCCCCGGTGTTCCCCACGGCGTACACGTCGTTGAAGGCGCGACCGGCCAGCGCAAACAGGTTGGCCCGCCCGGGGGAGGGGAGGAGCTGCCACGTCACCCCGTCAAAGCGCAGCAGCGTCCCGCCGGTCCCCACGGCATGCACGTTGCCGGCGCTGGTCCCCCACACGTCGAACAGCGCCGCCGATGTGGGCACCTCCTGCCGGCGCCAGGTCACCCCGTCGTAGCGCAGCACGACGCCATTGTTCCCCGCCACGAAGACCGCGCTTTCGTTGGCGGCCCAGATCCCCCAGAGGTCATCCGTCACCGGGGTGGGCTGCGGGCTCCAGCGGCTGCCGTCCCATCGCAGGATCACCCCCCGGTCGCCCACGGCCCACACGGCCGTCGCCGAGAGCCCCCACACCTCCAGCAGCGCCACCGTGGTGCCACTGGGCACCGGCGCGAAGCGCTGCCCGTCCCCGCGCAGGATGGTGCCCCCCGATCCCACGATCCAGATCTCGGTGGGCGACGCCCCCCAGATCCCCACCAGCGTCTCGGTGGTGGGCACGGCCACCCGCTCCCATGTACCGCCGTCCTGTGCGCGCAGGAGCATCCCCTCCTGTCCCACGGCGTACGTGGTGCCGGCGCCGTCATCCCAGATCCCCAGCAGGGTCACATCGGTCACCCCGTCGCGCACGCTGCGCCACTGCTGGATCCCCGGGGCGGGCGCGGTCACCCCCACGGTCACCTGGGCACTCAGCGGTGGCGTGCTGCCGGGGACCGACACGGTGAGCCGGGCGGTCCCCGGCGCGACCCCCCGCACCGTCCCGCGCGCGTCCACGGTGGCCACGGCCGGCGCATCGGAGCGCCACGCCAGCACCACGGATGGCAACAGGGCGCCGGCGCTATCGCGCACCTGGACTTCCAGCGGCAGCTCCTGCCCCGGCTGCACGAAGGCGGTGACGGGGGCCACGCCCAGAAGGGCAGGGCGGGGGCCGCCGGGGTCGACCGGGGCGGGGGGCGCACTCGCGTCCTGACAGGCCACCGCCCCGAGCAGCACGACCGTCGCGTACCACGGGCGCCACGCACGTCTCCACATGCGGTACAGCCTAGCCGCACCCGCCCGATGGGCGCAACCGCGCGCCCTCGCGCCCCGGCCTCCCGCAACGCCCTCCGCTGCTGCATCGTCCTCTGGAGCGCGGCGCCCTCATCGCGCTTATCCCCCGCCACCTCGGAGCCGTCGTGTCCAGCCGCCACGCATCCCGGATGTCCCGCTGTCCAGCTTGGGCGCTGTTGCTGGTGGGGCTTGGTGCCTGCGGCGGTGGCGGTGATGGCGCGCCGGTGGCGCCTCCGCCCCCGGTGGTAACCCAGGTGGACGTCACGGGGGCGACGGCCACCTTGGCTCCTGGGCAGACGGTGCCGTTAACCGCGACCCCCAGGACCGCTGCCGGCCAAGCGGTATCGGGCGCGGCCGTATCGTGGAGCAGCGCCGCGCCGGCGGTGGCGTCGGTGGACGCCAGTGGCGTGGTGACCGGGGTCGCGGCCGGGACCACGGAAATCCGGGCGACGGCCAGCGGGGTGACGGGCCGCTACGCCGTGACAGTCACGTCGGGAGCCGGCGTGCTGGCCACGGTGCAGGTCACGGTCGACGATGCGGCGCTGCTGCTGGGCATGTACACGCAGGCCCGCGTGACGGGGCGCGATCTCCTGGGCGGTGCCGTGGCGCTGGGCACCCGTCCCGTCACCTGGACCACCGCCACCCCCACCCTGGCGTCGGTGACGGCGGCCGGGGTCGTGCGCGCCATCGGGGTGGGCACCGCCATCGTGCAGGTGGCCGTGCAGGACGGGGCGCAGTCGCGCACGGCCACCGCGACGGTCACCGTGGCCCCCATCGCCGACGCGCCCGCCAGCGCCGACGTGTTCATGCCGGGGCTCACCTTCAGCCCCTTCGAATCCGTCGTCAAGGTCGGGGGAGCGGTGCGCTTCGTCTTCCCGGCGCTCCCGCACAACGTGATCTGGACGCCGCGCTTTCCCGGGTCGCCGGCCGACATTGCCGTGGTCTCCAACACGGTGGTCACGCGCACCTTCCCCACCCCGGGCGTCTACCCCTACACCTGCACGCTGCACCCGGGGATGGACGGGACGATCATCGTCTCCCCCTAGGCACGGGCCTCCCCGGGCCCCTCGCGCCCCGGGGGGCGCCCGCCGTCAGGGACGCGTGATGCCGCGCAGGCGCGGGGTGAAGTCGGGGAAGATGGCGCCGAGGTTGGGGTTGCCCAGGCGCACCTGCACGATTTCCGCCAGCAGGTCGCGGTGGTCCAGCGTGACGCGCAGGTCCTGCCCCGCCTCCAGGTTTTCCCGCGCCAGCCCGGGCCAGCCGTTGGTGAGCACCCGACCCCCGGCGATCTTCCGGCCCATGAAGTAGGCCACGTTGCCGCGCCCATGGTCGGTGCCGCGGTTGCCGTTTTCCCGGGCGTTGCGCCCGAACTCCGACACCACCACCACCGTCACGCTGTGGGGGCTGTTCCCCTGGATCACGTCGGCGTAGAACGCCGCCAGCGAGCGCGACAGGTCCAGCATGCGGGTGTGCATGCCGCCGCCGTCGAGCGTCTCCAGGTTCCCCTGGTTCACGTGCGTGTCCCAGCCGCCGTTGAAGGCGTGGATGGCCTCCACCCCCACATCGGCCTTGATGAGCGCCGCGGCGGAGCGCAGCGCGTTGCCGAACGACGACGTGGGATACTGCGCGCCGTTGGCGGGCGCGTAGCCCGTGAAGTTGACGCGCTGCAGCAGCGCCACCGTGTTGGTGGCATCCAGCGCGTTGGCCGCCAGCGGGTCGAGCGCGTCCCGGTAGTTGTCGGCCAGCCACTGCGTGCGTTGCGGGGCGGTGGTGCCGCTGCCGCCCACGGTGAAGTTGGCCGGGTTGGGGATGGGCAGCGCCTTGGGGCCGCCGGCAAGCGTGCGCGGCAGCCCGGAGGTGAGCCCCAGGGCGCGCAGCGGCGCGTCGGAGCGGAGCGGCGGGCTGGTGGCCAGGTGTCGCCCCAGCCATCCGCCCACCAGCCGCGCGTCGGCAGGCTTCCCCGCCTCCATGTACCGCTGGGCGTCGAAGTGCGAGCGCGAGGTGTTCACCGACCCGGTCGCGTGCGCCACCAGCAGGTCGCCCGCCTGGTACGCCGGGTAGAGCGGCGCCATCCCCGGGGAGAAGCCGAAGAAGTTGTCCAGCGCGGTGAGCCTGGGCCCCGTGCCCGCCGCGTCGGGGCGGGGAATCGCGATGTTGGGCCGGCCGGTGTAGTAGTCGGGGTCGCCGAAGGGGGCCACCATGGAGAGCCCGTCGGTGCCGCCGCTGAGGAACACCGACACGATGATGTCGCGGGTGCTGTTGGCCGACTGGGCCAGCACCACCTGCGGCAGCCACGCCGGCAGCAGCGCCGAGAAGCCCAGCCCCCCGGCCGCGAACAGCAGGTCGCGGCGCGTGAGGGCGGCATATTCCGCACATCCGTGGTGGTCGTCGTGTCCGTCAGCCATGCGTCCTCCCAGGGGGCGTCCGCGCCATCCGTCCGGTCAGTACCATTGGAACTCCTGTGCGCCCATCGCCAGCGCCAGCGTCTCGCGCACGCGCGTGTCCGAGTAGGTGCCGCCGCGCAGGTAGGCCAGCAGCTGCGCCCGCAGGCGCGTCGGCAGCTCGCCGCCGTACAGGCGCGCCCCGATCTGCGCCACCACGCCAT
>JBILKP010000271.1:0-3852 GCA_044376625.1 Gemmatimonas sp. | reverse complement strand
CATCTTGTACGCGAAGCCGGCGGCGATGAGGTACTCCGCCATCTCGGTGCGGCCGCCCAGCTCGTCGATGAACCGCTGGTCCAGCCACGGCTTGTACACCTTGAGCGACGGGTTGGTGAGCAGCCCGTAGCGGTAGAACCGCTCGATGTCGTTCCCCTTGAAGGTGCTGCCGTCCCCCCAGATGTGGACGTCGTCCTCGCGCATGGCCGCCACCAGCATGGTGCCGGTCACCGCGCGCCCCAGCGGGGTGGTGTTGAAGTACGTCTGCCCCGCGGTGCTGATGTGGAAGGCGCCGCACTGCAGCGCCGCCAACCCCTCGGCCACCAGCTGCGCGCGGCACTCGATCAGCCGCGCCTTCTCCGCACCGTACTCCATCGCCTTGCGCGGGATGGCCTCGTAGTCGGCCTCGTCGGGCTGCCCCAGGTTGGCGGTGTAGGCAAAGGGCACCGCCCCCCGCGCGCGCATCCAGTGGAGCGCGGCGCTGGTGTCCAGGCCGCCGGAAAAGGCAATGCCGACGTGCTCGCCGACAGGGAGGGATTGGAGGATCGTGGGCAACGGAGGGAGGGGATGAGGTGAGCCGGGAAAAATAACCCGTCCCGTTGGCCCGCCCCACCGGGGTCATCCACCGGCCAGCCACCCCTCCGGCGTTGACGTGCGAACCAGCGGCCGTGCGCGCTGGAACAGCTCCCAATCAAGCGTGACCAGCAGGCTGTCATGGAGCTGGGCGGTGGCGACGTACATCGCGTCGGCGCCACGCAGGGCGCATGTGGCCGCTGCGTGGACCGCCGCGGTGGTGGCCGGTTCCCCACCGGACGCGACTCGGAGCCGTGGCAGTGCCAGCGCCTCCCGTGCCATGGTGAGCGCGTAGGCTGGATCCTTGCTGCGGCGGGCGACGGTGCCAACAACCTCCACCATGAACAGCTCCGGCTGGACAAAATCCGCTCGCCGGCGCAGCAGGGCCTCCAGGAGCGCCCGACTGGACTGGTAGTGCGGCTCCCCGGGTGACACCGAAGCCAGCCAGACGCTGGCGTCCAAGGTGACGTTCACCGGCGGTCAGCCAGCAGCTGTTCGGTCAGCCCCGTGACACCGGCGACCTTGAGATCACGGGCGATGTCGTCGAGCCGGCGCAGGTACGCCTCCGCGCTGGGGTCCAAACGCTCCGGTGCCGTCCCGTCCCCGCTGGCCCCCGGGGGCTCGTCGCGCACCACGGGAGCGGGAACTCCCCCCTCCACCCACTGCTGGAAGAGGGACGTGGCCACTTCACGTACACTGCGCCCCTCCATTGCGCTCCGCGCCTTCACGCGACGATACAGGTCGTCGGGGAGATCAATGCTGGTTTTCATGGAAAGAGGATAGCGGTATTTAGGGTTTCCTGCAATGCCTCGGTTGGTGCTTCTTTGCCATTGTGACGAACAACTCCTCAGCCCTCCCCCTCCCCCCGCTTCGCCCGGATCGCCTCCAGCACCTCGATATCCGCCAGGTCCTGCGTCCGTCCCGTTCGCTTCGACTCGATCAGGAGCGCCAGCGAGATGGTCGGCACGGGAATCCCGTCCAGCTCGAACACCGCCACCTGCCGCGCGGCCTGGGCCCACGAGACGTTCCACGCCCGGGTCAGCACGTCGACGTTGGGGGTATCCCCGATCATGGTCACGCCCCGCCCGAGCAGCTCCTCGGGGACCAGCTCCGACGCCACCCCGAAGGGGAGGGCGGAGAGGGCCGACAGGACGCGCGCGGCATTGTCGGCGGTGGGCTCGATGAGGATGTCAACGTCCCGGGTGGTCCGCGACGATCCCCACAGCTGGGCAGCACTCCCGCCCACCACGAGGTAGTGCGCGTCTGCCGCGTTCAGCAGCGCGCACACCCGCGCCACGCGCGAGGTGGCCGGAGGAGTCACCCGCTCCCCCGCCCCCGACGCCACGCCGCAAAATCTGCATAACTCCCGAACCAGCGCGGCTCCTCGATCGCCCCCGGCGGCCCACCACGCACCGCCACCTCGTCCACTGCCGCCTCGGCGGCACGCACCCGATCGGCGGCCGTCATCGCCAAGTCACGGTCCAGCTGAACCAGCCGTGAGGCACCCAGCCCGGGGCCCGGTCCTGCCACCGTACCGGACACCCCGGGGCCGATGACCAGCCCCACCTCCTGCCCCACCTCCGCCTCAACCGCTGCCGCGTACCGGCGGATCGCCTCCGCCACGATCCAGCTGCGCGAGCGGTCCTGCTGTGCCGCCAGGCGGTCCGCCGCCGCCAAGTCCCGGGCGGGGAGCGTGATGGAAATGCGCGCAAACGGGGTGGTCATACCGGATATTATTCAGTAGTACCAAGCGCCGCCAGCATCCGCCCTCGCGCCAGCGTTTACCATGGGCGGCAGCCTCCTCTCCCTCGCCCCTCCCTCGCCCCTCGCTCCCCCCATGCCCCGCCTCCTCCTCGCCCTCGTCGCCCTGGCCCTCCCCGTGGCCGCCACCGCCCAGTCCCCCGCCCTCGACCTGTGGAAGGCGGGGCAGGCGGCCTTCGGGATGTTTGTCCCCTCCGAGGCGCCGCGGGGGCAGCCGCCCCGCTACACGGAGGCCGGCGCCCGCCAGCTGGGGGGCAGCCCGGTGCTGGATTACCTCTTCCTCAACCTGGAGGGGGGGTACGACGCCGAGGCGGTGCGCGCCATGGTGGCGGGGCTCACGGGCGGGGCCCGTCGCCCCACGTTGCTGGTGCGCATCCCCACCATTGCCGATGCCGGCGCCGACTCCACCCGCGCCCGCGTGAAGCAGCTGCTGGCGCTGGGCGCCGACGGCGTGGTGATCCCGCATGTGCGCAGCGCCCAGGAGGCCCGGCTGGCGGTGTCGTTCCTGGCCGAGGCCGGCGCCCGGGTGTGGTCCCCCGCCGCCCCGCAGGGGACGGTGGTGGCCATGCTCATGATCGAGGACCGCGGCGCCGTGGCCGAGCTGGAGGCCATCGCCGCCGTTCCCGGCTACAGCCTGCTCAGCTGCGGCATCGGCTCCCTCACCCGCGACATGGGGGGCGACGCCCCCGGCGCCGAGGCGGCGTGCCAGCGGGTGCGCGACGCCGCGCATGCCCGGGGGATGCCCAGCATGATGACCGCCAACCCGGCCACCATGGCCGACCGGATCGCGCGGGGGTATCGCGGGCTGCTGCTGTCCGGCACGCAGGAGATCGCCGAGTCGGTGATCCGCGGGGTGCGGAACAAGTAGCACTTTTGTGTTATACTGAGGGACACCTCAATCGGGAATGCCACATGGTTCGTGAAGTCACGCTGCGGCAGGTGGGAGGGTCGATCGGGGCGACCCTCCCCAAGGACATGGCCGACCGGCTGCATCTGGCGGCGGGTGACCGGATGCTGGCCGTGGAAACCGAGGAGGGGATCCTCCTGACGCCGTACGACCCGGATGTCCGGGATGCCTTGGCCGCGGCCGCGTACAACGCGCGCAAGTTCCGGAACGCCCTCCACGAGCTGGCCAAGTGACCGCCGAGCCGCGGTGGATGCCGCGGCGGGCCGTGGAAGCCATCCATTCGGGGCAGCTGCGCGAGCATGGGGGGCTCCCGGGCATCCGGGATGAGAACGCCCTCGAGTCCGCACTGGCCCGCGCCCGCCAGAAGCACCATGACGACCCGGAGGCCGACCTCGCGCTGCTGGGCGCGGCCTACGGCTTTGCCCTGGCCCGCTCGCATGCCTTCAACGACGGCAACAAGCGGATCGCGTTCCTGACCATGGTCTCCTTCCTCGGGATCAATGGTCAGGAACTCGATGCCAGTGAAGTGGATGTGGTGACCGTGATGATCGAGGTGGCCTCGGGCCAGCGCTCGGAAGAGCAACTGGCCGAGTGGCTTCGTTCGAGGCTGG
>JBILKP010000269.1:0-3867 GCA_044376625.1 Gemmatimonas sp. | reverse complement strand
GTCGCGCGCCATGAACTGCTGGGGGGCGGCCAGGCGGATCGCCTTGCCGGTACGCTGGTGGCGCACGCTGAGGCCCCCCGCAAAGCGCCCGGAGACCACGCGCACGAAGGCGACGCGGTCGCGGTGTTTGGGGTCCATGTTCGCCTGGATCTTGAAGACGAAGCCGGTGAAGTCGGGGCGCGTGGGCGCCACCGGGCCGAGGGTCGTCTCGCGCGGCCCCGGGGGCGGGGCCAGCTGGAGGAACTCGCGCAGGAAGGGCTCGATGCCGAAGTTGGTGAGCGCCGACCCGAAGAACACCGGGGTGAGGGTGCCGTCGATGACGCGCGCGTGGTCGTAGGGGTGGCCGGCGGCGTCGAGCAGCTCGAGGTCGGCCAGCAGGCGGTCGCAGGCGCCGTCCCCCATCGCGCGCCGGAGCGCGACCAGGTCGTCCAGCGGCACCACGGTGTCCTCGGCGCGGGTGGCGCCGCGATCGCCGCCGCGCTCGAAGAGGTGCACCTCGCGCGCGAGGCGGTCGCACACCCCCACGAACACGTCCTGGTCGAACACCGGCCAGCTGGCGGCGCAGCAGTCGATCCCCAGGTCGGCCTCGACGTCCTGCAGCAGCTTGAGCGGATCCTCGCCGTGCCGGTCGCACTTGTTGACCAGGGTGAAGATCGGGGTGCGGCGCCGCTTGCACACCTCGAACAGCTGGCGCGTGCGCTCCTCGACCCCCTTGCGGTTGTCCAGGAGCATGACGGCGCTGTCGGCGGCCACCAGCGTGCGGTAGGTGTCCTCGGAGAAGTCCTCGTGCCCGGGGGTGTCCAGCAAGTTGAGCTGGCACCCCAGGTACTCGAACTGCAGCACCGAGCTGGTCACCGAGATGCCGCGCTCCTGCTCCAGCTTCATCCAGTCGGAGGTGGCGTGGCGCGTGGCGCGGCGGGCCTTCACCGAGCCGGCCAGGTGGATGGCGCCACCGTAGAGGAGCAGCTTCTCGGTGAGGGTGGTCTTGCCGGCGTCGGGGTGCGAGATGATGGCGAAGGTGCGGCGCCGGGCCACCTCGCGCGCCAGGCGCGCGGGGTCGGGGGCGTCGCCGGCGGGGAGCGCGGCGCCCTCCGCGGGCGCCCCGGGCGGGGCGTCGGTCGGCGCGCCCGCGGGGGCGTCCAGCGGGGCGCTCACTCGACCGTCACCGACTTGGCGAGGTTGCGGGGCTGGTCCACGTTGCACCCCCGCTTCACCGCGATGTGGTACGCGAGCAGCTGCAGCGGGATGCTCGCCAGCACCGGGGTGAGCAGGTCCACCGTCTCCGGGATGCGGAACTCGTGGTCCACCGCGCCGCGCAGCGCCGGCTCGTCGCGCGTGGTGATGGCGATCACGCGCCCCTTCCGCGCCTTCACCTCCTGGATGTTCGACACGATCTTGTCGAACACCGCGTCGTGCGGCGCGATGCACACCACCGGCATCAGCTCGTCGATGAGCGCGATGGGGCCGTGCTTCATCTCCGCCGCGGGGTACCCCTCGGCGTGGATGTAGGAGATCTCCTTGAGCTTGAGCGCCCCCTCCAGCGCGGCCGGGAAGTTGTAGCCGCGCCCGAGGTACAGGAAGTTGGCCGCGCGCTTGAACTCCTCGGCCAGCTCCTCCACCTCCGCGGCGCGGTCCAGGATCTGCTGCACCTGCCCCGGGAGGTCGGCCAGCGCCTGCGCGATCTCGCGCCCCCGCGCCACGCTGAGGTCGCGCAGCCGCGCCAGCTTGAGGGTGAACAGCGCCAGCGCGACCACCTGGCTGGTGAAGGCCTTGGTGGAGGCCACGCCGATCTCGGGGCCGGCGTGCAGGTAGATGCCGCCGTCGTCCTCGCGCGCGATGGTGGAGCCCACGACGTTCACCAGCCCCAGCGTGCGCGCGCCGCGCCGCTTGGCCTCGCGCATGGCCGCCAGCGTGTCCGCCGTCTCCCCCGACTGCGAGATCACGATGCACAGCGTGCGCGGGGTGACGATGGGGTTCCGGTAGCGGAACTCCGACGCGTACTCCACCTCCACCGGGATGCGGCACAGCTCCTCGATCATCAGCTCGCCGATGAGCGCCGAGTGCCAGCTGGTGCCGCAGGCGGTGATGATGATGTTGTCGATGGCCAGGAGGTCGTCGCGCGAGATGTTGAGCCCGCCCAGCTTGGAGAAGCCCTCCTCCAGGATGAGGCGCCCGCGCATGGTGTTCTCCAGCGTGGCGGGCTGCTCGTAGATCTCCTTGAGCATGAAGTGCGGGAAGCCGCCGCGCTCGATCTGCTGGATGTCCCAGTCGATGCGCGACACCGGCTTGTCGCGCAGGCTGGCCTCGAGGTCCAGCACGCGGTAGCCGTCGCGGGTCACCACCGCCACGTCGCCGTCGTCCAGGTACACCACGTCGCGGGTGTGCGACAGGATGGCCGAGGCGTCGGAGGCGACGAAGTGCTCCCCCTGCCCCAGCCCCACCAGCAGCGGGCTCCCCTTGCGCGCCGCCACCAGCGTGCCGGGCTCGCGGCTGGAGAGCACCGCGATGCCGTACGTCCCCTCCACCTGCCAGAGCGCCTCGATGACCGCCGCCTCCAGGCTCCCGGCGTACGCCTCCTGGATCAGGTGCGCGAGCACCTCGGTGTCGGTGTCGGAGGCGAAGGCGTAGCCGCGCGCCTGCAGCTCCTGGCGCAGCAGCGGGGCGTTCTCGACGATGCCGTTGTGCACCACCGCGATGGTGCCGTCCTGGCTGAGGTGCGGGTGGGCGTTGCGCTCGGTGGGGGGGCCGTGGGTGGCCCAGCGGGTGTGGGCGATCCCCTGCCTCCCCGGCAGCGGATCGGCGGCCAGCACCGCCTCCAGCTTGCCGATCTTGCCGGCGGCGCGGCGAATGCCCAGCCGTCCCCCGTCATCCAGGGTGGCCACCCCGGCGGAGTCGTAGCCGCGGTACTCGAGGCGCTTGAGCCCCTCGATGAGGAGGGGGGTCGCGGTGCGCGCCCCCACGTAGCCGACAATGCCGCACATGGTGGGTGGGGAATCAGGAAGGGGAGGAGGGGACCGCGGCCGCGCCGCCCGCCAGCCGCGCCAGCGGGGCCCGCGCGTCGGCCACCAGCGCGCGCGCCGCGGCCTCGGTGGGCGCCTCGGCGATCACCCGCACGATCGGCTCCGTCCCCGAGGGGCGCAGGTGCACCCACCGGTCGGGCCAGTCGAGGCGCAGGCCGTCCTGCGTGTCCGCCGCCGCGTCGGGGAAGCTGTCGCGCAGGGCCGCGTACACCGCGTCCAGCGGCGCCGCCGGCCGGTCCAGCTTGTCCTTCACGATCACGTACTGCGGGCGCTCCGCCACCACGGCGGAGAGCGGGCGCCCCTCCTCCAGCATGAGCTGCAGGAGCAGCGCCGCCCCGGCGGGGGCGTCGCGCCCCAGGTGGAGCGCGGGGAGGATCACGCCGCCGTTCCCCTCGCCGCCGATGGCAGCGCCGGCGTCGCGCATGGCGAGCGCCACGTTGACCTCCCCCACCGGCGCGAAGTGGAAGGGCACCCCCGCCTCGGCGGCCACGTCGGCCACCACCTTGCTGGTGGACAGGTTGGTCACCACGGGGCCGCGCACATGCCGCAGCACCGTGCGCGCCGCCAGCGCCAGCGTCCAGTCCTCACCGGGAGCGCGCCCGTCGTCGAGGACCAGCGCCAGCCGGTCCACGTCGGGGTCGGTGGCAAAGCCCACGTCCGCCCGGGTGGCGCGCACCAGCGCCTCCAGCTCCCCCAGGTTGGCGGCCACCGGCTCCGGGGGGCGGTGAAAGCGGCCGTCGGCCTCCATGTGGATGGCGTACAGCTCGCACCCCAGCTCGGAGAGCAGCAGCGGCATGATGCCGCTGCCGGCGCCGTGGCAGCAGTCCAGCGCCACGCGGAAGCGGCG
>JBILKP010000076.1:0-12006 GCA_044376625.1 Gemmatimonas sp. | reverse complement strand
CGGATGATCTCCGCCTTGGTGAGCTGCTGCAGCGGGGCGGCAATGCGCAGCCGCGCCGTCCCCTCCACCCCGGCCCGGGTGGCCAGGTTGGCCATCGTCTCGAAGGCGGCGATGTACTCGGGGCGGCAGTCGGGGTAGCCGGAGTAGTCCAGCGCGTTCACCCCCACGTAGATGACCGGGGCCCCCAGCACCTCGGCCCACGCCAGCGCGAACGACAGGAAAATCGTGTTGCGTGCCGGCACGTAGGTGACCGGGATGTCGTCGGCGGTCGCCACGTCACGATCCTTGGGGACCGCCACGGCATCGGTGAGCGCCGACCCGCCCCACTGGCGCAGGTCGATGTCCACCACCACGTGCCGCGTCACCCCCTGGGCGGCCGCCACCCGCCGCGCGGCCTCGATCTCCACGGCGTGCCGCTGCCCGTACCGGAAGGTCATGGCGCAGGGCGCATACCCGTCCCGGCGGGCCACCGCCAGCGCCGTGGCCGAGTCCAGCCCCCCGGAGAGCAGCACCACCGCGGGGCGGGGGGCGGGGGAGGGGTCGTGGGGGGAGGGGATCGCCGGGTGTTCCATGGGAGGAAAGCTACCAGCGGGCGGGAGGGGGGGCGCCTCCCGCCCGTCTCCCCTATTCTTCATGGCATGACCCTCGACTGGCTCGCCTCCCCGGACGCGTGGATCGCGCTCCTGACCCTCACGGTGCTCGAGATCGTCCTCGGCATCGACAACGTCATCTTCATCTCCATCCTGGCGGGGAAGCTGCCGGCGACGGAGCAGCCGCGGGCGCGCTCGCTGGGGCTGGGAGGCGCGTTCGTCACGCGCATCCTGCTGCTGCTCTCCATCACCTGGATCATGCGGCTCACGGCGCCGCTGTTCGCGGTGGCGGGGCACGGCTTCTCCGGGCGCGACCTGATCCTGCTGGTGGGCGGGCTCTTCCTCATCGGCAAGGCCACGCGCGAGATCCACCACAAGCTGGAGGGGCCGGTGGAGGAGGAGGGGGCGGGGCGTGCCGGGAGCTCTCTCTGGGCCACGGTGGCGCAGATCATGGTGATCGACATCGTCTTCTCGCTGGACTCGGTGATCACCGCGGTGGGGATGGCCGACGACGTGTCGATCATGATCGCGGCGAACGTGGTGGCGCTGGTGGTGATGCTGGCGGCGGCGGGGGCGATCAGCGGGTTCGTGGACCGCCACCCCACGGTGAAGATGCTGGCGCTGGCGTTCCTGGTGCTCATCGGCACCAACCTGGTGGCCGAGGGGATGGGGCAGCACGTCAACAAGGGGTACACGTACGGCGCCATGGCCTTCTCGGTGCTGGTGGAGATGCTCAACCTGCGCGCCCGCACGCGCGCCGAGGCGGTGAAGCTGCGCGGGGGCCCGCATGCGTGACCGGGCGACGCGCGCGGGGACGGCGGCACGGGTGCTGAACCGGGCACTGATCCGGGTGGTGATCCGGGCGGCGTGGCTGCTGGCCGTGCCGGGGGTGCTGCTGGAGGCGCAGGGCGGCACGCCGCCGGCGCCCCCGACCGCGGCGCCCGTGGGGGGGAACGGCCCCGATCCGCTGCGCGGCGATCCGGCGCGCCGCTCGCCGCTGGGGGAGCAGGCCCGCGCGCTGCAGGAGACCTTCGAGCGGAACCACCGGCTGGGGCTGCGCTTCTACAACGGCGGCGCCGACGCCGGGTGCGAGGTGCCGCTGGGGCGCATCTGCTACTGGAACAACAACGGCGACGTGCCCCCCCCGGCGGAGCGTGCCGACGCCAAGCTGGAGCGCGAGCAGCTGATGGAGCTGCTGACGCGCGCGCAGCAGGCCGACCCCGCCGACGACTGGGTGTCGGGGATGCTGGTGCGGTACGCGATCGAGGTGCAGCAGGCCGACGTGGCGGTGGCGGCCGCGCAGCGGTGTGCGGGGACGGCGTGGTGGTGCGCGGCGCTGGAGGGGACGGCGCTGCACGTGGCCAATCGCCATGCGCCGGCGCTGGCGGCGTTCGAGCGGGCGCTGGCGGCGATGCCCGAGGCGCAGCGGTGCGCGTGGACCGACCTGACCTGGTGGCTGGACCCGGCGGCGCACGCCGCCTATGCCGCCCGCGGCTGTGCGGGGCGCGCCGCGGAGAACGCGCGGGTGTTCCGGCTGGCGCAGCCGCTGTGGATGCTGCCCGGGAACGATATCGCGAGCGAGTGGTACGCGCGGCGCACCGTGTCGCGGGTGCATGCGCTGGGGCGCATCCCCTATGACCTGCAGTGGGGGGACGACCTGCTGGAGTCGCAGGTGCGCTACGGCTGGCCGGCCGCCTGGTCGGTGCAGAACGGCGGTGTGGCCGACCCGCGCCCGCCGCAGGTGATCGGCCACGAGCCCACCCCCAGCTACGACTTCATGCCCACGCTCGAAGCGGCGGCCACCCCGGTGGGGGCCACCGCCGACGACTGGGACCCCATGCGCGCCAAGGCCCGGATGCGGTACGCGCCGCGCTACGCGAGCGGGTTCGGGGCGCTGCCGCACCAGCTGGCGCGGTTCCGCCGCGGCGACACCACGCTGGTGGCCGGCGGGTACCGGCTGGTGCGCGACCTGGCCATGGGGCGCGCGCCGTACCGCGCGGGGCTCACGCTGGACGCGCTGGCCGGCGGGGCGCCGGCCCAGGGGGTGGTGCAGGTGGTGCGGGACAGCGCGCCGGCGGCCAGCGCGCTGCTGGCGCCGCTGACGGCACCGATGCTGGCGTCGCTGGAGGTGCTGGCGCCCACGGGGCGCCGGGCGGCGCGGGTGCGCACCACGGTGACGCCGTTGCCGGCGGGGGCACGCCTCTCCGACTACCTGCTGCTGCAGCGGGGGGACGCGTCGCCCACGCCGGAGCTGGCGCGGAATGCGGCGCAGGCGTACGGCTCGCTGGACATCGAGGGCGGGACCAGCATCGGGATCTACTGGGAGATGTACCGACCGGTGACGCCGGCGGCGCCGGTGTCGGTGTCGCTGCGGGCCACGCGGCTGGGGGCCAGCTTCTTCCAGCGGCTGGGGAGCTCGATCGGGCTGTCCAAGACGGTCACGCCGGTGTCCATCCGGTACACGGACAATGGGCGTCCGGACGGCGGCCCAGGGCGCAGCCTCGCGATCAGCTTTCCGAACGTGCCGCCGGGGGCGTATCAGCTGACGCTGGTGGTGAGCGGGGCGGGGGTGACCGACAGCACCACGCAGGTGATCCAGGTGCGGGCCGCCCAAGGGGCGCCGTAAGCGCGCCGTAGTTGCGCCCGCGTCACCTGTGGCGCGCGGTTACCGCCGGCCGCCGATGAGGAGCATCCCTACCGGGGCACCGAAATCGTCGGCGCCCAGCGGCAGACCAGGTGGGGCCACCCATGGTCCGCCGTCGGCGCGGACCATCACGCGGTGCACCCCGGGGGGGAGTGCCAGCTCCGCGCGCCAGCGCCCCGAGGGGTGACGCTGCATGCCGCGCACCAGCCATTCGGTGGCGTCGCCCATGAGTTCCACCGATTCGGCGCGCGGGGCGTCCACCAGCAGGATCACGCGCAGCGTGTCGGTGCCCGCGGCCAGGGGCGCGCCCAGCGTGAGGGTGGCGGCGTCCACCGCGCCCAGCGTGCGCGTTTCGAACCCCAGGATCCCCGACGGGGTGTCGGCGTTGCGCCCCAGCGGGAGGCGGGCGACGCGCACGCCCAGCGCCACCACCGGCGCCAGGCCACGGCGGCCATCGGTGACATCGTCGCGGAGCATGGTCCCCCCCACGGTGACCGGGCTGGACGCGGCGGCGGCCACGAGGGAGAGCCACTGGGTGACCGGCTGCACCACGGCCACGGACGCCACGGTGGGGACTGGGCGCGGGGTGGGGGCCAACGCGTCGCTGGAGATCCACTTGGCCACCGGGGCGGCGACGGAGACCAGCCAGGTGGTGCGGTGGGTGGTGAACCCCAGCGAGGCCATGGCGGTGGCCAGGTCGCGCCGTTGGAGGGTGCGCAGCGTCTGGCGGCGCAGGACGCGCTCCGGCTGCGCCACCGGGAAGAGGCTGGCGTTGTCCGGTTCGTCGATGGTGAGGGTCTGGGTGGTGACCCGCGTGGCGCGCTCCACGGCGAACCCGACGGCCACCTCGACACCGCGCACCCGGCTCAACACGCCGGCCTCGGCGCGCCCCAGCGCGCCCACGTCCACGCGGCGGGAGATGGTGGTGTCGGCCCCCTCCATGTTGACGGCGCCCAAGGCGGCGGGGCCCATGCCCATCAGGTCGGGGGCGGTGGCGCCGTTCCCCTGCGCCCTCCCGTAGCCCACGGCGCTCCACACCCGGTGCCCCCCGACCCGCGCGCGGGCGCGCACGGTCAGCTGCCCCTGCGCGGCGGTGGACACGCCGGCGCCACCGGGGACCTGCCAACGTCCGGAGCCCAACGCGGCAAAGGCGACGCGTCCCATCCGTCCCAGCGGCTGCGTGGCGCCCATCCACAGGTCGCTGTTGGGGGCAACCGGTGCGGTCCCCTGGGCCACCGCCGCCATCCCCAGCACCGAGAGGGACGGGGCATGGACCACGGGGCCCAGCATGGCGGCCGGCGCCATGGGGGCCGTGCCCATGGGGCGGTCCTGCGCCCCACCGGGGCGGGGCAGCGCCAGCCCCGTCCCCGCAGCGCCAAGCGCCAGCAGGGTCCGCGCACGCAAGCGGGGGCGGCGGGAGAGGGTCACGGCGGGGGAGGACGCGTGGGTGGGCGCAGTGCGGGGCCGCCCCCGGCGGGAGCGCGCGTGGCCGGCACCGCGGTGCGAATATACCGCTGGAGGGCCTGGACGGCCATGTCGGGATTTCGGGCCGCGCCGCGGGCCACCACCCCCTGCAGCCCCAGCAGGGCGTCGTCGGCGCCGGGAAGCCGTGCCAGGGTGGTGACCGCGTCCCGCGCCGTGGCGGCGGGGACGCCGCGGCGCACCAGGTCGGTGAGCACCACCAGCGCCGTGACCCCCTCACCCGGCGGCCGGGTGGTGCGCACCCCCTGCAGCGCCTGCGGGTCGATTCCCGCCCGCAGGGCCGAGGCCCCCGCATCCAGCTCGGCCACGGTGGAGCCCGCTCCCAGCGCCTCCCGGGCGTCGGCCAGCGCCATCCAGTGCGCACGCACCACGGTCAACAGGCGCGCCCCCCCCACCCGCCGCGCCGCGCCTTCGTAGGCCCGGTTGAGCAGCGGGGCCACGGGGAGCCCCTGCGCCGCGGCGGAATCGAGGACGCCGCGCAGCGCCACCGCCGTGACCGAGTCGAAGCGCGCGGGATCAAGGCGCACGGCGCCCGGCTGCCCGGCGCGCGCCTCGGCGCCCTGCAGCATCGTCCCCACCAGCAGCGCCAACAGCGGGACGGCGGTCACGGCCCGTCGTCCACGATGAGCGCGTTGGCCGGTCCGAAGCCCGCATCGGGCACCTGCGGCGCCAGCGGATCGACCCGCCACTCGGCGCCGTCCACCACGAAGGCGTACACATGCCGGCCCGGCGCCAGCGACACGGTGGCTTCCCACTGCCCCTGGGTGCCTACCGGCGACAGGCGGGTGGCCTCCGTGTCCCAGCCGTTGAAGTCCCCCACCAGGGCCACGGTGCGGGCGCCCGCCGGGAGGGTGACGACAAACCGCGTCTGGTGGACGCCGGACAGGCCAGACGCGGCCCCGGCGACAACCGCCCCCCGCCCGCGGGCCCCCTGCTGCACCGCCGGGCGCGTGACCACCACAAGGAACAGCGCCGCCGCTGCCGCGCCCCCCCACCACCAGCGGTGGCGCCACGGGCTGGCTCCCCCCGTGCGCCCCGCCTCCTGCCCTCGGGTCCACACCGCCGCCGCACACGCGCGCGCCGCCTCGTCCGAGGGCACCGGCACGGCCGCGTAGGCCGCCGACACCCACGCCGCCAGCTCCGCCTCGCGCGCCAGGGCGTCCGGCGCGTCGTCCGCGGGAGTCACGGGCCCCATTCCCTCGCTCATGGCCCCTTACGCTCCGCCGCCAGCAGGGCGCGCAACCGCTCCGCGCCCCGCTTGACGCGCATCTTGAGCGCCGACTCGCCCACCCCGGTGAGCCGCACCATCTCCCCGTATTCCAGCCCCTCGGCGTACTTCAGCAGCACGGCCTCCCGCTGCAGCGGGTCCAGCTGCCGCAGCGCCCGCTGCAATGCCCCGTCCTCCACCCCCAGCCGCCGGAATGGCGCGGGGGCGGCGGCGCTGGCCATGGCCAGCTCGTCGTGCACGAACCGCCGAGTCCGGCGGCCCCGTGAGGTCAAGGCGTTGCGGCACAGGTTGGTGAGGATCCGGAAAAGCCATCCGCGAAACTGGTCCCGCTCGTCGTAGCGCCCCAGCGCCCGGTAGGCGCGCCAGAAGGTGTCCTGGACGACGTCATCCGCGTCGGCCCGGTCGCCCAGCATGTGGAAGGCAAACCGCCAGCAGGCCGGGTGGTGCCGCTCCACCAGCACCTCGAAGGCCCGGGCATCGCCGCCCCGGCTCCGCTGGACCAGCTCCGCGTCGGTCATCCCAAGGGACAACAGCGGCGGTGGCACCGCCCGTCACCGCCGGCGGTCGCCCCGCACGTGCCCCCCGCCGCCGCCACCGTCAGGCCGACAGCTGGGCCAGGGTGAGCACCACCGACATGGCGACGAACAGCGCCGTGGCCATCCGGTTCACCCCGCCCCACCGCGCCAGTAGCGCTCCCTCCTCCTCCGCGGGCACCGGGTGGCTGGCCAGCAGCGCCAACGCCGCCTGCGCCCGCCGGAACAGCAGCCAGTTCCCCACGCCCCCCGCCGTGATCACCGCCGACAGGTACACGCCGGCGTTCATCAGCAGGAAGTACTCGTTCTCCGGCTTCTGCATCTCCTGCAGCGTGGCCGGCGCGTCGCTCCCGGTGAGCAGCCGCACCACCACCCCGGGCATGAAGAAGAACAGGGCAAACGGCACGTACAGCTTGCGGTACAGGAACCACACCGGCATGGCCAGCGCCGCCGCCCAGTTCCAGGTGGGGACGAAGCGGGGGTCCTCGAGGAACGGGGCCAGCTTGCCGCGATAGCGCCGTTCCCAGTTGGCGCCGATGAAGGCCGCCAAGCGGGCCTCGGCCTTTCCGGCCCCCTCGGTCCAGGGGGTCATCCGACCGCCGCGCGGCCAGCCGCGCCCAGCGGCGCCGGCTGCTGCTGCGTGAGGCAGTGCAGCGTCCCCAACCCCCACACGAGGTCCACCGCGTGGATCCCCACCACCTGCCGCCCGGGAAACAGCTCGGCGAGCGTGTTGAGCGCCACCCGGTCGTTGGCATCGTTGAAGGTGGGGACGAGCACCACCCCGTTGGCGATGTAGAAGTTGGCGTAGCTGGCCGGCAGGCGCACCCCGTCCATGATCACCGGACGGGGAAAGGGGAGCGTAACGACGCGCAGCGGGCGCCCCGCCGCGTCGACGGCCGCGCGCAGCCGGTGCAGGTTGTCCAGCGACCGGCGGTGGTTCTCGTCGGCCGGGTCCTCCTCGTGCGCCAGCACCACCACGCCCGGGGCGACGAAGCGCGCGATGTCGTCCACGTGGCCGTGCGTGTCATCCCCCACGCACCCCTCCCCCAGCCAGAGGGTGCGCGTGACCCCCAGCTGCTCGGCAAAGGCGCGCTCGTAGTCGGCGCGTCCGAACCCCGGGTTGCGCACCTGCACGTCGGAGAGCAGCCACTCCTCGGTCACCAGCAGCGTCCCCTCGCCGTCCACCTCGAGGCCGCCCCCCTCCAGCACCAGCGGCGCGCCGGTGTCGTGCCGCACCGCCGACACCAGCGGCAGCCCCGCCAGCGCCGCCACGCGCGCGGGGACCGTGGCGTCCAGCGCGAAGTTGTCGTACTTCGCCCACGCGGTGAAGCCGAACCCCACCAGCTCCACCGCGCCGTCCGCGCGGTGCACGCCGATGGGCCCCGAGTCGCGCAGCCACACCCGGTCGGTGGGGTGCACGTGCAGCCGCACGCGGTCCATCCGCACGGCGTGCGCCGCCAGGCAGTGCGCCGCCTCCTCGCGCACCCCCTCGTCGTGGCAGAGGATCTCCACCGGCTCGTGGTCGGCCAGCACCCGCGCGATCTCCGCATACACCCACGGAATGGGCGCCAGCTTGCCGGGCCAGTCGGGCTCGTGGTGCGGCCACCCGATCCACGTGGCCGCGTGCGGGTGCCACTCGGCGGGCATGCGCCCCGCCCCGCCGGCCGCGGGCGCGCTCAACGCCCCGCCCCCGGGGCCAGCCACCGCTGCGTGATGGGGGCGTAGGCGTCGATCCGCCGGTCGCGCAGGAAGGGCCAGTTGCGACGCGTCTCCTCGATGAGCGACAGGTCGCAGGCGGCGGTCAGCACGGCCGGGGCGGTGTTGCCCTGCGCCAGCATCCGCCCGAACGGGTCGCAGATGAACGACTGCCCGAAGAACTCCAGCCCGTCGGTCCCGGCCTCGGCCTCGAACCCCACGCGGTTGGGCGCCGCCACGAACACGCCGTTGGCGATGGCGTGCGCGCGCTGCGCGGTGCGCCACGCGTCCACCTGCGCGTCACCGAAGGTGGCCTTCTCCGCCGGGTGCCAGCCGATGGCCGTGGGGTAGAAGAGGATCTCCGCCCCCAGCAGCGCGGTGATGCGCGCCCCCTCGGGGTACCACTGGTCCCAGCAGATGAGCACGCCGATGTCGGCGTAGCGGGTGCGCCACACGCGGAAGCCGTGCGTGCCCGGGTGCCGCGCGCCGCGCTCGTCGGGGGCCACGTCGCCGGGGGCGAAGTAGTACTTCTCCTCGAACAGCGGGTCGTGCGGGATGTGCATCTTGCGGTAGCACCCCAGCAGCGCGCCGTCGGCGTCGATGACGGCGGCCGAGTTGCGGTACAGCCCGGGGGCCTCGCGCTCGTAGAAGGGGACCACGAGCACCACCGCCAGCTCCGCGGCCAGCGGCTGCAGCCGCGCCACCGCCGGCCCGGTGACCGGTTCGGCAAGCCCCAGCCGCGCCGGGTCGAGGCGCTTGCAGAAGTAGGGCGCGTGATAGAGCTCCTGCAGGCAGATGATCTGGGCGCCCTGCGCGGCGGCCTCGCGGATGCGCGCCTCGGCGCGGGCGATGGCGGCGTCGCGCGAGGGGTCGCCCACCTCCTGCACGATCCCGATGGTGACGGTGCGGTTCATGGGGGAAAGCTCACCGATCGGCGGGTGCGGGGCAACGCCGGGGGCCGGCGTCCGTGCGGCGGGGGCGCCTACGGCGCGGCGGCGGGTTCCAGCAGCGGACGGAGGTAGGCCAGCAGGATGCGCTGCAGGTCGTCGAGGAGGAGCTTGCGGTCGGCGGCGGTGAGGCGGGCGCGGCGTGCCAGCAGGCTCTGCCCCAGCGTGGCGCACACCAGCGCCGCCCGGCGCCGCTCGCGCGTGGCCAGCTGCGGGTTGCGCGCGGCAAAGAGGATGTCCAGCCGGTCGACGAAGGAGTCGAACAGCTGGGTGCGCAGGCGGGCCGGCGCCGCGCGCGTCTCGTCGCGCGGCCCCTCGACGGTGGCAAAGACGCGCCGGAAGGCGGGGTGCCGGTCGTGGAACGCCGCCAGCGGGCGCACGATGCGGTCGATGAGGCGGTCCAGCGGGAGGGCGTGCGGGTCGGTGGGGAACGCCTTCTCGTGAATGGCGCGCATCTCGTCGGCGTAGCGCAGCGCGAGGGCGGCCAGCACGGCGTCGCGGTTGGGGAAGAACTGGTACAGCGATCCCTTGGCGGTGCGGGCGCGCTGGGCGATGGCCTCCGCCGTGGCACCTTCCAGCCCCTGCTCGGCGATGACGGCGGCGGCGGCGTCCAGCAGCAGCGCCACGCGCTGTTCGCCACGCGGCTGGCGGGGACGGCGGCGGTAGGCGTCGTCCGGAGGGGGCGCCGACGGGGAGGTCATCGCTGCAAGCTATCGGCGCGGGGCCGCGCCCGCCGAGGACACCAGCACCGCGACGACGTCCATCACGTTGGTGCCGGTGGGGCCGGTGCGCAGCAGCGCCCCCGCCGCGTCCAGCGGAAACCACGAGCGCCCCGTGGCCAGCTCGCGCTCGGGGCGGCGGCCGGCGCGCCGGGCCAGGGCGGGGACGGCGGCGTCCACGATGGCCCCGGCCGCATCGGTGGGGCCGTCGCGCCCGTCGGTCCCGGCGGCCAGGAGCGTCACGCGCCCCGCCAGCGGGTCGCCCGCCGCGGCCCGCTGCTCCAGCGCCAGGGCGGCCGCCAGTGCCAGCGCCTGCATGCGCCCGCCGCGCAGCGGCTCGTCTCCCTCGTCGGCGGGGGCGAGCCCATCCTCCGTCCCCTCCCCCTCCGTCCCCAGCGCGTCCAGCCGCACCACGGGCTCCCCCCCCGCCACCAGCAGCAGCGGGGGCGCGTGGGCCCCCCGATCGTGCGCGCGGGCCAGCGCCTCGTGCACCAGCCGTGCCCCCAGCGGCGCGGCCTCGCCCTCCAACGGCCCATCGCCCAGCGCGGCCACCTCGCAGCCGGCCACCGCGGCCGCGGCCCCCAGCGCGGCCACCGCGTCGGCGTTGCGGGCCACCAGCGTGTAGGGCGCCAGGGCGAAGGCCGGGTGCGCGGCCACCGGCACGGTGACGGGCGCGGTGGCCCCTTCCAGCCCCAGCATGACCGCCATGACGCGCTCCAGACGGGGACGGATGCCGTGGGCGTCCAGCAGCGCCAGCAGGGTGGTGTCGTCCAGCGGGTCGGGGGTGCAGGGACCCGAGCCGATGACCGCCGGTTCATCACCGATGACGTCGGAGATGGCAAACACCGGGAGCTGGGCCACGCCGCGGGCCGCCAGCGCCACCGCCAACCGCCCGGCCCCCCAGCGCAGCACGCGCCGGCGGATGGCGTTCATCTCGTGAATGGCCAGGCCGGCGCCCAGCAGCGTCTCGGCCAGGTTGGCCACATGCGCCTGCGCGCGCGCCGCGTCGCCAACGGCCTGCGACAGCGCCGCCACGGGAGCGGCGCACAGCGCCGTGGTCCCCCCGGACAGCAGCACGAGCACCACCGCCCCCGGCGGGATGGCCTGCACCGCGTCCCCCAGCGCGTCGGCGGCGGCCAGCGACGCCGGTCCGGGCACCGGATGGTCGCCCGTGACGCGGTGCAGGGTGGGGGGGAGTGGCGGGTCGGGGCGGGCGCCGGCGCCGGGCGCATGGCCGGCCACCACCACGCCACCGGCCACGACCAAGCCGGCGTCCTGCACCGCGGCGGCCGCGCCGGCGGCCATGGCGGGGGCCGCCTTGCCCAGCGCCAGCAGGTAGATGGGGGTGCCGGTGCCGGGGTGTTCGCGGGCCCGCCACGCGGCCAACCAGGCGGTCACCGCCTGGTGCGTGCGGGACAACGGCGCCGCGCCCTGCACCGCCGCCTCATGCAGGCGGCCGAGCAGGGCGCGGGGATCGGCGGGGACCCGCCCCGGCACCAGGGGACGGAGGGGGCGGCCGCGATCGGGCACCGCTGGCGGCTTACCTGCCGCCGGCCGACTTGGCGACGGCGCTGCCCAGGTCGGTATAGGCCACGTCGGCCATCTGGTTGAACGGCGTGGCGATGTAGCTGATGCGCCCGGCGGGATCGATGACGTACAGGTGGCGCTTGTGGAACGCGGTGATGGTGGACGCGCCAAAGGCCTTGCCCACCACCTTGGCGGTGTCCGCGGCAAAGTGGAACGGGAACTTGGCGTCCTTGGCCCACGCGGTCAGCTCCTCGGGGGAGTCGGTGCTGACGCCGATGAGCGTGACCTTCTTGCCGCCCAGGAACAGGTTGGCGTAGCGGTCGCGGTAGGCCTCCATCTGGGTGGTGCAGCCGCGGGTGCGGGCCTTGGGGAAGAAGGCCAGCACCACCGTCTCCCCGCGATGCTGGGAGAGCGTGAACGGCTTGGCCTCGGTGCCGGCGGCCGTGACCCAGGTGACGGTGAAGTCGGGGGCCGGGTCGCCGACCTTGAGCTCCTGGGCGGCGGCGGAGAACGAGGGGGCCAGCGCGAGCAGCGCGGCGAACGCCAGGGGACGAAGCGAGCGGGTCATGGGCGGGAGGGGTGGGCACGCCGGGGCGTGCGCGTCAGGCGACACGTGGATACGGACATTCTATCCTCGGGTA
>JBILKP010000268.1:0-3877 GCA_044376625.1 Gemmatimonas sp. | reverse complement strand
AGGTCCTCACCGTCGACCTCTCCACCGAGTCGATCTCGTCGATCGCCAACAAGATCAACGCCGCCGGCGGCTCGGCGGGGGTGGAGGCGGAGGCCTTTGGCGACGAGACCCGCTACCGGCTGGTGGTGGACGGCCCCGTGAACGCGGTGTCGGGGGACGCCGACTCCGAGGCGGTGGTGGCGGCGCTCGGCTTTGCCGCCGGGCAGGCCGCCGGCATCCGGCAGACGATCCAGTCGGGGGCCCTCACCTCCAGCGGCAACGCCACGGCCACCGCCTCCACCGCCCTGGCCGGGCTCAAGGTGGACGGCGTCTCGGCCAACCTGTCCGCGGGGGACGCCATCAACATCCGCGGCATGCGGGGCGACGGGACCGCCGTGAACATCGGGCTGGTCATCCAGGCCGGCGACACCGTGCAGACGCTGCTGGACCGCCTCAACGACAGCACCAGTGGCTTCGGCGCCGGCGCGCGCCCGGCCGTGGCGCAGCTGGGGGACGACGGCCGCATCCGCCTCACCGACGGCACCGCCGGCACCTCGCGGCTGTCGTTGTCGCTGGGGATCTCCCGCGCCGACGGCACCACCGGCACGCTGGGCACCAGCACCACGGCGGTGTCGGGGCGCAACCGGGAGGTGCAGGCCGGGCGCGACGCCATCGTGCGCATCGACGGCCGCGAGATCACCCGCACCAGCAACACCATCAGCGACGCCATCTTCGGCGTGACGCTGAACCTGCAGAACGCCGAACCGGGGACCCAGGTGGCGCTCACCGTCCGCCAGGACGTGGAGGCCACCACCAAGGCGGTGGAGAAGCTCGCCGAGTCCTACAACGCCGTGCGGCTGTTCTTCGAGGAGCAGCGGGCCACGGACGCGCCGCTGTACGGGAACTCCGACCTGCGGCGCGTGATGTCCTCCTTCACCAACGCCCTCCGCACCGAGGTGGCCGGCAACGGCACCTACGGGCGGCTCCCCACGGTGGGGATGACGCTGGACCGCTACGGGGCGCTGGAGCTGGACCCGGTGGCGTTCCGCACGGCGCTGGGGGCCAAGCCGTCCGAGGTGGAGGCGCTGTTCGGCTTCGGCGGCGTGGGCGACGCCCTCATCAGCGCCGCCGACGGCGCCACCAGCTTCGGCAGTGGCACCATCAGCAACCAGATGCGGAACATCGACTCGGTCACCCTGTCGCTGCGCAGCAAGGAGACGCGCGCGCAGCAGCGGGTGGAGACGCGCCGCCTGCAGCTGGTGGACCAGTTCAGCCGCATGGAGAACGCCCTGGCCAAGCTCAAGGAGCAGGGGAGCATGTTCACCAACCTCAACGGCTGACGCCGCACTCAACCTTGGCGGACTGGTGCCGATAATGGACTTCGACGCCGCTTCGGCACCACTTCCCCAGCCCCCAGCCGCGATGTCCTACGCCCAGAAGGTCCCCACCCCCCGGTCCAACAGCTACCGCGAGCTCGAGCTCCAGGGCGCGTCGTCGGAGCGCCTGGTGGTGTTCGTGTTCGAGCAGCTGGTGGTCAACCTGGAGCGGGCGCGCATCGCCGTGGAGCGCAAGGATGTGGCGCTGCGCGTGGTGGCGCTCCGCCGCGCGCGCGGGCTGGTGACCGAGCTGCTCGCCACGCTGGACTTCGAGAAGGGCGGCCCGCTGGCCGAGAACCTGGCCAGCCTGTACCAGTTCATGCTGGTGGAGCTGGTGGACATCGGCGACCGCGGCGACCTGCGCACCATGCGCAGCCTCATCAACGTGGCCACCTCGCTGCGCGACGGCTTTGCCGGCGCCGCCGCCCAGCTGGCCGTGCGCCAGGTCCGGAGCGCGTGATGCCCAGCGGCGCCCCGCCGGTCCCGCAGCGCCAGTCGCCCCGGTCGCGCGTCGCGCGCCAGGCGCTGGCGCTGTGCGCGCATGCCGACGGGCTCGCTCGCGAGGTGCAGGATGCCCTGGACGGGGACGACAGCCGGATCGCCCCGCTGCTCGTGCAGCGGGACCAGGTGTTGCAGCAGCTGGCCGCGCATGTGGCCTACCTGCGCAAGACACGCCCCGCCGCCGACCACCCGGCGCACGCGGCGGCCGAGCAGGCGCTGGAGCAGGCGGACGCGGTGCTGGCCACGGTGCTGGCCGCCGTGGACGGTTCCACGCAGGTGACCCACCGGTTGGCAGCCCGGGTGGCCGCGCGCGTGGAGGCGCTGCGCATGGAGCTGGACGCCATGCAGCGGTCTGCCGCCAGCGCGCCGCGCTACGGGACGCTGGGGCTGGAGCGGGGGGGCGTCCCCCCGGTGGCCCCCGCCGACCGCCCCCGCCCCATCAACCGGCAGGGGTGACGGGACATGGATGTCGCCTTGCCAGAGGGGTTCAGTCTCCTCTTGCGTGACACGATCGCGGAGATGGCTGCCAGGGATGGCGCCGTGCCGCCCCCCGACCCGATCGAGCGGCTGGGCCTCGAGACCCAGCAAGCGATTCTGGCCATGCACGGGGCGCCGCTGCCCCCGGGGGGATACCACGGCTACACCTCCCCACCCTCCCTGCCCCCCGACCCCGACAGCCGCACCCTGGACGTGCGACACTAGGGCCCGCCGCCCGCCCCACCGGCCGCAACGCCGGATGGGGACGGTGGCGCGTCCCGGTCGCTCAAGTTACGCCGGGGGGCTGCCGATAGTCTAAGGCAGGAGGAGACAACCCTATGCGAATCAACGGCACATCCTACGAGTCCCTGCGTCCCGGTCGCAGCACGGCCAACCCCATGGCGGGGCAGGCCGCGCCGGTCGATGGCGCCCCCCCATCGGGGAATGGCACCCCGTCCCCCCTCTCCCCGAAGTCGGATTCGGTGCAGTTCTCCGACATCGGCAAGTCCCTGAGCGCCAGCCAGTCGGACGAGCTCTCTCCGGAGCGCGTCCAGGAGCTGCGGGCCAAGGTGATGCAGGGGGCCTACAACTCCCTCGACGTCGTCGAGCAGGTCGCCCGCCGCGTGCTGGACAGCGGCGACCTCTGAGCACGCCCCGTCCCGCCTGACCGATGAAGTTCCTCGTCGTCGACGACTCCGCCACCATGCGGCGGATCGTGGTGAATTCCCTGCAGCGCATCGGCTACCGCGACACGGTCGAGGCGAGCGACGGCGAGGAGGCCCTCGCCCGCTTCGACGAGTCGGTGGGGTGCGTCATCACCGACTGGAACATGCCCGCCATGAGCGGGGCCGACCTGACCAAGGCGCTCCGGGCCCGGTCGGACACCGGTCACGTCCCCATCCTGATGGCCACCTCGCGCTCCACGCGCGAGGACATCCTCAACGCCATCGAGCTGGGCGTGAGCAACTACATCGTGAAGCCCTTCACCCCGCAGGTGCTGAAGGAGAAGATCGACGCGCTCCTGTCGCCGCGCGGGGGGGCGGCCGGGGCATGACCGGCGAGCGCGCCGAGGCGATCCTCTACGAGTCGGAGGCGGCCCTCCGCCTCGTCGACCAGCAGCTGGACGACCTGGGGATCACCGCCGATCCGCGGGAGCTGGCCCCCGAGCTGGCGCGCCCGATCCCCGACCTCCCGCTGGCGCTGGAGCAGGCCGGGGCGCAGATCCAGCAGTGCATCGAGCGGCTCCGCGCCGGGCGCTCGGCGCTGGCCCGCGTGTCCCCGCGCCGCGTGGCCGACACGCAGGAGCGCCTGCATCAGCTCTCCACCGCCACCGAGCACGCCGCCGTCGACATCCTGAACGGCTGCGAGCGCGCGGTGTCGCTGGTGGACCAGCTGGAGGGGAGCACCGGCGCCCCGCAGGACGCCGCCACCCGCGGCGCCCTGCGCGAGGAGCTGTACCGCATGATCGGCGCGCTCCAGTTCCAGGACATCGCCCGGCAGCAGCTGGCCCAGTGCGTGGGCATTCTCGACGACATGGAGCGCCG
>JBILKP010000075.1:0-12042 GCA_044376625.1 Gemmatimonas sp. | reverse complement strand
CCCGAGCAGTCGGGGTTCGTGCACGCCGTGGGGTTCGACCTGTACCTGCGGCTGCTGGACGAGACGGTGCGGCAGCTGGCGGACGGGGGCGGGCAGAAGCCCTGGCTGCCGGCCGACGTGTCGCTGGACACCCCGGCGTTCCTCCCCGACGAGTACATCGGGTCGGCGGACGCCAAGCTGGACGTGTACCGCCGGCTCACGGCGCTGCGGGACCCCGGGGAGATCGCCGCGCTGCAGGGCGAGGTGCGGGACCGCTTCGGGCCGCTGCCGGCGCCGGCGCAGGCGCTGTTCGCCTCGGCCATGCTGCGGGTGCTGGGGGCGCTCCTGGGGGTGGAGGGGGTGCTGGTGCGCGCGTCGGAGGCCCGCATTAGTTTCCGAGCGGATGCGGTTCCGCGCCTCAAGGGGCTGTCCGCGGCGTTCCACGGCGTGCAATTCCACGTCGATGTGCGCCGCGCGCAGCCCCTGGCGCTCAAGCTCACCCGACTGGGCGGCGCGGAAATGCTCGAGGGGCTGGTGCGCGCCCTGCGCGCCCTGATAGGCTGAACCGCGCGCCGCCCGCCCTGGTCCCGGCGGCACGCCGCCCCCCTCTTCCGTCCCCTTTCCTCCTCCGGTCCCGGAGCCTTTTCCCGATGAGATCCTACCGAGTGCCCCTGCTTGCCGTCATCGCCTTCGCGGTCGCCTGCGGCGCGTCCAACCCGGACGTCGCCGCCACCGCGGGCGGGCAGCAGCTGTCCACCACGCGCCTGGCCGACATCCTGGGGAACTCCCAGGCCCCGCTGGAGAAGGACGTGGCCCGCTCCATTGCCGAGCTGTGGGTGAACTTCCAGCTCACCGGCGCGGCCGCCGCCAAGGGCGACTCGCTCGCCGACAAGGCGGAGATGCTGGCGGCGATGAAGTCGACCATCGACAACCTCAAGATCCGCCGCTTCTACGAGGCCGTGTCCGCCGGGTGGGACACCATCGCCCCCGCCCCCGACTCGGTGCGCTACGCCAAGGGCGAGCTGCTGGCGGCCAGCCACATCCTGGTGAAGGTGGAGCCCTCCGCCACCCCCGAGCAGAAGGCGGCGGCGCGCGCCAAGGCCGAGGGGATCCGGGCGCAGGCCACCCCCGCGAACTTCGCGTCGCTGGCGGGGAAGAGCGACGAGCCGGGCGCCAAGGAGCGCGGCGGGTCGCTGGGCGTGTTCGCCAAGGAGCAGATGGTGCCCGAGTTCTCCGCCGGGGTGCTGGCCATCAAGCCCGGCGAGATCTCCCCGCTGGTGGAGACCAGCTTCGGCTTCCACGTCATCTACCGCCCGCGCTTCGACGAGGTGAAGGACCAGTTCGCGCCGCAGATCAAGCAGCGCAACGTGGCGGTGGCGGAGAGCACGTACCTGGCCACGCTGGAGTCGTCCAACGCGGTGAAGGTGGAGGCGGGGGCGGCGGTGAAGGCCAAGGCGATCGTCCGCAACCCGATGGGCTACCGCAAGTCGTCGGCGGCGATGGGGACGTACAAGGGGGGGAAGCTGACCGAGGCGGAGTTCGCCGAGTGGGTGGCGTCGTTCCCGCCGCAGATGCAGATCCGCCAGCAGGTGGGCTCGGCGCCCGACTCGCTGGTGGAGCGGTTCGTGCGGCAGGGGATGCGCAACGAGCTGGTGGCGGCGCAGGCCGACAGCGCCAAGATCGTGGCGGACACCGCCGAGCTGGCCAACATGTTCCTGACCTTCAAGAACGCGGTCACGCAGGCGTGGGCGGGGCTGGGGATCGATCCGGCCAAGCTGGCCGACAGCGCGAAGGCGTCGGGGGGCGACAAGGCCAAGTGGGTGGGGGCGCGCATCGAGGCGTACTTCGACAAGCTGGTGAAGAACGAGGCGGCGTTCGTGGACATCCCGTACCCGGTGGCCCGCGCGCTGCAGCAGAAGTACGCCTTCTCGGTGAACGAAGCCGCGCTGGACAAGGCGGTGGAGCGCGCCAAGGCGGTGCGGGGCACGGCGGATTCGCTGCGGGCGCAGCAGCCGCCGCCGGCCGCCGCTCCCGCGGGCGACTCGGTGCCGAAGGCGCCGTGACCATCCGGGGGCGCCTCCCGCTCCTCCTCACCGGCGTCGCGCTCAGCGCGGCGCCGGTGCGGGCGTCCGGGGCCCAGGCGGCGCCCCCGCGCCAGCCCCCGCCGGCGGCGGCGCCGGCCCCCGCGGCCGACAGCGCGCAGGGGAAGGCGCTCCCCATGGATGGCGTGGCCGCGGTGGTGGGCGCGCAGGTCATCCTGGTCTCCGAGGTGATGGCGGGCGCCAACCAGGCCCGGGCCTCGGGGGCGCCGGTCACCAGCGCCCGGGAGCTGGCCAAGCTGGAAAAGGACATCCTCGACCAGCTCATCGAGGCCGAGCTGCTGGTGCAGAAGGCCAAGGACGAGAAGGTCGAGGTGTCCGAGGTGGACCTGCAGCGGCAGGTGGACGAGACGGAGAAGCGCGCCCGGAGCAACTTCAAGACGGAGACGGAGTTCCGGCAGGCGCTCAAGGAGGCCGGTTTCGGCGCCCTCGACGAGTGGCGCAAGCTCCAGGGCGACCAGCTGCGCCGCCAGCAGCTGCAGCGGGACGTGGTGCAGAAGCTGCGCCGCGACGGCAAGATGACCGCGGTGAACGTGAGCGAGCGCGAGGTCACCGAGGCGTTCGAGGAGAACCGCGCCAAGCTCCCCCGCAAGGAGGCGCGCGTGGGGCTGCGGCAGATCGTGGTCCCCACCACCCCCTCCGAGGGGTCCCGGTCGCGTGCGCGGGCCCGCGCCGACTCGCTCCGGCTCGAGCTGGACAAGCACCCCGAGGATTTCGAGACGATGGCCAAGCGCGAGTCCATGGACCCCGGCAGCCGCGAGTTGGGCGGGGACCTGGGGTGGAATCGCCGCGGGCGCATGGTCCCCGAGTTCGACCGCATGATGTTCGCCCTCAACCCGGGGGCGATCAGCCCCGTGGTGGAGACCACCTTCGGCTACCACATCATCCGGGTGGACCGCGTGCAGCCCGCCGAGGTGAAGGCGCGGCACATCCTGATCCGCCCGCAGGTGGACTCGAGCGACGAGCGGCGCGCGCGCCAGCTGGCCGACAGCATCGCGGCGGCGTGGCGCGCCGGGGGCAGCTACGACTCCCTCAGCGTCAAGTACCACGACGAGGGGGGCGGCGAGGACCGCAACATCCCCGAATATCCGCGCAACGAGCTCCCCGAGGCCTACCGGAACGCGCTGGAGGGCGCCGGGCTCAACGCCATCGTCGGCCCCTTCACCATCCCCGACGTGCAGGGGGGGACCAGCAAGTTCGTGGTGGCCCAGGTCACCTTCCTGGATGAGGCGGGGGAGTACACCCTCCCCGAGATGCGCGAGCGCATCCGCGACCAGCTGTCGCAGGAGCGGAGCATGCGCCGCCTGGTGGATGCGCTGCGCAAGCAGACGTATGTGGCCGTGAAGTACGACCCCCTGGCGCTGGTGGAGCCGGGACGCTGAGCGCACCGGGGACGGCGCCGGTGCGCCTGGCGCTCACGCTGGGCGACCCGCGCGGGATCGGCCCGGAGATCGTGGCCAAGGCGCTGGCCGACCCGCGGGTGCAGGCGCTGGAGGCCGCGTGGCACGTGGTGGGCCCCGGCGGCTGCGGGGTGCCGGTGGAGGACGCGGTGGGCGTGTGGCCCCCGCCTCCCGGGGAGGACGTGGCGGCGTCGGCGGGGCGCCTGGCGGGGCGCGCCGTGGAGGTGGCCGCGCAGCTGGCGCTGCGAGGGGCCGTGGACGGCATCGTCACCGCCCCGCTGGACAAGGCGGCGCTGCTGGCCGGCGGCTACCCCGACCCCGGGCACACGGAGCTGCTGGGACGCCTGGCGGGGGTGCCCACCACCATGATGCTGGCGGCCGATGCGCTCCGGGTGGTGCTGGCCACCACCCACGTGCCGCTGCGCGACGTGCCGCGGCTGCTCACCGCCGACGCCCTGCGGCAGGCCATCCGCACCACCCGGGCGGGGCTCCAGGCGCTGTTCGGGATCGCCGCGCCGCGGCTGGCGCTGTGCGCCCTCAACCCCCATGCGGGCGACCAGGGGCGCTTCGGCGACGAGGACGACACCCTGCTGGCCCCCGTGGCGCGCGCCGAGGGGGTGGCGGGGCCGTTCCCCGCGGACACGGTGTTCGTGCGGGCGTTGCGGGGGGAGTTCGACGCCGTCATTGCCCCGTACCACGACGTGGGGATGACCGCCATCAAGGTGGCGGCGTTCGGACGCGGGGTGAATGTGACGCTGGGGCTCCCGTTCGTGCGCACCAGCCCCGACCACGGCACCGCGCTGGACATTGCGGGGCGGGGGGTGGCCTCGCCCGAGAGCCTGGTGCAGGCCATGACGCTGGCCGTGGTGCTGGCCGGGCGGCGGGCGGGGCGCGGCCGGTAACGGAAGGCCCCGGCCGCCCCGGCGGCGCCCCCGGGCGCCCCGGGGGCATTGAAGCGGAGGACCGGCCCCCGCTAGCTTTGAAGGCTATGGCCAATCCGCAGAAGATCCGCAACATCGCCATCATCGCGCACGTCGATCACGGGAAGACGACGCTGGTGGACAAGATGCTCCGCCAGGCGGGCGCGTTCCGCGAGAACCAGGTGGTGGAGGAACGGGTGATGGACTCCAACCCGCTCGAAAAGGAGCGGGGGATCACCATCCTCGCCAAGAACACCTCCATCCGCTTCGGGGACACGAAGATCAACATCGTGGACACCCCGGGGCACGCCGACTTCGGCGGCGAGGTGGAGCGCATCCTGCGCATGGTGGACGGCGTCCTGCTGGTGGTGGACGCCTTCGACGGCCCCATGCCGCAGACGCGCTTCGTGCTGCGCAAGGCGCTGGCGCTGGGGCGCACCCCCATCGTGGTGATCAACAAGATCGACCGCCCGGGGGCGGATCCGCTGCGCGTGCACGACGAGGTGCTCTCGCTGTTCATCGAGCTGGAGGCCGACGAGGCGCAGCTGGACGCGCCGGTGGTGTACTGCAGCGCCAAGGAGGGGATCAGCACCCTCGACCTCGACGTCCCCCCCACCGACCTCGTGCCGCTGTTCGAGACGATCGTGAAGACCGTCCCGCCGCCGCCGTCGGATGACACGGGGCCGTTCCAGATGCTCGTCTCCACCATCGACTACTCCAACTACCTGGGGCGGCTGGCCATCGGGCGCGTGGAGCGGGGGGTGCTCCACGTGGGCGACGGCGTCACCCTCCTCCCCGTGGAGGCGGGGGCGCCGGTGCAGCGCGGCCGCATCTCCAAGCTCTACACCATCGAGGGGCTGGAGCGGCTGGAGGCGCAGCAGGCGGGGGCCGGCGAGATCGTCATGCTGGCCGGGTTCGAGGACGTGGACATCGGCGCCACGCTCACCGACCCGGACATGCAGGAGCGCCTCGAGGGGATCACCGTGGAGGAGCCCACCATCAGCGTGGACTTCCTGGTGAACAGCTCCCCCTTCGCGGGCAAGGAGGGGAAGTTCGTGACCTCGCGGCAGCTGCGCGAGCGGCTGTACAAGGAGCTGGAGCGCAACGTCGCGCTGCGCGTGGAGGACACCGACAGCACCGACACGTGGAGCGTGTCGGGGCGCGGCGAGCTCCACCTCTCCATCCTGATGGAGACCATGCGCCGCGAGGGGTACGAGTTCCAGGTGTCGCGCCCGCGGGTGATCACCCGCACTGGCCCGGATGGGGAGCGGCTCGAGCCCTACGAGGAGCTGGCCATCGACGTCCCCGAGGAGTACGTGGGGGCGGTGATCGAGAAGCTGGGGACGCGCAAGGCGGAGATGATCGAGATGAAGAACCCGGGGCAGGGGCTGGTGCGCCTCCTGTACCGGATCCCCGCGCGCGGCCTCTTCGGCTACCGCGGCGAGTTCCTCACCGACACGCGCGGCACCGGCATCATGCACCACCGGTTCCTCGAGTACGGGCCGTGGGCCGGGTACCTCTCGGGGCGGTCGCGCGGCGTGCTGGTGTCCATGGAGGCCGGCACGATCATCGCCTTCGCCCTCTTCAACCTGCAGGAGCGCTCCACCCTGTTCGTGGCGCCCGGTGACCCGGTGTACGAGGGGATGCTGGTGGGGGAGAACGCCCGCCCGGGGGACATGGACGTCAACCCGTGCAAGGAGAAGAAGCTCACCAACATGCGCTCCAAGTCGGCCGACGAGCACGTGGTGCTGGAGCCCCCCCGCGAGCTCACCCTCGAGGGGGCGCTGGAGTACATCGAGGACGACGAGCTCATCGAGGTGACGCCCAAGGGGCTGCGCCTGCGCAAGCGCATGCTCTCCACCAGCGATCGCAAGCGGGTGAGCCGCGAAGCCAAGCGCGAGCGGGAGCGCGACGGGGGCTGACCCCCCGCCCCTGCGCCCCGCCCGCCACGCGCGCCGTCCCTCCGCCGGGGGCGGCGGCGCCAGGACCCGTCGGGCGGTGCCGCGGGTTGCGGAGCGGCGTCGGGGTGCTGATACTTGCGCGGTGATTCGTGCGCAGGGCGCGACGCCGGCACCGGCGTCGTCGCCCGGCCCGCGTCCTGCCGGAACCTGCCGTTCCCTGTCCGGTCCCCCCGCCGGACAGATTCCCCATCCCTCTCAGGAGATGCGTTCCATGTTGGAGCAGTACGGGTCGTCGTCGCTGGACACCCTCGAGGAGCGGCCGCTCCCCGCCTTCGCGATGGCGGCGGATGATGACGACAATTTCGACGACGAGAAGCTGGACGACGAGCTCGACGAGGATGACCTCGACTTCGACGAGGATGAGGACGACCTCGACGAGGACGACGACGAGTTCGACGACGACTTCGACGACGAGGATGACGACGAGGACGAGGACGACGAGGACGACGACGATTTGGACTTCGACGACCTCACCCTGGACGACGAGGACGATCCCGACGCCTGACGGCGCGCCGCGCCTCCGGCGCGGCCCATGGGTCGCCCCCGTCGTGTCGGCGGAGGGCCTTGCCGCCGGGGGCTCGGGGCCCTATTCTTGAAGGCACAGGTGACTTCGGGATTTGCCCGCACGGGAATCCCGCTCCGGTTGCCGGGCCTGTAGCTCAGGTGGTTAGAGCGCACGCCTGATAAGCGTGAGGTCGGAGGTTCAACTCCTCCCAGGCCCACTGGGTCGCCGTCGTGACGGCGTTACCACCAAAAACGGTCCCACCGCTTCCAGGCGATGGGACCGTTTTTCGTGTGCGGGGGGCATCCGTGCGCGATGCCTACCCGTGCGCGCGCTGGACGCGATGGCGACGAGGGTCCGGTCAGTACGTCAGCGTCCGGTCGTACGCCAGCGCCAGGCGCACCAGCTGCGGCGGCCCGGCAAACTCCGCGGGCTTCCCCCTGAGGTCGGCCTCGGTCACCCCGCGCGCCTTGCTGGAGCCCCCCGAGAGGTAGAAACGCCCTCCCTTCGCCACGATGGCGTCATAGCTCTCGCGCAGGGAGCCGGTCCCGAGCCCCACCAGGGAGCCCAGGACGTCGTCGCGGATGAGCTGCACCGCGTCGCCGGCCAGGAAGAGCGCGACCGTGTGCCCCTCCTCCACGGCGGCGCGCGCCACGAGGAAGGCCAGCGCCGCGCGCGTGGGGGCCTCAGGCCCCTGCGTGACGTGGATGAGGACCTTCATGGGGGCCGCCTTGGTGGCAGCCGCCGGAGCGGCGGCAGGGGCGGCGGCAGGGGGCTGGGCGTCGGCCACGGCGCTCATGAGCAGGGAAAGAACGAGGGGGAGGACACGCATCACTCCGGTTCCGCCATGGCCAGGATCTGCTCGTCCGACAGCTGCATGCCATGTACCTGCTGGGCATGCGCCCGCACCTGGGCAATGAGTTCGGCATCCGTGGCGGCGCGCACGGTGGCGCCGCAGTCACAGGCAACGCGCTTTCCGGCCATGTCCATCTCCATCGGGAAGAGGTTGGGCAACCGCCGGGTGCGGATGCCTCGGGCTATATTGGCGGCCGCGGTTGCGATCCCCTTGGAAAAACCTTGGCGTGCGGAGGACGCGGGTGCGGATCTTCCTGGCGGGGCGCGTCAACCTGGAGGCGGGCGACCGGATGTTCGGGCCCATGGACTTCCCCGGGCGGCAGGGGCGCGTGGCCTTCGCGTACCTGGTGACCGAGCGGGGACACCCCATCTCGCGCGAGGAACTGGCGGCGGTGCTCTGGCCGCGCGACCGCGCCCCCGCGTGGGCCAGTGCGCTCCATGCGCTGGTCAGCAAGTTGCGCGCGCTGCTCACCCGCGCCGGCATGGATGGCGGCGCCCTGCTGACCGCCGAGGGCGGCTGCTACGAGTTGCGCCTGCCACGCGGCGCGTGGGTGGACCTGGACGCCGCCGCCGATGCCATCCACCAGGCGGAGGCGGCGCTCCGCCGCGGGGAGCTGGCGGGAGCATACGGCCCCTCGGCGGTGGCGCACCACATCGCGCGGCGCTCCTTCCTCCCAGGCGAGGAGGGGAGCTGGATCGACCTGCGGCGCGAGCGCCTGCGGAGCATCCTGGTGCGGGCGTTGGAGTGCCGCGCCGAGGTTTACCTGTGGAACCGGGAGCACCCGCTGGCGGTGGAGGCCGCCCGTGAGGCGGTGTCGCTGGAGCCCTTCCGGGAGACGAGCCACCAGCTGCTGATGCGGGCGCACGCCGCCGCCGGGAACACCGCCGAGGCGCTGCTGGCCTACGAGCGGTGCCGCCGGTCGATCGCCGAGGAGCTGGGGGTGGACCCGTCGCCGGCCACCAAGCTGGTGTACGAGGGGATCCTGCGGAGCGTGTGACGGGTTATCGCGTGGAGGCCGGGAGCGGCGGCAACCCGGAACCGTAGCCCCCACCCGCACTACCCCTTCCCGCGAGGACCGCCGGCGTGGTGAGGATGGCGAAGTGCGGGAAGTGGAAGGCGAGCCCCGTGCCCATCTCCGGGCGCCCGGTCACGCGGCCTTCCCGCACCTGCCGGATGGCCCGCTGCATCTCGCCCAGTCGCCGCGGATCCGCCGCCGCGGTGTTGTGCGCGGGGAGGAGGGTGCGCACGGTGGGCGCCAGTGCCGCGAGCCGTGCGATGGACTGTTCATAGGCGTCCAGGTCGGTCTCGGGGACGAACAGCCACACGTGCGCGTCGTAGTACGTGTCTCCGGTGAAGAGGAGCCCGTTCCCGCGGTCCAGGAGGGCCGTGGCATCGGGGGTGTGTCCCGGAACGGCCAGCACCTCGAGGACCCGCCCACCCAGGTCCAGCGTGTCGCCGTCGCCCACGCGCCGTGACGCCTGCCACGCCCGGGTGCGGTAGGCGGCCGTGTCCAGCCCTGCGGGCGGGGCGCTGCAGAAGCTCCCCGCGGCGGCCTCGCCGGCCACCTCGGTGTGCGGGAACCCCGCCTGGTTCCGCCGGGTGTAGGGCGTGTCACGGGCCAGCACGTCGCGGAATTCCGCGTTGCCACCCACGTGGTCGTAGTGCGTGTGCGAGTTGAGCACGCGCACGGGGAGCGCGGTGAGGCGCTCCACCACGGGGCGCAGCGGCGCCATCCCCAGCCCGGTGTCAAAGAGCAGGGCGCTCCGCGTGCCCACGATGAGGTACGAAATGGTCTCCTGGAACTGCTGCGGCTCCGCGATCGCGTACACGCCGCGGTCGGCCTGGTACACCCTGAACCAGGGCGAGCCCACGTCCACCCGCGGGAGTTGCTCGTTCGCCGGTCGCGGGAGTTGGGTGCACCACGAGGGTTCCGGCTGGCTGTCACCGGGGACCGCGGCAGCCACGCTGGCGGGGGGCGGCGTCACGTTGCCGGCCGGCACTTGCTGGCGCGCGGTCCCTTCGTCCGGGGCGCACGCCGCCAGCACCAGCAAGCCGGCCGGCCACAGCCGCTGGCGGCGCCCGCGTGCATGGTGGCGCGGGGCGGCGTGCGGGAGGCGGGGGAGGGGGGCCATGATGGAGACACCGGTCAGGTGGTAGTGACGACGTCGGGGAGCACATGCAATACTGCGTGGCCCCCTTGCGGGAGGTCCAGCGGAACGCCGGCAGCCCGCGGGCGAGGACCCCTCGGCCCCCATGCCGGTGCGGCACCGGCCGTCGGCGATGATCGCTAGCGGCAGGGCCGCACTGCCGTTGCGCACTGAAGAGGCGCGGCACCTCGCCGGCGCGGCTCCCGACGGTGATCCCCGAGGCAAGGCGGGGCCACCCGGGAGGCGGATGACGACGTGCCGGATAGCCGGCGCCGCGGCGGACGCGCGGGGCGGCGGCGAGGCGGCGCAGGGCATCGGTCCTCTCCGGGGGAATGTCGGCCCCGGCCCGGCAAGGCGCCAGCGTCCGGCGCCAGGTAGGGAGGCGGGCGCATGGGGTGTCTTGAGCACGACGGAGCGCCCTTGTGGAGCCGGGTGCGTCACCCGCTGGATCGGCCACGGCGTGAATGAACGGCCGGGCGGGTGCCGCCGTCCCCAGCACATCCCTGCTGCCCGCTGATGAATCGGGCAGGGGGGTGGCCTTGCCGATGTCGGCGGGGGGGGCGCCCTCCGCGCGCGTGAACGTTAGCAGGAGCCACGCATGACCGCTGGTCGCTTGCTGCCCCCCTGTGCCGGTCTGGCCTTCCTCGCCGCCTGTGGCGGCGGCGCCCCCTCGGCCCCCGCGGCCCCTATCAGTCCGCCCACCACCCCCACCACGCCGACCACTCCCACCAGCTTCCCGGTCGGGCTCAGCGACCAGACCCTCAGCGTGGCGGGCGTGACGCGGCGGTACCGGGTGCACGTGCCCGCGTCGCTGTCGGGAGCGCCCAACGCGGTGGTGTTCGTGCTGCACGGCGGGGGCGGGGCCGGCATGACCGTGGCCAACACGGGGGCGCACCCGCTGGCGGCGTTCCGCACGGTGGCCGACCGGGAGGGGTTCGTGGTGGTGTATCCCGGCGGCCTGCCTGCCACCGATGGGCAGCCCGGCTGGGTGGACTGCCGGGGTGACAACGGCGTGTCCAGCGGCGCTGACGACGTGGGGTTCCTGGCGGCGCTCGTCGAGCGCGTGCGCGCCGTGTACACCCTCCCCACGTCGCGCGTGTTCATGGCCGGGGGCTCCAATGGCGCCATGATGACCCACGCCTTTGCCATCGCCCGCCCCGACCTGCTGGGCGCCGTGGCGGTCTCGGCGGGCAGCCTGGCGCAGAACCCGCGGCCCGGTGCCTGCGCCACGGGGCCCACCACGCCGGTGCCCATCGTGCTGCTGCATGGCACCGCCGACCCGCAGATGCCCTGGGCCGGCGGGTGCGTGGCCAACCTGGGGGGCAATTGCGCGCGCGGGCGGGTGGTGAGCGCCGAGGCCACGCGCAACCGCTGGCTCCAGGCCAACGGCCTGGCCACCGTCACGCCCACCTCGCAGGTGGTGGAGCTGGACCGCGCCGACGGCGGCCCGGCCACCCGCTTCGATTATGCGGGGGCGGCGCCCGTGCAGTGGTGGCGACTGGAGGGGGCAGGGCATACGGTGCCCAGCCGCACGGTCCTCGTGCCCTCCGGTGAGGACAACGGCATCCAGAACCGTGACGTGGAGTTCGCCGAGGTGGCGTGGGCGTTTTTCAAGGCGCGGTACGCGGGGGCCCCGGCGGACGCCGCGCCCAGCGCCGCGGCCATCCAGGCCGCGCGCGAGTACACCTTCTCCGTGGGTGGGCAGAGCTTCCTGGTCATGCACAAGGGCACCGTGCTGGACGAGGCCTACGCCAACGGCGGTGGGGTGGATCGCGTCCAACTGCTGGCCAGCGCCACCAAGGGGTTCACCGGGATGGTCGGGGCCATCGCCGCCTCCAACGGCCTGTACGACCTGGATGAGCCGGTGGCGCGACGGGCGCTGGTGGAGTGGCAGGGCGATTCGGCGAAGGCGCGCATCACCTACCGGCACCTGCTCACGATGTCCAGCGGCCTCAAGGAGCTGAACGACCTGGCCGGCTGGAACGATTACCTGCGGGCCACGGTCGACTACGCTGGCGGCAGCACGTTCGTGTACAGCGGCGATCCCAACATCTGGGGGTTGGCGCTGGAGCGGCTGCTCAAGACCGAGGATGCCGTCTCGTACTTCAACCGCACGCTCTTCCAGCCACTGGGGATGGCCTCGCTCCGCTGGGCCACCAACTTCCAGGACGGCCATCC
>JBILKP010000267.1:0-3920 GCA_044376625.1 Gemmatimonas sp. | reverse complement strand
CCAGCCGCGCGAACAGCGCCGCGTACCCCTGCGCCTGCGCCGGCGGCGCGAACGGGTGCAGCCCGCCGAAGCCGGGCCACGTCACCGGGATCATCTCGGTGGTGGCGTTGAGCTTCATGGTGCACGACCCCAGCGGGATCATGCCGTGCACGAGGGAGAAGTCCTTGGCCTGCAGCGCGTGCAGGTACCGGAGCATGTCCGTCTCGGCGTGGTACCGGTGGAACGTGGGGTGCGTGAGGAAGGCGGTGGTGCGGGCGAAGCGCTCGTCGTAGCGGTCGTCCACGCCGGCCGCCACCTCGTCCACCGTGAAGTCCACGGGGGCGCCCAGGTTGAACACCGCCCACAGCTCGGCGAGGTGCGCCGGGGTGGTGGTCTCGTCCAGCGCCACGGTGAGCGTGCCGGGCTCCAGCACGCGCAGGTTGATCCGGCGGGCGGCGGCGGCGGCCAGGATGTCCTCCTGCCCGTGCGCCCCCACCTCCACGCGGACGGTGTCGAAGTACTGGTCGTGCGTGAGGGCGAAGCCCAGGCGCTCCAGCCCCGCCGCCAGCGTGGCGGCCAGCGCATGCACGCGCCGCGCCATGCGCACCAGCCCGTCGGGGCCGTGGTACACGGCGTACATGCCGGCCATCACCGACAGCAGCACCTGCGCGGTGCACACGTTGCTGGTGGCCTTCTCGCGGCGGATGTGCTGCTCGCGCGTCTGCAGCGCCATGCGCAGCGCCGGCGCGCCCGTGGCGTCGCGGGACACGCCGATGATGCGCCCGGGGAGCAGGCGCTTGAACTCGTCGCGGGTGGCCAGGAAGGCCGCGTGCGGGCCGCCGTACCCCATGGGCACGCCGAAGCGCTGGCTGCTCCCCACGGCGATGTCGGCGCCCCACTCCCCCGGCGGCGCCAGCAGGCACAGCGCCAGCAGGTCGGTGGCCACCGTGACCAGCGCGCCGGCGGCGTGCGCCGCCTCGCACACGCCGCGCAGGTCGCGCACCAGCCCGTCGGTGCCCGGGTACTGCAGCAGCACGCCGAACACCGTTGCGTCGGGGGCCATGGCGTCGGGGGACGCCACCACCACGCGCGCGCCGCGCGCCTCGGCGCGCGCCCGCACGACCTCGATCGTCTGCGGGTGGCAGTCGTCGGCCACCAGGAAGGTGTCGCGCGTGGCGCTCCCGCGCGCCGCCTGGCACAGCGCCATCGCCTCGGCGGCCGCGGTCGCCTCGTCCAGCAGCGACGCGTTGGCGATGGGGAGCCCGGCCAGCTCGGAGACCATCGTCTGGTAGTTGAGCAGCGCCTCCAGCCGCCCCTGCGCGATCTCCGCCTGGTACGGCGTGTACGCCGTGTACCACGCGGGGTTCTCCATCACGTTGCGCAGGATCACCGGCGGCACGTGGGTGCCGTGATACCCCATCCCCAGGTACGACGTCCACCGCTCGTTGCGGTCGGCGAGGGCCTGCAGCTCGGCCAGCACCTCGGGCTCGCTCACCGGCGCGCCGGTGGCCAGGGTGCCGCGGAAGCGGATCGCCTCGGGGACGACGGCGTCGATGAAGGCGTCCAGGGAGGCGTACCCCAGCGCGGCCAGCATCGCCTGCTGCTCCTGCGCGGAGGGGCCGATGTGCCGGGGACGGAAGGCGTCGGCCGCGAAGCGGTCGGCCGGGGCAGTACGGGTGGCCATGTCCAGAGCTCGGAAGCGGGGAATCCCGCGGGACGATAGTGAGGGAGGGCGCCCGCGCCGCGCGGCGCGCCACAGCCCGATAAAGTTAATGCGAATGCGCGCCGCGCCCCCCCACCCCGACTTTCTCCCCGTCCGCTGGGCGGTCCGCCGCGACCCCCCGGGGGATGGGGTGGCCAACATGGCGGCCGATGCCTCGCTGGCGGCCTGGGCGCGCGCCCACGACTGCGGGGTGGTGCGGGTGTACGGGTGGGCGCGCCCCACGGTGTCCTTTGGCCGGCACGAGGCGGCCGCGGGGCGGTTCACGGCGGCGTCGCTGGCGGCCGCCGGGGTGGAGGCGGTCCGGCGTCCCACCGGGGGGCGCGCCCTGCTGCACCACCGCGAGGTCACCTATGCGGTGGCGCTGCCGCTCCCCGCGGCCACCGGGTGGCGCGCCGCCTACGCGGCGGTGAATGCCCGGCTGGTGGCGGCGCTGCGCACCCTGGGGATCCCCGCGGAGCTGGCGCCCGAGCCCCCCGGGGCCGCGGGGGCGGCGGCGCTGTGCTTTGACGCCCCGGCCGCCGGCGAGGTGGTGGTGCACGGGCGCAAGCTGGTGGGGAGCGCCGTGTGGCGCGACGGCGACGGCTACCTGCAGCACGGCAGCCTGCTGTGGGAGGATGACCAGGCGCGGTTGGTGCGGGCGGCGGCGGTGCCCGTGCCGCCCCCCCCGCCCGCCGCCACCCTGTCCGCGCTGGCGCCCCAGCTCACGCCGGCGGCAGTGGAGACGGCGCTGGTGGAGGCGCTGACGGCGCCGGCAGCGGGCCAGCCTGCCGGTGCGCGCGTCCCCTACGGCCCCTCCCCCGCCGACCTGGAGGCGGAGGACCGCCTGCGCGCCCGGCTGGCCGACCCCGCGTGGCTCTGGCGCCGGTAACCGCGCCGGGCCATGCTACCCGCCGGGCCATGCCCCCCAGCGCCCCACCCTCCCGCCTGTCCCCGCCCATGATCGCACCTCCCCCGGTGGCGCGCCGCGCCCCGCTGATTCCCCGGGTGTTCCTCCCGCTGGCGCTGACGGCCCTCGCGGCGGCCGCCTGCGGTGGGGAGCGCCCGGCCACCGGCACCGGTGACACGGGCGGGACGGTGGTGGTGGCGGTGAGCGCCGAGCCGCTCACGCTGCTGCCGCCGCTGGTCAACAACGTGCAGGAACAGATGGTGACGGAGCTGCTGTTCAGCCGCCTGGCCGAGATCGGCGACGGGCTGGAAACCTATGGGGACCGCGGCTTCACGCCGTCGGCGGCCCGTTCGTGGACCTGGGCCCCCGACTCGCTGGCGATCGCCTTCACGCTGGACAGCACCGCCCGGTGGCACGACGGCGTCCCGGTGACGGCGCGCGACGTGGCCTTCACCTTCGCCGCCTACACCAGCGACGTCGTGGGGGCCCCGCAGGCCAGCCAGCTGCGCAGCATCGACTCGGTGACGGCGCGCGACGCGCGCACGGCGGTGTTCTGGTTCCGCGCGCGCTCGCCGCACCAGTTCTTCGACGCCACCTACCCCATGCAGCTGCTGCCGGCGCACCGGCTGGACACGATCCCGCTGCCGCGGCTGGCGCAGGCGCCCGAGGCGCGCACGCCCGTGGGGAGCGGGCCGTTCCGCTTTGTCCGCTGGGACGCCGGGGCGCGCGTGGAGGTGGTGGCGGACACCGCGCACTGGCGGGGACGCCCCCCGCTGGACCGCGTGGTGTTTGCCGTGACCCCCGACGCCGACGCGGCGCTGGTGCGGCTGCTGGCCGGCGACGTGGACGTGGTGGAGGGGCTCACCGCCGAGCAGCTGCCGCGGGTGGCGGGCGCCGCCGCGGTGCGGGTGGAGGCGGTGCCGTCGCTGCAGTACGGCTACCTGACGCTGAACTGGCGCGACCCGCAGCGTCCCGACCGGCCGCATCCGCTGCTGGGGGACGTGCGGGTGCGCCAGGCGCTGCAGCGCGCCGTGGACCGGGGCGCGCTGGCCCGCAACGTCTTCGACTCGCTGGCGGCGGTGGGGGTGGGGCCGGCCCCGTCGGCGCTGCTCCCCGCCGAGCTGGGCGACCCCACGCCGGCCGTGGCAGTGGCCGCCGCCAACGCCCTGCTGGACAGCGCCGGGTGGACGGCACGCGCCCCCGACGGCACGCGCCTCAAGGACGGCCGGCCGCTGGCGCTGGACGTGCTGGTGCCGGCGCCTTCGCGCTCGCGGCAGCGCTACGCCGTGCTGCTGCAGGCGCAGCTGGCCGCCGTGGGGGTGCGGCTGGTGC
>JBILKP010000266.1:0-3921 GCA_044376625.1 Gemmatimonas sp. | reverse complement strand
CTGGGACGGGGCGTGGGGGTGGGACCCGTGGGTGTGGCGGTATGGCCCCATGGGGTACGGGTTCGGGGTGGGCGCGTGGGGGTCCCCGTGGGGAGCGCCGTGGGGGATGGGGTGGGGGGGAAACCTGTTCTGGGGGAACCAGCCGGTGGTCATCGTCCCGCGGGGCTCGAGCGGCAGCGTGGCCGGGCGTGCCGTCCCCGGTCGCGGCTATGTGCGGGAGCGCGGGGCGTCGTCGGCCCCCGATGGGCCGGCCATTCGCAGCGACGGCGGGGTCGGCCCCTCTGGTGGCAGCCGCGGGAGCGCTGGGGGCGGCGCTGGGGGCGGCTCCGGGGGCAGCTCTGGGGGGAGCTCGGGGGGCGGCACTAGCACGGGACGGACGGCCAAGCCGCGAGGCGGCTGAGGCGGGGCGGCAGGTGCCAGGCACCTGCCCGCGTCGCGATGCGGTGAGCCCGGGGGCGGTGGCGCGGTTGGCGCTGCCGCCCCCGGGTGGGCATGCTGGGGCCATGACTGACCGATCGATGGCCTTGCAGGTCCGCGAGCTCCCGCCCGGCGACCGCCCGCGGGAACGGCTGCGCGCCTTGGGCGGGGGGGCGCTCACCACGGCCGAACTGCTGGCGGTGGTCCTGGGGACGGGGGGCGGCGGGCGCTCCGTGCTGGAGTGTGCCCAAGGCGTCCTGGCCCATTGCGAAGGGTCGCTGGCGCGTCTGGTGGCCATGCCCCCGGCCTCGCTCACCCGGGTGGCCGGCATTGGCGCCGCCCGGGCGCTGGCGGTGCACGCTGCGCTGGAGCTGGGGGTGCGCCTGGCGGGGGAGGCACGCCGCGAGGGCGCGCCCATGCGCACCCCGCGTGAGGTGGCGGCGGTGTTCCAGCCGCGGCTGCACGCGGCCCCGGTGGAGGAGTTCCACGTGGCCATCCTCAACGCGCAACACCGGCTCGAGCGCGACGTGCTGGTCACGCGCGGGCTGCTTGATGCCTCGCTGGTGCATCCGCGGGAGGTGTTCCGCGAGGCGATCGCGGAACGGGCGGCGGCGGTGATCCTGGTGCACAACCATCCCAGCGGCGATCCCACCCCCAGCGCGGAGGATCGGGCCGTGACGGCGCAGCTGGTGGCGGCGGGGCGGCTGCTCGACATCCCGGTGCACGACCACGTGATCGTGGGGCGGGGGCGTTACGTGAGTTTCGCCGAGGCCGGGTGGCTGTAGCGAGAGGCGGGGGGCGGGCATCCGGCTGCGCCGGGAGCTGTTAGGTTACGGGTTGGGCCGGCGGGGCAGCGGCCGTCGGCGCGGCGGGGCGGCGGCCTCCGGGGTGACGGCCCCCCGGCAGCGGCCCCACCGCAGGGCCCGGGACGACAACGCCACGTGACCACGATCGCACTCCACCACGACATCCCCGGCTTCGGCGACGGCGCCGACGGCGCCTACGACCGGCTTGATGCCGCCCTGCTGGTGCGGGCCTACCGGTTCTCGGAGGCGGCGCACGCGGGGCAGGTGCGCCATTCGGGGGAGCCGTACGTCTCCCACTGCGTGGAGGTGGCGCGCGTCCTCGCCGAGCTGCAGCTGGACAGCGTCACGGTGGCGTGCGGGCTGCTGCACGACATCGTCGAGGACACCGACGTCACGGTCGAGGACGTGCGCCGGGAGTTCGGGCCGGAGGTGGCCCAGATCGTCGACGGGCTCACCAAGATCGCCAACCTGCCGCTCTCCTCGCGGGAGGAACGGCAGGTCGAGAACTACCGCAAGCTGCTGCTGTCGGTCGCGAAGGACGCCCGGGTCATCCTGATCAAGCTGGCCGACCGGCTGCACAACATGCGCACGCTGGACTGGCTGGCCCCCGAGAAGCGGCGCCGGATCGCGCAGGAGACGCGCGACCTGTACGCGCCGCTGGCGCACCGCTTCGGCATGGCGAAGATGCGCTGGGAGCTGGAGGACCTGGCCTTCAAGTACCTCGAGCCGGAGGCGTACCGCACGCTGGCGCGGCTGGTCGCGGCCAAGCGGGGGGAGCGGGAGTCGCTCATCGCGCAGATGCGCGACCCGCTGGAGAAGCGGCTGACGGCGGCGGGGATCGACGGGGTGGAGGTCACGGGGCGTCCCAAGCACCTGTGGTCCATCCACAAGAAGATGCAGCAGCGCGACCGCCCCTACGAGGAGATCTACGACCTCCTCGCCATCCGGGTGATCGTCCCCAACGTGCTCGAGTGCTACCACGCGCTGGGGGTGATCCACGACGGCTGGACGCCGGTGCAGGAGCGGATCAAGGACTACATCGCGCAGCCCAAGTCCAACGGCTACCAGTCGCTGCACACCACGGTGTTCGGCCCGGGGCGGCAGCTGTTCGAGATCCAGATCCGCACGCGCGACATGCACCGCACCGCGGACTTCGGCATCGCGGCGCACTGGCTGTACAAGGAGGGGGCGCAGGGCGGGGATGAGCTCGACCGGCACCTGGCGTGGTTCCGGCAGGTGCTCGAGCTGCAGCTGGACGCGGAGACGCCCGGCGAGTTCCTCGAGTTCCTCAAGCTCGACCTGTACCAGGACGAGATCTTCGTCTTCACCCCCACGGGGGACGTGATCCAGCTCCCCAAGGGGGCCACGCCGCTCGACTTCGCGTTCGCGGTGCACACCCAGGTGGGGGCCCGCTGCTCGGGGGCGCGCGTGAACGGCCGCATCGCCCCGCTGTCGCGCGAGCTCCGCAACTCGGACACGGTCGAGATCCTCACGCACCCCAACGCGCGCCCCAGCCGCGACTGGCTGGCCCACGTGCGCACCGGGCGCGCCCGGCACAAGATCCGCCAGATGCTGCGCCTCGAGGAGCACTCCTCGGCGATGCGCCTGGGGCGCGAGATCCTCGAGCGCGAGCTGCGCCGCCGCCGGCTGCCCAAGCTGGACGAGGCGGCGCTGCTGCCGGTGGCGCGCCTGCTCAAGATCCGCGACGCCAGCCACCTCATCGCCTCGGTGGGCGCCGGCGACGTGCACGTGATGCAGGTGCTCAAGGCGCTCCACCCCGAGGTGGAGGCCGCGCCCGAGCCGGAGAAGCCGGGCACGCTGGAGCGGCTGGTGGACCGCATGCGCGGCACGGGCCGCGGCATCCGCATCCAGGGCGCGGACGGGCTGCTGGTGCGCTACTCGCAGTGCTGCCAGCCGGTGCCCGGCGACCAGGTCGTGGGGTACGTCACCCGCGGCCGCGGCGTGAGCATCCACCGCGGCGACTGCCCCAACCTGCTGCTGCTGGCGCACGAGCCCGAGCGCCGGCTGGAGATCGACTGGCGCGAGATGGCGGGGGAGCGCTTCGTCGTCCGCCTGGTCCTCGAGGGGACCGACCGCCGCGGGCTCTATGCCGACGTGGCTGCCGCGGTCAGCGCCACGGGCACCGATATCAAGAGCCTCGAGCTCAAGACGGCCGAGGGGAAGGTCACCGGCGCGGCGATGGTCGAGGTGGAGAACCTGGCGCACCTCGAGCGCATCATCAAGGCGGCGCGGCGGGTCAAGGGGATCGCGGCGGTGAGCCGGCGCGAGAAGCTCGGCACCGACGCCTGACCCCCGGCCGTCCGCGCCCATGAGCGCCTTCCGCCTCGAGGCCCCCTTCGCCCCGGCCGGCGACCAGCCGCGCGCCATCGCCGAGCTGTCCGCGGGGCTGCGCCGCGGCGACCGGTTCCAGACGCTGCTGGGCGTCACCGGCTCGGGCAAGACGATGACCATGGCGCACGTCATCGCCCAGTGGGGGCGCCCCACGCTGGTGCTGTCGCACAACAAGACGCTCGCCGCCCAGCTGTACGGGGAGCTCAAGGCGTTCTTCCCCGCCAACGCGGTCGAGTACTTCATCTCGTACTACGACTACTACCAGCCCGAGGCGTACGTCCCCGCCAGCGACACCTACATCGAGAAGGACGCCAGCATCAACGAGGACATCGACCGGCTCCGCCTG
>JBILKP010000074.1:0-12134 GCA_044376625.1 Gemmatimonas sp. | reverse complement strand
TAGACGGTGGATAACTATCCACTTTCCCCACAACGGACCCGCCACCACGACACGACGCCGCCGCCCACCCCCCCGCCAAACACACGGGGCCACGAAACCCCGGCCAACTACCCCCACCGCCCGCGGACCGCGCTCTCGCCACAGAGCCCTACCACAACGCGCCAACCACCCCCGTACACACCACCCGACCCTCGCCGGATAGCTGCACCCGGCCGGCGGTCACCTCACCCCCATCCTCGCACCCCGCAGGACGCCGATCCGGGAGCGTCACCGTCAGCGTGCGCCCGGAACTGGTCACCAATGCCACCACCCCCCCGGCCTGGCCGTCCTCGGACGGCGGCACCAGGCCCCACCCGGCCAACAGGGTGGCCGCGGCCACTGCACCTGTCCCGCACGCCAGCGTCTCGCCTTCCACCCCCCGCTCATACGTGCGGTACCGCCACCGGCCATCCGGGAGCGGCTCCACCCAATTCACGTTCGCGCCCGCCGACCCCACTTCGGGGTGGGACCGCAGCCCCGGTCCCGCGCCCGCCACATCCACGCGGGCCACGTCCCGGCATGTCAGCACCAGGTGCGGAACCCCCACCAGGGCAAACCCCGCGCGCCCCCCCGCTTCCACCGGGATCCCCGGTATCGCCAAGCGCACGCCACGCGCGGCGGCCAAATGGATGGCCGGTTGCCCGTTCACCATGCGGGCCGACACCGGTCCGTCGCCGGTGGCCAACAGCATCCCCGCCGAGGCCCCCACCCCCCACGCCGAGGCCAAGGCGGTGGAACACAGGGTCGCGTTGCCGCAGAGTGCGCCTTCGCTCCCATCCCGGTTGAAGTACCGGACGCCCACCGGCTCACCCGCCCCGCGTGGCTCCAGCAGGACCACCCCGTCAGCGCCGATCCCGTTGCCGCGATGGCAGATGGCCCCCACCAGCTCAGGATCCATCACCACGTCGGGCGGCAGTTGCCTCGCGTCAAAGACGACAAAATCATTCCCTGATCCCGTCATCTTCGTGAAGGGGACCCCCTGCAGCGGGGCCGACCCCCGCCCCGGCGTGGAGCTCATACGCGACCGGTGATCGCCCACCACCGGAGCCGCCACACCATCCACACCGCCTCCCGAATGATCCGCCGGGACATCTTCGATTCCCCTTCCGTGCGGTCATGGAACACGATGGGGATCTCCGCTATCCGGAACCCTCGCTTCCAGGCCCGGAAGCTCATCTCGATCTGAAAGGCGTACCCATTGGAGCGGACGGCATCCAGGGGAATGGCCTCCAGCACCTCGCGCCGAAAGCACTTGAAGCCGCCAGTCCCATCCCACAGCCGCAGCCCGGTGACCGCCCGCGCGTACATGTTGGCCCCATAGGAGAGCAGCAGGCGGGTCATGGGCCAGTTGACCACCGTCACCTTGCCGCCGCGGTAACGGGAGCCCAGCACCAAGTCGGCATTCGTGATGGCCGCGAGGAACTCCGGCAGGTGCCCGGGGTCGTGCGAGAAGTCGCAGTCCATCTCGAAGATGTACGCGTACGACCGGGCCAGGGCCCAACGGAATCCGGCCAGGTAGGCACGGCCCAACCCTTCCTTGGCGGGCCGGTGCAACACGTGCACCCGCGCATCCGCCGCGGCCATGGCGTCAGCCAGTGCGCCCGTGCCATCGGGGGAGTTGTCGTCCACCACCAGCACCTCGAGCCCGGGGTCCTGCGCCAGGATCAGGGGGACGATGCGGGTGACGTTGTCGCTTTCATTGTAGGTGGGGACGATGACCACCGCCCGCTCCCCGGGGGCCAGCGCTCCGCGGGGCATTGCCGGAATGCGCACCATATCCGCTCCTACGCGGCGGCCTTGACCGAGGCGAGGCGCCGGTCGCGCCAGGCCCCCACGCCCCACCACGCCATGGCCACCAGCAACGCCGCCAGCGACAGCTGCCCCCCGAGGGCAACCGGCCGGCTCGCAAATCGCAGTGACACGGCACGCGCCCCCGCCGGCAACTCCACGCCGATGAGCGAAAGGTCGGCCCGCGCCACCGACGCTTCCCGCCCGTCAACCGTGGCCGTCCACCCCGGGTAGTAGTTCTCGGAGACGACCAGCGCGCTGCCCGCTGGCGCCGGGGCGTCCAGCGTCAGGTCGATGGCGCCCGGGGTGTAGCGACTGAAGCGGACGGCAATGCCGAGCGGCTCCGGCAGCTGCGCCGGCACTGGCTGGGATCTCACGGAACTGCTGCTGTCGAAGATGGCCACACGGCGCACGTCGAACAGCGGATTGAGCACGGTGGCCTTGGTGCTGGGATCGTCGAGCTTCACCGCCAGCGGGGCGACCCACGCGGCAGGGTTGGCTCCGGGGAGTTCAAACAGGTAGGTCATGCTCCCCGCCGCATTGCGCACGGGTCCCGCCACCAGCTTGGCGCCCTGAAAGGGAAGCGTGGGCGCGTTGGTGTAGAAGAACCGGGAGTTCGTGAGGGCCCAGAAGTTGGGATTCGCGATCGACTGGTACCCCTCCTCCTTGCCGTACAGCTGCTGGTAGCGCCCCAACTCGTTGCCGTGGTACCCCAGCACCCCGCGAATGCGGTGATACATGAGGGCGTCCCCGGCCAGAAACGGATCATGCGGGGCCATGTTGTCGCTGAGCGGAAGTGCAATGACCCGAGCGGGTTGCTCCTGCGACTTCAGGTAGCGGATGATGTCATCCTCGGCGTACAGCGCGGTGGCCGGCTCGGAAAACCGCCAGTAGTGCCGTTCAACGCTCCAGAGGTCCAGCGTGACCACCGCGAGCAGCAGCCATCCCGCCCGTCCCGCATGCAGGCGCTCCCGCGCCACCAGCAGGAGCAGGACGACCACCGCCGTCACGGCCGCCGCGGACCGCCACGCGCCCGTGGTTACCGCCGACGCGTTGGCCAGGATGAGGTCGCCACGGGCGTCGCCCAGCAGCGACAGCGCCATGTTGGTGAGGGCCCCGCTGGTGGCCAGCACCCCCACCACGGCGGCAAAGGCGAGCCAGAGGGCCCCGTACCGCACGGTGGTCCGACCGGCCAACGCGCGCTCCACGCCAAAGGCGGCCAAGACAGCCGTGGAAAACGCGGTGACGTACAGAATTGTGCTGGGCGCCCGAAAGAACTTGCTCCCGGGGATGATGGCGTACACCAACTGGTAGAACGGCGTGTTGCCACCCCACGCCCACAGGATCGAGACGATCCCGGTCCCGAGCCAGAACCACGCATGGGTGCGGTGCCGGTTGACGACCCCGCCGCCGAGGGCCAGGAGCGCCAGCACCAGCACGGCCGCTCCCGCATACTCGCTGTGGAAATGAATGCCGTTCCGCCCCCAGTACTGGTCGAGTATGCCCGAAAATTGTGGGAGGTACAGGTTGATCGTCTCTTCAAGCGGGAAGGAGAAGCTGGTGGCGTAGTCGTATCCCTTCCCTCCGGCGCGTGGGGACCAGGCCACGTATTCGCGCACTGGCAGGTACTGCACCGCCCCCATGATGCCACCGAGCACCACGGCACCCAGGGCGAGCGCGAGACGACGGACCCCCTGCCCTGCGCCGGCCTGGTCGTCGGACCGACTGCCTGTCGGCGCGCTGGCGCCGTCCGGTCCCAGGGTGGCCATGGGGCGCACGGCGAGGAAGAGCGCGTAGGCGCCGCAGGTGAGCAGCAGGTACTGCAGCAACTGGGGGTGCGGTGACAGGACCGCCATGCCAACCACCACGGCCAGCGCCCCGAAGGCACCACGACGCCCGTCCCGGATGCCTCGGGTCAGGGCCCAGAGCGCGGCCGGCAGGAGGGTGCTCACAAACAGCTTGCCATCGTGCCCCGGTGACGCGTAGGACGCCACGGCTCCCGACATGAGGTACGCCACCCCACCCAGCACCGCTCCCTGGAACCGGACCCCGACCGCGCGGAGGAAGCCGACGGTGAAGACGCCCGCCAACATCATGTGCATCACGAAGCCCCAGGTCATCGCCACATCGGTGGGCAACACCATGCGGAGGAGGGCCGTGGGGTAGTACAGGTCCCCGTGCATGGCGGCCACATAGGGCATCCCCCCGAACTGATAGGGATTCCACTGGGGCATGCCGTCCCCGGCCCGCAGCGCCGCGGCGGCAAACTCGCGGAACGAGAAGCCCGCGATGTACTGGTCGGAGTTGGGGTTGACCAGGAACGCCCCCCCCAGCGCCGGCCAGGCCAGCGTCAGGGTGGCCGCTGCGCACAGCACCGCAGCCACGGCCATGGACGCACGCCGCAGATCGCGGCGGGGTGCGGAGGTGGCCGGAGTCGCCTCAGGGAGGGGCATCGGGGGAGCGGGCTGTGGGAACGGTGCGGACAACCCGCCACGGGGCGTCAGCCGGAGGGGCGCAGGGCGGAGCGGGCACGGCGTGGATGCAGCGCGAGGCTGATCAGCCCTGGAATGATCTCCAGCACCGTCAGCCACCCGCGCGACAGCACCCCCAGGAGCACCGCGTCGCCCGTGGAGGCGAGACCCATCGCCACCAACAGCGCCGTCAGGACCCCTTCCCGCACCCCCACCCCTCCCGGGGCGATCAGCACAAGATACCCCGCCAGATAGGAAGCGGAGAAAAGTGCGACAAACTGCCACGGATTGCCACTCACCGCCGGGGTGGCGCCCCGGGCGAACATCCAGAATGCGGCGCCGTACCCGACCCACGCGACTCCCTGCATGGCCGTGACCAACCACAGGGTGCTGGTCGGGAGGTGCTGCTGTTCAAGAGGGACCCCCCGCCGCCGCGCGATGTTCCCCAGCAGCGCCGGCAGCATGCGGGGCAGCGCCAGCACGATCGCGACAAAGGCTGCCGCTGCGCCCCAGGCCAGCCAGCGCCAGACGGGATTGAGCGACTCCAGCGCGCGCGCACCGAACAGGACGGCGATCGCGCACCCGACCCCGAGATTGAGGGCGGTCCCCAGCAGGGCGGCCCCTGCGGCCGCCAAGCCAGTCACTCCCTGCTCCGCAGCCAGCACACCGAGCGCCCCAACCGACCACACCTTGCCAGGAATCCACCGTCCGAGGTTGGCAATGAACCAGATGCGCACGGCGTCAGGGTACCGCAGCTCCCCCCCCCACCCTCCGAGCAGGAGGCGCCATCCCTGGATCAGCAGGGCGTACGTGGCCAGCACCACCGCAGTGGCGGCCGCGATCCACCCCCAGCGCACCTGCGCGGTGGCCAGGGCGCGTGCCATGGCGGGGGCTTGCTGCGCCAAGGCCCACCCCGTGGCGCCCAGCAGCACCAGCACCAGCACCGGACGCGCGCGCTGCCAGCCACTCCGGGCGGGGCGTACCTCAGCGGCGGCCATTCGCCCCCCCCGCGAGGGCCGTCTGGTAGATGTCCACATAGCGGGCGCTCACGGCCTCGGGGCTGAACCGCTCCAGCATGGCGGCTCGGGCCAGGCCCCGCAACCGATGCCCCTGCCCTGGATCCTCGTCATCGCGCGCCAGCGCTGCCGCCAGCGCCCCTGCGAGCGCGGCGATGTCACCCGGAGGGACCAGCGCGCCACCGTGGGATGGGCTGACGACGTCCGAGACCCCACCATCATGGTACGCCACCACCGGGGTCCCGGAGAGTTGCGCTTCGACGGCCACCAACCCCAGCCCCTCGCCGCGGGATGGCATGGCAACCACCTTCGCCTCCCGGTAGCGCCGGGCGAGCACGCCCTGCGCCATCGTGCCGGTCCAGCGCACCCGGTGAGCGATCCCCAGCGCCTCGGCTTGGGCCATCAGGGCCGGGCCATCGGGGCCGTCGCCCACCACCGTCAGCACCTCACCGGCAAGGGCGGGGTGCGCCAGCGCCTCCAGCAGGTCCCGCAGCCCCTTCTGGGCATTGAGGCGACCAGCAAAGAGGATCCCCGTGCGCGGTGTGGCGCCATCCCAATCGGTGAACCGCGCCGTATCCACCGGCATGGGGGCCACCGATACCGCCAGTGCCGGCGCCATGCGGGTCACCTGGTTGGCCAGCCAGGAGGAGACCGCGGTGCGAGCCGCCGCCTGCCGGAGCACGGCGCGCAGCAGCGGGTGGGCCAGCCGCACGCCGGAGGCCAGTCGCACATCCGATCCGTGCATCGTGACCACCAGCGGGGTCCGGGTGCGACGAGGCACCCCCCAGAGGGCCAGCGCAGCGGGGAACCACCAGTGGGTGTGGATCACCTCGACGGGATGCCCCTCGGCGCGCGAGCGGGCCACGTGGGCCACGGTCGCCTGCCGGAGCGCACGGAGCAGGCCGAGCAGCGCCCGCCGACCGCTCCAGGAACCGCGCACGGCCTCCGCCATGGTGCCGGTGTAGGCCAGTGTCATGGCGTCTGGTGCGGCGTAGGGAACCCGCTCGATGGGGACACCTTCCACCACGTCGTGGCGCGCCAGCCCGGGTCCTCCCGGAGCAATCACCGACACAGCGTGTCCCGCCTGCTGCAACGCCACGGCCAGCCGCAGCACGAAGGAGCCGGCTGCGTCTCCCTCGTGCCGCGGAATGTTGTGGGTGACGAAGAGCAGGCGCATGGGCCGTGGGACGGTCAGGCGCCTCGCCCGTTGCGCTCCGCGGCGGCCAGTTCGTCCAACTCGCGCCGCATCTCCCGCACCTCCGCGCGCTGCTGCGCCACCTGCTCCCCCAGCAGGCCGGTGGCGAAGAACACCGATCCCAGCACCAGGGCCGTCTGGACAATGGTCCAGACCCACCGTTGCCCCTGACCGGTGACCACCAACCACCCCAGCGCGCCCACGCCGGCGAGCAGCCCCACGGCAAAGAGCCCGACCCCCAGCATACCGAAGGCCAGCAGCGGCTTCTGGCCGAAGCGCAGCTCGAACCACACGGCCACCATGTCGAGCACCCCCACGGGGATCCGCGAGAGCCCGAACTTGGACCGGCCGGCGTGTCGCGGATAGAGCGGCACCGGGACCTCGGTGACCGTGAACCCCTGGGCCGCGGCGATGACGATCATGTACCGATGGAAGTCGGGGCGCATGGGGAGCGCGGCCATGATCTCGCGGCGGTACGCCTTGACGTTGTTGAGGTCGCGGACCGGCACATGGAACAGCAGGCGGCTCAGGCGGTTGTAGATGCGCGACACGAACGCCTTTTCGTACACCCCCTGCTTGTACCCGGTCACCATGTCCGATTCCCCCGCCAGGATCGGGGCCACGAGGCGCGGGATGTCCTCGGGCTTGAACTGGAGGTCGGCCGGGTAGAAGACGAGCACCCGCCCCTCGGCGTGCAGGTACCCGGTGCGCAACGCCTCGGCGATCCCCCGCTGGATGCGGTGCCGCACCGGCCGCAGGAAGGGATGCCGGTCGCGCAGCTCCTGCAGCAGCGCCCAGCTGCCGTCGGCGGACCCGTCGTCCACCACGATCACCTCGTAGCGGGCCGTCTCGCGCGCCACCATCTCCTCGCACAGCGCAAGGAACAGCGGCAGGTTCCCGGCCTCGTCCTTGGCCGGGACCAGCACGCTGACGTCCGCCGGACGCTGGTCAGACACGCTTGCGCATCCGTGCCGGGAGGACGCCCAGCTGGTCACGGTACTTGGCAACGGTGCGCCGCGCGATCTGGACGCCCGTCTGCTGGAGGATTTCCACGATGGCCTGGTCGGTAAGCGGGTTGTGGGGGTCCTCCCCCCCGACGAGCTTGGCGATCTGGTCCTTGATGCCGCGCGCCGAGACGTCATCACCGTCGGCGGTGGACAGCCCCGAGGAGAAGAAGAACTTGAGCGGGAGCACGCCGCGCGGCGTCTGGGCGAACTTCTCGTTGGTGACGCGGCTGACGGTGGACTCGTGCATCCCCACGGCCTCGGCCACCTCCCGCAGGGTGAGGGGGCGCAGCGCCTGCACGCCGCGCTCGAGGAATTCGCGCTGGCGGTCCACGATGTAGTGCATGACCTTGAGCATCGTCTGCCGGCGCTGCTCGATGGCCTGGATCATCCAGTTGGCCGAGTTCATCTTGCTGGCGATGAACTCCTTGCTCTCGGTGTCGAAGCGCTTCTTGTCGCGCACCAGCTCCTGGTAGGAGCGCGACAGGCGCAGGCGGGGGAGGTTGGTGTCGTTCAGGAACACCAGGTACGCCCCGTCCACCTTGTCCACCACCAGGTCGGGGATGATGTAGTCGTCCCCTCCTCCGCCGTAGCGGAGCCCCGGCTTGGGGTCCAGCTTGGCCACCTCGTCGGCCGCGGCCTGCACCGCCTGCGGGCTGAGGCCGAAGCGCTTGGACAGCTCGCTCCAGCGGTGCCCGATGAGTTCATCAAAGGCCTCGGCAACCAGCCGGTAGGCGAGGCCGTCGGCCCGGCCGGCGGCCCGCAGCTGCAGCAGGAGGCACTCGCGCAGGTCCCGCGCGCCCACGCCGGGGGGATCGAGGTCCTGGATGATGGCCAGCATCGCCTCGACCTCCTCGGCCGGGTACAGCGGCAGGGGGCCGTCGAACCCCCGCGCCTCGGCCTCCCGCTGCAGCACCTCGTTGATCCCCTCGCGGATTTCCGTGAGGGTGCACGCCAACCGCCCGTCATCAGCGATGTTGCCGATGAACTCCTCGGCCAGGAAGGCCTGCCGCGGCGTCAGGTCCAGGAGCGACAGCTGGTCCGCCAGGTGGTCGGAGAGGTGCCGGGCGTCCACCGTGACCGGCTCGAACCACTCCTTCTCCTCATGCTCCTCCCGCACGCCGCCGGTCTCGAAGCCGTCCAGCAGCACGGCCTCCCAGTCCACGTCGTCGTCCCCCGACTTCTCCGGCTCGGGCTCCGCGACGGCGTCCGGCTCCGTCAGGTCCTCGGCCTCGGCGGCCTCCTCCCCCTCGGCTTCCCCCTCCTCCTCCGGCTCGAGCATCTCGAGGAAGGGGTTGGTGAGGAGTTCCTGCTTCAGGTGCTGCTGCAGGTCCAGGAGGGGCATGTACAGGAGGTCCATCGCCTGGTACAGGCGCGGATTGACCTTCAGTTCCTGGCGGAGCCCCGCCTGTTGCTGCAGCCCGGTCTTCATGGCGTATCGCCCCCCTCGTCGCTTTCGGCAAAGCGGGCGCGGAGACGGGCCGTCAGAGTGGGGCCCAGGTAGATCTCCGCGACCGTGTCGTCGAAGACCAGTTCACGAACTGTACCGGAGACCTTCACCTGCCCGTCGAACATGATGTAGGCCCGGTCGACGATGTCCAGGGTCTGCTCGACGTTGTGGTCACTGATGAGCACGCCTATGCCACGATGGCGGAGTCCGGCCACGATGGTCTGGATGTCGTGGACCGCGATGGGGTCCACCCCGGCGAAGGGTTCGTCCAACATCATGAACCGCGGTTCGGTGACCAGCGCCCGCGTGATCTCGAGGCGCCGCCGCTCCCCGCCGGAGAGCTGGTAGGCGCGGGAGGTGCGCAGGTGCTTGATGCCGAGCTCGTCCAGCAGGAGCTCCAGGCGGGCGGCCCGCTCGGCGGCCGGGAGCGGCAGCGTCTCCAGGATGGCGAGGATATTCTCCTCGACCGTCAGCTTGCGGAACACGGACGGTTCCTGCGCGAGGTACCCCACCCCCTGCCGGGCCCGCTGGTACATGGGCATGGCCGTGATGTCCCGGCCGTCGAGGGCAATGGTGCCCGCCTGGGGGGCGATGAGGCCGACCAGCATGTAGAACGTGGTCGTCTTGCCGGCCCCGTTGGGCCCCAGCAGCCCCACGATCTCCCCCTGGGCCACGCGCAGCGCCACATCGTTCACGACGCGGCGTCCCCGGTACACCTTGACCAGCCCCGAGGCGGCCAGCACGGCGCCCGGAGCGGGGGTGACCGCCCCGGGACGAGGCCCACCCCGCAGCGTCGCGGCGCCCAGCTGGCGCAGCTGGTCGGCCAGGTCGGCCCGAATGGCAGCCTCGAGTCCGCCCAGCTCCGCCCCCAGTCGGAGGTGCGATTCCGGGGTGGGTGCCCCCTCACCCAAGGGGACCAGCAGCCCGGTGACCGCCAGACGCGGCAGCACTGCCGCCACATGGCTGCGGAGTTCGTCGAGCGGGACCTGCCCCACCTCGGGATGCCAATCGCGGTAGCGGTGCACCAGCAGGTGGAACGGGACGTCGCCGTCGGGATCGGCCACGGCCAGCGCCGCCGCCAGCACATGCGCGCCGGCGCGGTCGGTGCCAAGGCGGTCGTCGACGAGCGACCGGAGCGCATCGGGAACGCCCGAGGGCGCAGCAGAGGTCGAGGGCTCGTCGGTCATGGGGTTCGGCGCAGGTAGACCGGGGAGGCGCGGCCACCGCCTGGTGGCCGTGGCGCCGGTGGGCGCGACCTGTTGGGGGCGGGGCGGGGACGCGCGGTGGCGCCCGTGGTGTCGGCCAGCGAATCCGGCGCAGGCTCGAGGAACAGGCCGGAGGCCGCCGAATCCACCCGTACGCGGCGCACCGCGCCGCTGTCGAATTGCACGATGATCCGCCGGCCGCGCGTATAGGTGATGCTGGGTGGCTTGGTGCGCCCTTCGCGCGAGGCCATCTGGAAGAGGGAGCTGGCCGAACCGATCGCCTGGATCTCCCGCACGGTGGCGCCGGCGGTATCCTTCGGCGCCGGGCGCCCGGCGCTGTCCGCCGACGCGCTGGTGGAGTCGAACCAGGCGTACAGGCTGTCCCCCCGGAGCAGGTCGGGGTCCTCGGTGACCATCCGGGTGGTATCGGGCATGCCGCGCGCGGCCGCTCCGCCCACGGCCCGCAGCTCGCGCAGGCGCTGCCCCGGCAGCCGGATGTGCAGCGAGTCGGCGTCCACGTCCTGCGTGGCGGTGCGCGCCACGGAACGCCCCTCGCCCGAGGCGTAGGCCTCCTCCAGCTGTTGCGCGACGAGGCGCAGGTCGATCCGCTCGGACTCGAGCCGCACGTCGGCACTGAGGGCGGTCCCCTTGTGCAGCGCCACCACGCGGGTGAGCTGCCGCTGCGCGGTGAACAGGTCGATCGTGTCGCCGGTCAGGGTGAAGGCCTGGGCGGAGTCGAGGTTGCGGATGCGCGCCGCGCGGATGAGCCGCGCCCGCTCGGTGCCGTTGTCGAAGGTGGCGGAGTCGGCGTAGCCGGCGATGGTCTCGCGATTGATGACCACGTCCCCCCAGGCGACGGCGGCCGAATCACCGCGCTGCTCGAGGGTGTTGGCGGTGATGGTCACCGGCGGCGCGGGGCGTCCGGCGCTGTCCAGCTCGATCAGGCGAGCCACCGGGCGCCCCGGTGCCACCATCCGCGACGGCGCCCCGCCTGGCACCTCGCGGTAATACTCCAGCGTGTTGGAGGTCAGCGTGCTCCCCGTGCGCAGCTGGGTGGTCACCACGTTGCCGTCGGCGTAGAGGCGCCCTTCGCGGGTGAAGTACGTGGCATGGTTGGCCGTGAGCCGCAGCTTGCCGGGCTCCTCGTACACCACGTTGCCGTACAGGTTGACCACGCCGGCCGCCTGGAACTGCTCGGCGCTGTCGGCGCGCAGGCGGTTGTTCTCCCCCTGGCAATGGCCGACGAACCCGCCGCCGACGAAGGTGTTGGCCACGTCTTCGCTGACCCGGCTGTACACGAGCCGCGTCTCCGGGGGCGACTCGTCGAAGTCGAGGATGCACTCCCGGGTGGCCGCGCGCGGCTTGCGCCGAGGCGCCTTTCCGCTGTCGGCGGGGGCCTTGGCGCTGTCGGCCGGGGCCTTGGCGCCCTGCCCGCTGTCGGCGGGGGGCTGCTTCACGCTGTCGGCGGGGGGCTTGGCGCGGTCGACGGGCGCAGGGCGCGCCTCCGGGGGCCCCACATCGGCGGCGGGGGGCGGGGAGGGCTGCGGCGCCCGCGCGCTGCGGGGGGCGCACGCGCCGAGGGCCGCGAGCAGGGCACCGGCGAGGCACACGGCCCTCGGCACGCGTGCGGTGCCACAGCAGGTCCCGGTGCGTGCCCGCATGGTCAGCGGGTGGGGACCTTGACCGGTGCCACGCCCTTGCAGCTGCGCAGGCACCGGAAGTTGGTGAGGCGCGGATCGGACTCGAAGCCGATGCCGGAGATCTGCCGCTTGGGCTCAGTGAGGACGAAGCTGCTGTCGGTGAAGATCTGGTTGCGGGCCTGGTCATAGACCAGCTGGGGCGAGGTGAGCCGCTTGCCGTCCTCGCGCAGCACGACCACGTCCCCGCGGGCGTCCAGCCGGGAGAGACGGGCGTTGTACGTGCCCTCACGGGAGGTCAGCACCCCGTCCTTGACCCCCGTTCCGGT
>JBILKP010000265.1:0-3935 GCA_044376625.1 Gemmatimonas sp. | reverse complement strand
TCGCTGTTCTCCACATCCAGGGCTTCGGTCCCCCATGCGTTTCACGATCTCGCGCGAAAAGCTCCAGGAAGGGCTCCAGGCGGTGACCGCCGCGGTGCCGGCCAAGACCACCCTCCCGGTGCTCGCCAACCTCCTGGTCGAAACCACCGAGCGCGGCATCCGCCTCTCCGCCACGGACCTCGACATCGCGGTCTCCACGGAGGTCAGCGCTGACGTCGAGACGCCAGGCGCCATCACGATCCCCGCCAAGAAGCTCAGCGAGATCGCCCGCGAGCTCCCCCCGTCGCCGGTCAAGGTGGCCTCCAGCGGCGAGCAGCGCATCACCCTCGAGTGCGGCCGCTCCCGCTTCAAGCTCCTGGGGCTCCCCCGCGAGGAATTCCCCACCTTCCCCACGGTCCGCTTCAACGAGGCGTGGCGCGTCAAGTCGGGCGCCCTCCAGCAGCTCATCAGCCACGTCGCCTTCGCCGCCAGCACCGAGGAGTCCCGCCCCATCCTCAACGGCGTCCTCTGGGAGCTGCGCGACGACCGCATGCGCATGGTGGCCACCAACGGCCACCGCCTGGCCAAGATGGAGCTCCCCATCGAGGGGAGCACCGCCCCCGCCGGCGACCTGATCATTCCCCCCAAGGCGCTCGAGCAGATCCGCCGCCTCTTCCCCGCCGAAGAGGAGCTGGAGATCGCCCGCGGCGACAACCACCTGGGCTTCCGCTCGCCGTTCACCTCGGTCTTCACCCGCCTCGTCGAAGGGCCCTACCCCAACTACGAGCAGGTCATCCCCAAGGACAACGACCGCCACTGCATCGCCGATCGGGTGGCGCTCAGCAGCGCCCTCAAGCGCATGTCGGTCATTGCCTCCGACCAGACGCACCGCATCAAGCTCTCCTTCAATGCGGGCATGCTGAAGTTCAGCGTCACCACCCCCGACCTGGGGGAGGCCGCCGATGAGCTGCCGGTCAATTACGTGGGCGACCAGCTGGACATCGGCTTCAATGCCACCTACCTGCTGGAAATCCTCCGCTACATGCCCACCGAGCAGGTCAGGCTCACCTTCAAGGCCCCCGAGCGCGCCGCCACCATCGAGCCCGAAGCCTGGGACGACTCGGCAAAGTACCTCTGCCTCGTCATGCCGCTCCGCCTCATGGATTGAGCCCCTCCACCCGCCAGCGCACCTCCTGACGCACCCCCGTCTCGCGGGGACCCTCCCACACCCGCAGTCGCACCGCCCCGCGCCCCTCGCCGCGCGTCACCACCCCGCGTGACGCGCTCAGCTGCAGCTCCTGGCGCTCCGACCCCTCGCCCGTCACCCGCACGACCTCGAAGGGACGCCCCCCCTTCCCCTCCATCGCCACGCTGACCTCCCGCACCACGGTCACCGTGTCCCCGCTCCACCGCACCACCTCGGCACGCATGCGCCGAGTGATCCGCACGGGCACGCCGGCACGACACTCCACCCCGGCGCTGCGCTCTTCCCACCGGCTCCCCACGCCGGACCCGTCGGGAATCCGCACGGCCACCACCGCCGCCAGCTGCGCCGCCGACTGCTCCTCGCGGTCGCATGCGGCCACCAAGGGCGGGTCCGGGACCACCCGCACGGCGCCGCTGTCCACCACCAGCAGCACCGCCAACGACGGCACGGTGAGCACCCCCCCGTCACCCGCGGTCAGCCGATAGCCGGCCACCTGTCCCCGCCCGCGCAACCACCCGCCGGCATCCCGCTCCCATTGCAGCGTCAGCTGCGCCTCCTCACGGGTCCGCCGCACCTCGCGCGTCCCCTCCCATTCCATCGTCCCCTCCCGCTCCACGCGCCACCCGGTCGGGAACACCCGCGCAGGAAGCGTGAGGACCCGCCCCGACGCCGCCGGCGCCACAGCAGGCACCGCCGCCGGCACCCGCACCGCCACGTCACGCCCCCCCTCCACCACCACCGGCGGCGAAGGAACCGGCGCCGGCAACGGCACCAGCGACGACGCGCCACAGCCGGTCATCGCCACGGCAGCCACCACCACCGCTGCCCACCACCCACCACACCCAGAGAGTCTCACGACAGGGGATCGACCTGTAAGCCGGGTTCTGTCGGCACCATCCCCACGAAGTCGCCCCCATGGGTCCGGCACCGGACGGTCATTCCTCTCGGCGTGCAGTCACCCGCACGCTCCAGCAGCCTACCCGCGGCTCGATGCTTTCGCACCGTGGTCGAGACGGGCCGTCTCTCGCCGCCTATTTGGCCTTGCTCCGACCGGGGTTTGCCGTGCCACGACCGTTGCCGGCCGCGCGGTGGGCTCTTACCCCACCCTTTCACCCTTACCGCCTCCGGTCACCCGGCGACGGCGGTTTGCTTTCTGTTGCACTGTCCGTCATCCGGCGCTCACGCCCCGGACGCCCAGGCGTTACCTGGCGGTCTGCCCTGTGGAGCCCGGACTTTCCTCGGAACCAGATCACTCCGGTTGCGCGACCGTCCGGTCGATCCCCTGTCAACGTGAGACGCACTCCCTCCCGCACAACATAACCCCCCCACGAGGAATGACGCCCAGGGACCAACGGGATGACGCTCCGCTGACACCCCGGTACCACCCTCGGGCACATGACCCACCCCCCCCGCCCCCTCCTCGCCAGCACCATGCCACCACGCACGGTGGCCACCCTGCTGGCCCCCGGCGAGCGCCCCCGCTTCACCCTGGCTGCCCAAGGCGCCTTTGTCACGCGCCACGCCGCCACACTGCACGAACTCGCCACCCACCTGCGCGACGAACCAGTGGCCGCGCTGCTCCTCTCCGTCTCCCACATCGACACCACCCAGCTCCCCCAGCTGACCCGCCTGCTGCGCGCCTTCCCCCGCATCCCCAAGGTCGCCGTCCTCCTCGAACCTCCCCCTCACCTCCACTCGGCGCTCCTCACGATGGGCCACCTGGGCGCCCGCGCTCTGGTGGACGTCCGCACCACCACCGGGTGGCGCGACCTGCGACGCGTCATCACCCGCACCGACACCCTGGGCATCGAAGCGCTCGCCAGGGAACGGCTCAACCAGGAACTCCACCCAGATACCCCGGACGACGCCCGCATGGTGCTGGGGTCGCTCTTCCACCTCCCCAGCCACGTCACGACGGTGCGCCAAGTGGCCAACGGCCTGGGCGTGGGAGCCACGACCTTCACCAGCCGCTTCGCCCGCGCCCAGCTCCCGCCCCCGCGCGACTACCTGGCCTACGCGCGACTGGTGCGCGTGGCCCACCTCCTCGAAAACCCGGGGTGCTCCATCAGCCAGGCCGCCCACCGGCTGGAATACTCCTCCCCCCAGAGCTTCTCGCGCCACCTGCGCTTCGTGCTGGCCATCAGCGCCGCCAACTTCCGGCGCGAATACACCGCCTCGGCCATGCTGGACCGCTTCATTCGCGACCTCCTCACCCCCTACCGCGAACAGCTCCGCACCTTCCACCCGCTGGCCGTCACCCCGCCGTGGATGCCGCGCCTGCTCCACCCCCAACCGGCCGCACCGGCTATGCCAACCCCACTGGCACGGACGGCCTGACAGGCGTGGGCGACGCCACACGCCCCACGTCACGGGCTGGCCGCTCCACCACGGCATGCACCCCCGTGGACGTGCGCTTCGCCCCCGCAATCGAGGCGGCGTCCACCGCCGCATGCACCCCCGTGCGCATCAGCCGGTACCAATCCGTGCGCGCCACCACCCGCAACCGCTGCGCCGACTCCGACAGCTGCATGGCACTGACCGCCAACGCCTCAATATTGGCCTGCTGCCCCGCCGTCCCCTCGGCGGCCCGGCGCGCTTCGACATTGGCCCGCTGCGACACCCCCTCCAACGCGTCAAAGGTGCCCGCCACCATCCGGCTGCGCGCCTCCTGCTCCTCCGACAACGCCGTCACCCGCTCCGCCCGCTCCGCCACCTGCGCCATCCCCCCCACCAGCGTCGTGAGCGCCTG
>JBILKP010000264.1:0-3936 GCA_044376625.1 Gemmatimonas sp. | reverse complement strand
GCGGTCAGCTGGCCCACTGCTTGACGATCACCCGCGCGGGGCGAAGGACCACGCCATTGATGACGTAGCCGGCCTGGAAGCACACGGCCACCACGCCGTCCTCCTCCGCGCTGGCGGCCGGGGCGGTGCTGACCGCCTCGTGGCGCGCCGGGTCAAAGGGGGCGCCGGTGGGGTCGACCACCTCGAAGCCATGGCCGCCCAGCGCCTTCTGGAGCTTGCGCTCGACCAGCTGGATGCCGTCCACCACCGTGCGCGCGTCCACCGCGTCCGGATTGACGGCGCCGAAGCGGGCGAGGTCATCCAACGCGTCGAGGCAGCTGCGCACCAGCTCCCCCTGGGCACGCCACCCCGCCTCCTGCCGCTCGCGGGCCGACCGGCGCCGGAAGTTGTCAAACTCGGCGGCCAGCCGGAGATGCTGGTCCTTGAGGGTCTCCAGCTCGCGCTGGCGGTCGTCGCCGACGGCTGGCATGTCGGCGGTCTCGGCGCGTGCGGCGTCTTCCAGCATCGCGTCCAGGTCGTCCGCTGGCGCGCCGTTACGGGGATCAGTCATGGGCAGAATGGAAACGGGGTCACAGCCGAAGCCGGGGGGCTCCCGTGGATACGTCGGCCACCCGGCAGAAGTTTAGCGGCGCACGGACCAGTTACGCGCGCGTGGTCCACGCCGGGAGGGGCTCCGTCCCTTCCAGCGCCCGGCGCAGCCGATCCAACGCCGCCTGGGCCGCCCTGAAGCGGATTTCGTGCCGATCGCCGGGGAACACGGCACGCGCCGCGTGCACGGTGCCGTTGAGGTCCACCGCCACCCACACCGTCCCCACGGGTTTCTCCGGCGTGCCGCCTCCGGGGCCGGCGATGCCGGTGATGCCGATGCCGACGGCAGCCTGACAGCGGGCGCGTACCCCCGACGCCATGGCGCGGGCCACGCCCTCACTGACCGCCCCCTCCGCCTCCAGCAGCGCGGCCGGGACGCCCAGATCGCGCACCTTCACGGCATTGGCATACGCGATGACGCCGCCGAGCACCACGTCGCTGGCCCCGGGGACGGCGGTCAGGCGCATCCCCAGCATGCCGCCGGTGCAGCTCTCCGCCACGGCCACCGTCCAGCCGCGCACCCGGCACCCCTGCACCACCAGCGCGGCCAGGTCGGCGTCGTCCTCGCCGTACACGTACGCCCCCACCCGTGCGCGCAGCGCCTCGACGGCCACCCCCAGGCGGTGATCGGCTTCGCCGGGGGTGAGGTTGCGGGCGGTCACGCGCAGGTCCACCCCTTCGGCGCCGGGGAGGTAGGCCAGCGGAAGCCCGTCCACGCCGCGCGCCAGGTCCCCCAGCCGATCGGCCAGCGCCGACTCGGCGATCCCCACCGTCCGCAGGGTGCGGGAGCGAATCACGCGCGCCCCCCCCGACAGGCGCGCGTCCAGACGGGGGAGCAGGGTGTCGGCCAGCATGCCGCGCATCTCGCGGGGGACCCCCGGAAGCATGGCCACCCAACGACCGCGCTCGTCCTCCAGCCAGATCCCGGGGGCGGACCCGTGCCGGTTGGGGAGCACCTCGGCCCCCTCGGGGATCATCACCTGCTGCCGGTTGCTGGGCGGCAGCGGGTGGTTGAAGCGCCGCTGCCACCGCGCCTCGAGCTCGGCCAGCAGCGCCTCGTCAAGCGCCAGCGCGCGCCCGAAGAGGGCGCCAATGGCCTGCTTGGTGAGGTCGTCGGCGGTGGGTCCCAAGCCGCCGGTGGTGATGACCGCCCCGGTCCGGTCGAGCGCCTCCCGCACGGCGTCGGCGATGGCGGTGGCATCGTCGCCCACCGACGCCCGTCGAACGATGCGCCCCCCCACCGCGGCGAGGGTGCGGGCGAGGTGCGCCGCGTTGGTGTCGATGGTGAAGCCGAGGAGCAGCTCGTCCCCGATGGTGATGAGCTCGACGGCCAGCCCGTCGTCGGCCGCCCCTTCGGCGCGGTCAGGGCGCACCGAGGACGTGGCGCCCGTAGCGCCGCAGGTACAGCCAGAGGCTGTACAGGGTGAGGATGACGGCGCCGACCATGCTGGCCACGCCCACGAACCCGTTGAAGCCGGCGAAGGCCCCCCAGGCCTGGTGCCCTTCCCACCCCTGATGCCGGGCGAGGGTGGCGGCGAAGAACCAGAAATACGCGGCGCCCAGCCAGATGCTCTGGAAGGTGGTCTTCCACTTGGCCGGCCCGATGGCGGCGATGACGAGCCCGCGCCGCTTGGCCACCTCGCGAAAGGCGGTCATGAACGCCTCGCGGCCGAGGACCACGGCGACGATCCAGAGCGGCAGGGCCACCAGCCCCAGCGGCGTCTCGAACGGGAAGCGCCCGGGCGCCTCGGCAGCCGGTGCCTGGGCCAGCAGCCCGCCGGGGCGCTGCAGCAGGAACATCGGGACGAGGGTGGCGAGCAGGAGGAGCTTGTCGGCGAGCGGATCGAGCAGGCGGCCGAGGTCGGTGACCAGGTTGCGGGAGCGCGCCAGGTGGCCGTCCCAGTAGTCGGTGATGGCGGCCACCAGGAAGAGCAGGAACGCCGCGAGCCGCGCCTCCCAGGTGGCCACGAACGGGAGCCACGCGATGAGCGGCGTCAGGGCGATGCGCCCCACGGTGATGGCGTTGGGAAGGTTCACGGCGTCGGGGCGGCGCGGTGGGCGCCGTCAGGCGAGCGTCTTGAGGACCAGCTTCGAGACCGCCTTGAGCGTCTCGAAGACCCCGTCGCCGGCGACGGCCACGGCCTCGAAGGCGGGGACGCGCTCGATCCAGTCGCCCGACGGATGGCGCGTGACCAGCCACTCGCCGGGGCGGAAGGGATTCTCGGTGTCGCGCATGCGCGCCGGGTCGGTGACCTCCCACCCGGGGTTGAGCATGGCCTGCAGCTCGTCGAGGGGGGCGGCGTTGGGGAGGTCGCGCTTGTTGTACTGGATGACGAACGGCAGGCGCGTGAGGTCGTAGCCATACGCGGCCATGTTGTCATACAGGTTCTGCATCGACTCCACGTTGGCCTCGGCGCGCTCGACCTGCGAGTCGGCCACGAAGACGACGCCGTCGACCCCCTTGAGGATCAGCTTGCGGCTGGCGTTGTAGTACACCTGCCCCGGCACCGTGTACAGGTGGAAGCGGGTGCGGAAGCCGCGGACGGTGCCCAGGTCGACCGGGAGGAAGTCGAAGAAGAGGGTGCGCTCGGTCTCGGTGGCGAGGGAGATGAGCTTGCCGCGGGTCTCGGGGGCGACGCGGCCGTACACGTATTCGAGGTTGGTGGTCTTGCCGCCCAGCCCCGGGCCGTAGAACACGATCTTGCAGTTGATCTCGCGCGAGGCGTAGTTGATCATCGACATCGGGGGGGCCTCAGCGGAACAGGCGGTCGATCTCGTCCTCGGCGCCGGCCAGGAACCCCGGGGGCGCGGGGTGCTGTCCGGTGCCGCGGGCGAAGACGCCGGCGAAGATGCGGGCGAGCTCATCCACCGCGACCTTGAGGCGCAGGCGGACGAGCCCGAGCGTGGTGCGGTTGTCGAACAGCACCACGAGGATGACGCGGCGCGCCACGTCGGCGAGGTACATCGACTCGCGCTCCCCCTGGTGGAAGAGCACGCTGAAGTCGCTCTCGCCGATGAGGCGGGCCAGCTGGTCGTTGGCGCTGAAGTCCGCCGCCGTGAGGGTGGCGAAGGCGGTGGCGTCGAACGCCGGCGTCTCCCCCACGGTGGCCACCAGCTGCCCGCTGCGATCGACGATCAGCGCACAGCGGGCGTTGGCGTCGTGCAGGAAGCGCTGCAGCGTGATGGTGATGGCCCCGAAATCATCCTCGGTGAACGACCAGGTGGCGGCGCCGACAGGCATGGCGGAGTGTGGGCGAGGGGGGCGGCCCCGCCGGGGGCGGGGGGGCCGCGGAATGTTCCCTGAAGTGTAACCGCCGGGCGCCGGGGGCGCGTCCCCCTCGGGACGCG
>JBILKP010000073.1:0-12167 GCA_044376625.1 Gemmatimonas sp. | reverse complement strand
CGTTCCAAGGGCTCCCCGCCACCGATGCCGGCGACTTCCCGGCCATCCGGCTGCGGCAGGCGCGGCAGCTGCCCACGCCGCGCCAGGATGGCGACGATGGCGGGCTGACGGTGGCCACGGAAATGCCGCTGTACGTGCTGGGGGACTACAACAGCGTGGCCACGCAACCGGCGGCGCTGATGGCGGACGCGGTGATCACCATCTCCAATCCCCCCAACCCCGCCATGAGCGCCGACGCCGCCATCCCCGCCGCGCAGCGGTGCGGGGCCAGCGGGGTCACCGGGTGGTGCGACAACCAGCAGCAGGTGAAGGTGAAGCGGCGGGCCAGCGGATCGGCGGTGCATGCGGCGGTGCTGGGCGGGCACACCGCCACCAATTGCGACGCCGCGCGGGCAGGGTGCACGCTGACCGTGCGGGGCGGTGGCGTGCAGAACATGATGGGCTACCGCGAAAACTGGACCACGGCCACGCACACCTACCGCGGGTCCATCGTGTCGCTGTTCACGCACCAGTACCTGCTCAAGGGGTGGAACCTCACCTTCTTCAGCCCGCCCATCCGCGACTACGCGTTCGACCGCCGCTTCGAGCAGGCGACCCAGCTGCCGCCGGGGACGCCGGCGGTGGGGAATGTGACCCAAACCGCCTTCCGCCCGGTGTACTGACATGCCCCGTTGCCGCAGACGCCCCCGCGCCAGGACCTGGTGCCGCACCGGGAGGCCGCCCCACGGTGCGCGCGCCGGCTTTGCCCTGGAGTCGGTGCTGATGGTGCTGGTGCTGTTCACCGTGGTGGTGCTGGCCGGGCTCAGCACGGTGGGCACCGTGGCCCGCACCTCGGGCGCCGACTACCAGCACGCGCGCGCCACCTACGCCACGGAGGGGGCCAGCGACGACGTCATGGCGCAGCTGGACGCCGCCATGCAGGACGGGCAGGTGTCCGCCAGCGAGGTGGCAGCGCTCACCACCCCCGCCATCCCGGGGTACATGGTGACCAAGGGGGTGCAGAGCACGGGGGACGCGGTGCTGCGCACGGTGTCCACCGGTCCCTATTCGGGGCTGTACTCCATGAACCAGCGCTTTGACATCACCGTGGGCGCGCGGGACAGCACGGGTGCGCGCGCGGGCGCGGTGATCGCCGTGAACGCGATGTCGGTGCCGATCTTCCAGTTTGCCGTCTTCTACGACCAGGACCTGGAGATCCACCCCGGCCCCCACATGACCTTCGGGGGGCGCGTGCACACCAATGGCAACCTGTACACCATCAACAACCTCACCATTTCCGGCGTGGTGACCACCCCGGAAAGCACCTTCCTGGCGGCCAAGCACACCGAAGCGCCCACCTACGGGGTGAAGATCAAGGACGCCGAGGGGAACGCGGTGGCGGTGGACAAGGATTCGCGGTCGCTGGCCGGCGACGCGGCCTACCGGCAGTGGAGCGAGGAGCGCTTTGACGGCCGGGTCATGAGCAAGGCCCACGGGGTGCAGCCGCTCAAGCTGCCGCTCCCGGGGATGCAGCCGGCGCATACGCTGCTCACGCCGCGCGCTGACAGCGACTCCCCGGACACGCGCCTGGTGAAGATGGCGTGGAAGGCCGACTGGTACATCACCGTGCGAAGCGGGGTGTTCGCCATGGCCGACACGAACGCGATGAAGACGGCGTTCTGCGACTCGCTGGTGCACGTGCGTCCGCCCGGGCTGCAGGTGCCGTCCACCGCGGACTGCCGCCGCATCTTCAAGCCGCGGGTGAACGCCTTCCACGATGGCCGGCAGCAGCTCAATCCCGACCTCGTGGACATCCACATGGACTCGCTGCGCACCTGGAGTGATGCCAGCCCCACCTCCCGGTCGCCCCGCGTGGTGTACATCGCCTTCCAGGGGCTCCCCACGGGGACGGCGGGGGACTATCCGGCGGTGCGCCTGCGCCAGGGGAGCCAGCTGCCGCTCCCGCGCACCGACGGCGACCAGGGCGGGCTGACCGTGGTCACCGAACGGCCGCTCTACGTGCTGGGGAACTACAACAGCGCCACCTGGCGCCCGGCTGCCCTCATGGCCGACGCCGTCATCACGCTGTCCACCCCCCCCAACGCTGCGATGAGCAGCGCCACCACGGTGGCGTCCACGGAACGATGCGGGGCCACCGGGGTGACGGGATGGTGCGACAACCAGCAGCAGGTGGCCACCAAGCGCAAGGCGCGCTCCACCACCGTGAACGCGGCCGTCGTGTCGGGGCACACCCCCACCAGCTGCGACAAGGCGCGCGCCGGCTGCACCAACCCCACGCAGGGGGGCGGGCTGCACAACATGATGGGCTACCGCGAGAACTGGAGTGGGGTGGACCACGTGTACACCGGGTCCATCGTCTCGCTGTTCACGCACCGCTTCCTGGCCGGCACGCATTCCGGGTCCTACTACACCCCCCCCAACCGCAAGTGGTCGTTTGACACCCGCTACCAGAGCCCGTCCAACCTCCCGCCCGGGACACCGGCGGTGGGGAGCGTGGTGCAGACCGCCTTCCGCCCGGTGTACTGACGCCATGCCCAGACCTGTCCCCCCATGCACGCGGCAGCGCCGACGCGCCGGCGTCACCCTGGTGGAGCTGGTGGTCATCATGACCATCGTGGGCGTGTCGCTGGGGATCGTGGTGCCGCGCCTGCGGCAGAGCGAACGCTCCAAGGTGGACCTGGCCGCCATGCAGCTGATGCATGACATGGACCTGGCACGCACCCGCGCGCTGGCCACGCGCAGCCTGGTGCGGGTGGCCTTCTCCACCGTGCACAACAGCTACACGGGCTACCTGGACGCCAACCGCGACGGAACCATTGGCGAGACGGACGCGGAGCGGGATGCGCTGGCGGGTGGGGGGCAGCGGTCGCTCCCCGCGGGGGTGCAGTACGGGCGCGGGGACGCTCCCGTGCTGCGCACCGGGGACGGTACCCTCCCTGCGGACAACCGGGTGCACTTCACCATCCGCGGCCTCGCCGATGTCACCGGGACGTCGGCGCACGTCTACCTGCGCAGCAGCAGCGACCTCTCGGCCGTATCGGCCATCATCATCCTCCCGTCGGGGCTCCTGCGCCTCCGGCGCTACCACAACGGGGTGTGGAATTGAGTGCACCGTCGCGTCGGTTCCGCCGGCCCGCCGGCCGGCCACAGGGCGCTCGACCACGGCGGGGGCATTCGCTCATTGCCGTCATGATCGCCATGGTCCTGCTGGCGGTGGGGGCGATGGCGCTGATGGGGGCCAGCGCCAGCACCACCACCTTCCACACCCTGGCCCAGAACCGCACCAACGGCCTGGCCATCGCCCGCAGCTACCTCGAGGAGCTGCGGATGCGCGACCCGTGGACCGTGGCGAACGAGGCCGCCGTGGCGGTGGACGCGGAAGGGGTGCCCAACGCCAACGGCCCCTTTTCACGGCGCGTCACGGTGACCGCGGTGCGCCAGAACCTCCTGCAGGTCACCGTGCACGTGGACCTTCCCCGGGGCGCGAAGCCCGTCTCCCTCACCACCGCCCTGTTCCGGGGCGCCCAGGTCGACTGATGCCTACCTCCCGGCCGCGTCGCGGCTTCTCGCTCGCGGAAGTCCTGATTGCGCTCACCGTGAGCGTGGTGGTGCTCTCGGCGGCCATCCAGTTCTCGGTGTCGCTCTGGAAGGGGCGTCGCGGGCTGGTGGTGCGCGAAGGGGTGGACCGGAATGCCCGCTTCGTGGGGCTGTCGCTGGGGCGCGACGTGGCCGAGGCGGGGGTGGCGCTGGAGAGCTCCCCTGACTTCGCCTCGGTGAATGCCGCGGGCGACACGTTGACCATCCTGTCGGTCCCCTTTGCGCCCGACGAGGCCGCCGTGTACCCGATGATCGGCTCGGGGGGCGACGATGACGACGATGATGATGACGACGATGATGATGACGACGATGACGATGATGATGACGATGACGATGACGATGATGATGACGATGATGACGACGATGATGATGACGACGATGATGATGACGACGATGACGATGACGACGATGACGACGATGACGAGGACGACGACGAGGGCGAGGGGGACGAGGACGACGGCAGCGAACTGCTTCCCCCGGGCGGGACGTGCGGCGCCACGTGCATCGACTTTGTCCGCAACGGGCAGCCGCAGGAGCTGAAGGCCGGTGACGTGGCACAGCTGCGGGTGGGGCAGTCGCGCCGCCTGCTGCTGATCACGGGGGTGACTGCCACGTCAGCCAGCAAGTTCAAGGTGACCTTTGCCAACCTCACGTCGCTGGCCGGGCGCCCGTCCGGGCTGGGGACGCTGCGCCTGCGCCGGTCGGAAACCAGTATCCAGCGGGTATCGGTGGTGGTGTACTGGCGCCACGCGGCCACCGGCACGTTGAAGCGGGCCACCACCTTTTCCACCAGCGGCACGCCGAACGGCGTGGACATGGCCTCCCCCGTGGAAGCCTTCTCGGCGAAGCTCCGGTTCACCAACGGCACCCTGTCCAGCAGCTACAACGGGGCTGATGCCGACACCCTCAACGATGGCGACCGCATCATTGGGGTGGAGGTGCGGACCAGGATGCGGGCCGAGCGGGCGGACAGCGCGGTGAACAGCGGCGCGCTGCTGACCCGGTGGTATCAATGGCGCATGGCCCCCCGCAACCTGCTGTACGAGAAGAACCGCAGCTGACGGGGGGCTCCCTGCGGGAGCCCCCAGACGCCACGCGCCCCCGCCGGAGTGCCGGCGGGGGCGCGTGGTGTGTCAGGAGCCGTGGGGCGCGGGCGCTCAGGACCCGGCGGGCTTGCTGAAGTCCACCGTCGGCGCCGCCCGCGCCGCCGCGTCGGTCACCTCGAAATAGCTGCGCGGCTTGGAGCCCAACACCTTGGCCGTGAGCACCTGCGGGAACTTGCGGATGTACTCGTTGTACGTGCGCACGGCGCCGTTGTAGTCGGTGCGCGCCACGGCGATGCGGTTCTCCGTGCCGGTGAGCTCGTCCTGCAGGCGCAGGAAGTTGGCGTCGGACTTGAGCAGCGGATACGCCTCGACGGTGACGCTGAGCCGCCCCAGCGCACTGGTAAGCGCCTGGTTGGCGTTGGCCAGCTCGGCGGGGTCGGAGCCCCCCGTCTTCTGCAGCGCGCCCACCAGCCCGGCGCGCGCCTGCGTCACCGCCGTCAGCACCTCGCTCTCCTGCGCGGCAAACCCCTTCACGGTGCTCACCAGGTTGGGGATGAGGTCGGCGCGCCGCTGCAGCTGGGCGTCGATGTTCTGCTTGGCCTGCTGCGCCTGCTCGTCATACGACTGGATGCTGTTGTAGCCGCAGGCGCCGGTGGCCAGCGGGAGCGCCACGGCCACGGCCAGCGCCCGCAGGGCGCGCAGGGTGGATCCCCCCGGCCGGGGGGCGAACGGAGCACGGGGCTGGGAACGTCCGATGGACATGGAAGGCCTCAGGAAGTGGAAGTCGAGGCGCCCCCACCCGGGGGCGCGTGGTGCGCGTGGTGCGCGTCCAGCACCGATACCAGCATGGCGATCCCGCGGACATAGCCCGCCAGGACCCCTTCCACGTCGGCATCGGCCAGCGGGGTGCCGCGCACCAGGGCATGCCCCCGCACAAAGGGCACGGCGTCCAGCCCGGCATGGGCCGCCACCGCGTGAATCACCTGCACGCCATCCAGCGGCGGGCGCACCCCCACCAACCGCAGGTAGGCCCGGAAGAGCACCAGCAGCACCCCCAGACTGTCGGCCAGCAGCGCCCGCTGCCGCGCCGGGTCGCTGCCAGCCACCATCACCCCCCGCCGCAGCCGGAGCAGCTTCCCCATGGCCTCGTGTTCCAGCTGCAGCCGCAGGTCGGCGGGACGCACGGCGATCCCCTCCAGCGCCAGCGCCCCGGCCAGCACCCGGTGCCGCTCCAGGATGTCGGCGTACTCCATGGGAAAAATGTCCGCCGAGCGGTGCCACTCGGCAGCGGTGAACACCAGCACCGGCGGGTTCCCTGCCTCCTGCCAGGCGCGCATGGTGGGCGCCAGCGTACGCAACAGCACCGGCTCCGCGTCGCGCAGCACCGCCAGCACGTTCAGGTCGGAGCGCCCCTCCACCGCCTCGCCGGCCGCGGCCGACCCGTACAGCACCGCCGCCTGCAGCCCGTCGCCGCACGCCCCCCGCAGCTGGTGCACCAGCTGCTCCAACGTCATCCGTGCCCCCGTGGGGCCCTCACCAGTTCGAGCCACCGCCCCCTCCGCTGAATCCGCCGCCGCCGCCAAAACCGCCAAAGCCGCCACCACCACCGCCGCCAAACCCCCCGCCGCCCCAGCCGCCACGGTGCCAGCCATGGTGCATCACCGGCGGGCCAGGGATGGGGATGGGGAGGCACCCCACGCAGCCGCTGCGCCGGCGGCGCCCCCCCAGGGCGCTCAACAGGAACAGGACGAGAATGATGACCAGCACCACAGGAAACCCGCTGTCACGCTCACGCCGCCGTGGCGTACGCGGCGCCTGGGCCCCCTCCAGCGACACCCCGAACGCCTGCGCGTACAGCCCCGCCACCCCCTGCGCCAACCCCTCCACCGCACCGCCGTATTCCCGCTGCCGGAAGCGCGGCACCTGCTCGCGGCACAACGCGCCGGCGGTGGCGTCGGTGATGAACCCCTCCGCCCCCTGCCCCACCTCGATCCGGCAGTAGCCGCGGCCGTCGTCCGACGTCTCCTTGGGTACCACCAGGATGATCACGCCGGCGTTGCGCGCCTCATCGCCAATGGCGGCGGTGGCCCCCACCTTCCACTCGCGCCCCAGCCGCAGCGCCACCTCTTCCACCGGGCGCCCCTGCAGCGAGGGGAGCGTGACCACCACCATGTCGCCGCGCGTGGCCGCCCGCACCTGCAGCGCCAGCGCCTCCACGCGCGCCCGGGCGTCAGCCGGCAGCACGTTGGCAAAGTCATTCACGTACCCCACCGGGGCGGGCAGCGCCCCTTGGCCGGCCCCTTGGGGGGCCGGCTGCGCAGACACGCCCGCCCCACCCCGCGGGGGGAACAGGGGGGCAAGCACGAGGGTGAGCAGGACACCCGGCAGAAGACGGCGCAGCAGCCCGGGATGGCGTCCCGGCAACCGCGACCCACGCGACAGGCTCATGGAGACATACTACGCCACACGGGGGGGAAGGTGTCAGGATCAGGGCGGCGCCACCGCCGGCTGCTGGCTGCAGCGGGCAGGATTCGTGCGCGCCGTCCCCCCGGGCGCTAGCGTTAGGGATGGCCCGTCACCCCCGCCTCCGCCCCCTCCTGGCCGCCCTGATCCGCGGCGCCCTGCTCACCCCGCTCATGGCCGCGGCGTGCGGTACGGGCGACACCGCCGAGGGGACGCGTGCCGAGCGCGCCCGGGCCGCCACCGCGGCCGCCGCCCCGGTTGCCGCGTCCACCCCGGCGCCGGCGGCCCCGACGGCTGCCATGGCGGACACCGGAGACGCCGCGCTGGTCACCCGGGCCGACCAGGGGCGCCTGCTGGGCAACGAGAAGGCGATGTGGGTGGTGATGATCAGCGACTTCCAGTGCCCGTACTGCCGGCAGTGGCACGACCAGTCGATGGCCAACCTCCGCCGCGACTACATCGACAAGGGGACGGTGCGCATGGTGTACCTGCAGTTCCCCCTCAACACGCACCGGCACGCCAAGGCCGAGGCGGTGGCGTCGCTGTGCGCCGGCGCGCAGGGGCGCTTCTGGGAGTATGCCGACTCGCTCTTCGCCCGGCAGGAGACGGTGGGGAAGATGACCGACGTCACGCCGCTGCTGACCCGGCTGGGGCGCGACCTCCGGCTGGACGCGGGACAGTTTGACGCCTGCCGTCGCTCGCCGGCCATCGAGGCGCTGCTGCAGAACGACGTGCAGCAGGCGCTGCGCGCCGGCGTGCGCTCCACCCCCACCTTCCTCATCGGGGACTTCCTGGTGGAGGGGGCGATTCCGTGGACGGACTTCCGCCGCGCGGTGGACACGGCGCTGGTGGTGGCGCGCACCCGCCCGCGCGGCGGCGCCGGGGGCCCCGCGCAGCCGTGAGGGGGTGGATTCGCCCCTTCTACCACGGGGCGATAGGCGCGGCGCGCGCCGCCAGCGCCCTGGCGCCCGCCGGCGGTGGGAAGCTGCAGCAGACGTTCCATGCCCGCCGCATGGCGCTGGCCTCGCTGCAGCGGCAGGCGGCGCAGCAGCGGCAGGCGGGGCATCCCCTGGCCTGGTTTCACGCCCCCTCGGTGGGGGAGGGGCTGCAGGCGCGCCCCGTCGCGCAGGCGCTGCGGGGCATGCGCCCCGACGTGCAGCAGGCGTACACGCACTTCTCCCCCAGCGCCGAGCGGCTGGCGGCGGCCATGGGGGCCGACGTCACCGGGTACCTGCCATGGGATGGCGTGGCCGAGGCCGAGGCGCTGCTGACCGCGCTGCGGCCATCGGTGCTGGCGTTTGTGAAGCTGGATGTGTGGCCGCACCTGGTGGAGCGCGCCACGCGGCGGCAGCGGCCGGTGGTGCTGCTGAGCGCGACGCTGTCGCCGCGCTCGGGGCGGCAGGGGTGGTGGGCGCGGCAGCTGCTGGGCGACGCCTATCGCGCCTTGGCCGGCGTGGGTGCCATCGACGCGCGCGACGCCGAGCGGCTGGTGGCGCTGGGGGTGCGGCGTGACGTGATTCGCGTGACGGGGGACACGGGCTTTGACCAGGCGTGGGAGCGGTCGCGACGCGCCAACCGGGCGGGCCCGCTGCTGGCGCCATTGGCCGACGGGCGCCCCACGGTGGTGGCCGGCTCCACCTGGCCTGCCGACGAAGCGCACCTGCTGCCCGCATGGGAGCAGCTGCGCAAGGCAGTCCCCGACGCGCGGCTGGTGATCGCCCCGCATGAGCCTACGGCCGCGCACCTGGCCCCCGTGCTGGCGTGGGCGCGGGACGCGGGTGTGCGGGCGCACACGCTGGCGGCGGTGGAGGCGGGTGGGCGCGACACCGCGGCCGAGGCCGACGTGGTGGTGGTGGACCGCGTGGGCGTGCTGTGGGAGCTGTACGCGCTGGCCACCGCCGCCTATGTGGGGGGAGGTTTTCACGCGGCGGGGCTGCACTCGGTGATCGAGCCGGCGGTGTTTGGCGCCCCGGTGCTGTTTGGCCCGCGCCACCACACCAGCCGCGAGGCGGGGCTGTTGCTGGGCGGCGGGGGCGGGGCCGTGGCGGCCGATCAGGGCGCGCTGACGGCCACGCTGCGGCAGTGGCTGACCGACGCCGACACCCGGCTGGCGGCGGGGCTGGCCGCCTCCGCGCTGGTGGAGGCCGAACGCGGCGCCACGCAGCGCACGCTGGCGCTGCTCACCCCATTCCTGCCGGGATAGCCGCGCCCCGCCAGGGGACCACCCCCGCCAGCAGCGCCACCAGCAGCAGCACCAGCGACGCCCCCAGCGCCCACCCCAGCGTCTTGCGCTGGTGCGCATCGAACTCCACGCCGGCCAGCCCCACCAGCAGGAAGGTGGAGGGGACCAGCGGACTGAGCAGGTGCACCGGCTGCCCCACCAGCGAGGCGCGCGCCATCGCCTCGGCGCTGATGCCGTAGGCCGCCCCCGCCTTGGCCAGCACCGGGAGCACGCCAAAGTAGAAGGCGTCGTTGGAAATGAAGAAGGTGAACGGCACACTCAGCACACCCGTGACCGGCGCCAGGTACGGCCCCAGCGCCGGGGGCACCAGCGCCACCACGCTGGCGGCCATGGCGTCCACCATCCTGGTCCCCGACAGGATCCCCACGAACGCGCCGGCCGCGAAGATGAGCCCCACCACCGCCAGCACGTTGCCGGCGTGGCGGTGCAGCAGGGCCTTCTGCGCCGCCAGCGTGGGGTGATTGACCACCAGCGCCACCGCGAACGCCAGCAGGAACAGCACCGGAAGCGGCAGCAGCGCCAGCACCAGCGCGGCCAGCAGCGCGGCGGTGAGCGCCACGTTGGCGGCGGCACGCCAGCCGGAGGCGTGGGGGGCGAGGGTTGGGCCGGCCTCCGTCGCGCGGTCCGTCCCTGGGTCCATTCGTCCATCCGCCGCCAGGTCCCCAGGGCTGGGCGCGGCGCCGGCAGCGGCCGTGACACCCGCCAGCCTGGCGCGCTCCGCCACGCCCAGCCGCCACGCCACGAACAGCACCCACAGCGCGCCCACCACCATGGCCGGGATCATGGGGAGGAACACCGCGTCCACCGGCACCCCCAGCGCGCTGGCGGCGCGCGCCGTGGGGCCGCCCCAGGGGAGGAGGTTCATCACCCCCGATGCCAGCATCGTCACGCACGCCAGCACCAACGGGCGCAGCTGCAGGCGGTGGTACAGCGGCAGCATGGCCGCGGTGGTGATCATGTAGGTGGTGGAGCCGTCGCCGTCCAGCGATACCAGCAGCGCCAGCGCCGCCGACCCCGCCACCACCCGCACCGGGTCCCCCTGCACCAGGCGCACCACCCGCGCCACGAAGGGCTCGAAGAGCCCGGCGTCGATCATGATGGCGAAGTAGAGGATGGCGAACAGCAGCATCACCCCCGTGGGGGCCAGCTTGCCGATCCCCTCCAGCATCATGGGCCCCAGCTCGGCGCGGAAGCCGCCCAGCAGCGCGAAGGCCACCGGCACCAGCACCAGCGCCGTGAGCGGCGACAGGCGGCGCGTCATGATGAGCGCCATGAAGGTCACCACCATGCCGTAGGCCAGCAGCGTGAGCATGGGGGACTCGGGGGGGACGGGCACGGGGATCAGCGGGGGAGGGGGACGAGCGGCAGCAACAGGCGCGAGGGGTGCTGCGCATCGTGCCGGATGGTGATGCGCGCGGGGACCATCTCGCGCGGGGGGCCGCTGGGCGCGCCGGTGTTGGGGTTCACGTCGAAGCGGGGGAAGTTGCTGCTGCTGATGTCCACCCGGATGCGGTGCCCCTTCTTGAAGACGTTGGCGGTGGGGAAGGGCTCGATGGTGATGCGGGTCACGCGCCCCGGCACCAGCGGCTGCGCGGTGGTGCGGGAGGCGCGATAGCGCGCGCGCACGATGGCATCGGTGAGGTTCAGGTCGAAGCCGCCAGGCCAGTCGGTGCTGCTGGGGTACACGTCGACCAGCTTGGCGGTGAAGTCGGTGTCCACGGTGGAGGCGCTGGCGTACAGCTCCACCGTGATGGGGCCGGCCACCAGCACGTCCTCCGCCAGCGGTTCGGTCTGGAACACCACCACGTCGGGGCGCGCGCGCAGGGGGCGCCACGGCGCGGCCGAGGGGGGGAAGCGCGGGTCCTCGCGCTGGTCGTAGGCGCCGTCCTTGAGGCGCGCCGACGAGCCGCCGCCGACGGTGGGGACGGGGTGGAACGGGTCGAAGGTGTAGCTGGTGCCGCTGTGCGCGGCGCCCGGGCGCACGGGGCGCAGCCCGCCCCCCGCGTGGAAGTAGTACGGCACGGTGCGCGTGCCCGGCAGCGGCCAGCGGTCGGCGGTGGTCCAGTAGCCGCCGTGCGACAGCCGGCCATCGGCATCCTTGCGCCCGCTGCCGGTGCCCATGACGAACAGCCGCACGGCGGCGTCGCGTTCGGCGCCGTTGGCCTCCCCCTTGAGGTGGTGGTCGAACCAGCGGACGTGGAAGTCGGTGAGGAAGTCGGGGATGGCGGCGCTGTCGCCAAAGCTCACGTCGCCCGCGTACGTGCGGTTGTTGCCGCCGTGCGTCCACGGGCCGATGAGCAGCTGCTGCGGCGCGCGCTTGAGGGCGCGCAGCCCCTGGAAGTTCCCCACCGTGCCGGCCAGGAAGATGTCGTACCACCCGCCCACGTGCAGCATGGGGATGTCGGCGGTGGCGGGATAGTGTTCGTCCCACGCGAGCATGGGGTCCTTCCACGAGGCGTCATAGTCGGCGCGCTCCCAGAAGTCGAAGAACCACCCTTCGTACTGTGCGGACACGGCCAGCGGGTTCACGCCGCGGCGCCAGGCGGTGACGTCGTACCACTGCTCGGCCTTCTCGCGGGTGAGGAGCGCCTTCACGTCGTCGGTGCGCGCATCGGCCAGCAGCTGGCTCCAGGCCCAGGTGAGCTGCCGCCCGAACTCGTAGGTGCCGCGGTAGCGCACGCCATGATCCCAGCCGTTCTTGAGCCCGCCCATGTTGAGGAGCAGCGCCTTGAGCGCCGGCGGGCGGCACTGCGCGGCGCCGGCCTGCATGTGCGCGGAGAACGAGGTGCCCCACATCCCCACGCGGCCGTTGGCGTACG
>JBILKP010000263.1:0-3947 GCA_044376625.1 Gemmatimonas sp. | reverse complement strand
CTTCCTCGCGGTGAGCATGTCCCATTGGTAGGCCTGGCCGCGTGCGGGATGGCAGTGCCACCGTGACCCGTCACCCCGCGCCCGTGACCCGTGACCCGGCACCCGGCACCCGACACCCGGCACCCGACACCCGGCACCCGGCACCCGGCATCCGGCACCCGGCACCCGGTACCCGGTACCCGGCACCCGGCACCCGGCACCCGATACCCGATACCCGGCACCCGGCACCCGATACCCGGCACCCGGCACCCGGCACCCGATACCCGGCACCCGGCACCCGGCACCCGATACCCGGCACCCGGCACCCGGCACCCGACATCGCTACCAGCTCGCCGGGGCTCTCGGCGCCCGCTGATTACTGCTGCAAACGCGGTGTTCTGCAGCAACGGCGCCTCGAGCGCATCCCCTCGGTGGGTAGTGACGGCGGCGGAGCGGGTGGCTGATGAGACGCGCGTGGCGCGCAGGCGGAGGGGCGGAGGGGCGGCAGCACGACGGGGCTCGCCACGCCCACCGTGGCGCGCCCCATGGGGGGAGGTGACGGGGCACCGCGCCGCCCAGGGCCGCCCGAGCGCGAGGTTGGCCGCGCTGATGGCCATGCTCCAGACGCGAAGGCCCAAGGCTCAGGAGAAATATTCGCTGCAGAACACCACCACGGACAGAGGGAACGCGGTCCCGTACCCCCGCACCCCTAACCCAGAACCTCGTCCCACCCCGCGTCTGACGATGACGGGGGCAGGGAGGCCGGCAGCGGCACACTCCCCTCAAAGTCCAGCGGGCTTCGGACACCCAACCAGCCCACCGGCAAGGCATCGTGGTACCGCCGCGTCGTGCTCCGGTCCCGGTGACCCAGCAGCCCCTGCACGACCCCGATGGGATACCCGGCCGCCAGCAACTGCGCCCCACACGTGTGGCGAAGACGACGGCACGTGACAGGACCCAGCGCCGGGGGCACGGCGGCCGCCCGGGCCGCCACCGTCATCGCCCGCTGCAGGCTGGTCGGATGGAGGGGGAGCAGGACCCGACGGCGCCCACCGCCATGCCACCGCGTCCGCGACGACGGAAACACCCACATCCAGCGCCAGTGCAAGGTCTGCGGCATCCCCTCGGGGCCCAGCACCGGGTACGGCATCGCCCCGCCACCCCGAGGCACCGCCCGCTGCTGCAGTTGCCGACTGGCCGCCACCTGGGCTGCCAACGCCTCGCGGACCGACACGGGGATGACCGTGAGACGATCATGGCTGCCGTTGGCACGCCGCACCCGGATCACGCCGCGACCCAAATCCACGTCACGAATCCGCAGCGCGCAGCATTCCCCCACACGCAACCCCGCCCCATACACCAGCGAGGCCATGAGGCGCGGCACCGGCGCCAGCTGCGCCAGCACCCCCCGCACCACCACCGCTGGCAGGGGGAGGGCGGGACGCCACGAAGACCCCCGCAACGTCGCGCCCACCTCGACCCCAAGCACCGCCTTGTACAGAAACCGCAGCGCCGACCGCGCCTGGCGCTGCGTGGCCGGTGCCACCCCGTCCTCCGCCACCAACGCCGTCAGGAACGCCTCCACCTCCACGTGGCCCAACTCCGCGGGGTGGCGCAGCCCATGGTACCGCACATAGCGAACCACCCAGCGCCGGTACGCGGCCCGGGTGCGCGGATGCAGCCCCCGCGCCACCGCGCACATCCGCATCCGATCCAGCAGCCGTGGGCTCCCCATGCCGCCAAACTGCACCACGCCGCGGGCGCCTGCGTCATCCCCGCTTCGCCCACCTACCCCCAGCAACGCCGCACCGCGCCCCCCTACCCCCACCACCCCTGGCGCCGGTACCACCACACCTGCACGGCCGCGATCACCACCATCGCCCCCAGCACCAGCGGGTACCCCAGCCGCGACTGCAGCTCGGGCATGTGCGCGAAGTTCATCCCGTAGATGCTCGCCAGCAGCGTCAGCGGCAGGAACACCGTGCTCATCACCGTCAGCACGCGCAGCCGCTGGTTCGCGCGCTCCTGCAGCCCCGCGCTGTACAGCGCGCGCACCCCCTCCAGCCGCCGCTCCAGCCGCTTGAGCCCGTACTGGTACCGCTCCAGCGTCCGCGTCACCTCGGCAAGCTGCCCGCGGTCCGCCACCGTCCCGAACGCCTGGCTCTCCAGCTGCGGCAGCAGCGACAGCGCCAGCAGGTGGTCCTCGCATACGGCGCTCAGCCGGTCCACCTGCCGCATCAGCGCGCTCACCTGGTCCAGCGACACCGCCTCGGGGGTCTCGTCCAGCTGCAGCGCCAGCTGGTCCACGTCGCGCCGCGCCGCCATGTAGGCGCGCAACTCCGCCGCCGCAAACTCCTCCACCACCTCCAGCACCAGCGCCGCCGAGCTCCCCCCCTCGGGGATGGCGCGCAGCAGCAGCGCCTCCAGCTGGTCCAGCGTGGCCAGCGGACGGCGGTGATGCGTGACCAGCACGCTGGGGAGCGCCACCAGGGTGATGAACCGGTGCCCCTCCTCCGCCAGCGCCGTGGGCACGGGCACCCGCAGCCACGCCGCCTCACGCTCGGCCCCCGCGTCGGAGAGGTCGGCTGCCTGGTCCGTCACCTGCGCCACCAGCGCCGGCGACGCCCCCAGCGCCAGCAGCACGGCGCCGAACGCCTCCGCGTCCACCGTCTGCACGTCCACCCAGCGCAGCACGCGGTCACCGCTCCACCCCCGCTGGGGGGTGGGATCGGGGAGCGGCGCAAACACACGCCCCTCCATCAACTGCCACGCGCGCACCACCGGCGCCGCGCCCGGCACCCCGGCAGCACGCCCCCCCTCGGCAGGCACCCCCACGCCGGTCACTGCCTGGGGCCCACGCGGGCGGCGACGGCGCGGCACCCTACCGCACCCGGATCTCGAACACCGTCGGCCACAGCTTGCCGGTCACCAGCAGCCGCTTGGTCGACGGGTCATACGCGATCCCGTTGAGCACGTCCTCCTCGCCGCTCCGCTCGCTGGCCGGCAGGATCCCCGCCAGGTTCACGTAACCGGTCACCTCCCCCGTGGCCGGGTTGATCCGCGCCAACTGGTCGCTCTGCCACAGGTTGGCCCAGATCTCCCCCTCCACCCACTCCAGCTCGTTGAGGTTGGAGACCGGCAGCCCGTGGTCGGTCACGGGCAGCGTGCGCGTGACGGCAAAGGTCGCCGGGTCGCGCCACAGCAGCGACGAGCCCCCGGTGCTCATGATGAGCGACGCGCCGTCGGTGGTGAGCCCCCACCCCTCGCCGTCATACCGGAAGCTCCCGGTGCGGCGAAAGGTCCGCCAGTCGTACACAAACGCCGTCCCGCTCTGCCAGGTGAGCTGGAACAGCCGGTCGCCCACGATCACGATCCCCTCGCCAAAGTGCGGGCGCTCCAGCGACGCCTCGCGCACCACGCGCCCGCTGGTCAGCTCCACCTCGCGGATCCCCGAGGTCCCCACCTGGCCGGTGCTTTCGAACAACCGCCCCTGGTGGAACAGCAGCCCCTGCGTGAAGGCCCCGCGGTCGTGCGGATACCGGGCCACCACCTCCACTTGGGCCGTGGGCGTCCGGGTGGACGGCGCTGGCGTGGCGGTGGTCGCGGCGCCCCCCGCGGCGCCCCCCGCGGCGCCCCCGGTGGCGCCCCCCTGCTCCGCGCCCCCCCGGTCGCCGCCGCAGCTCCCCAACGCGCCGAGCGCACTCCCGGCCAGGAGCACGACCCCCAGCAGGACGGCCATCCCTCGGGTGGCCCGCGGCGACATGAGCGGCGACATGGTGATACTCCTTTTATGGAATGACGCGTAGATGTTGTGTTGATGCGCTGTGAATGACAGGAGACAGAATCGACACTATATCGCCAAAAACGCGTCAGTGACGTGACAGCTATCCGTCCCCGCGCAACTGGTCCTTCAGCCCCGCCAGCACCGTCAACGCCTCCAACGGCGTCATCTGATCCGGCTCCAGCGC
>JBILKP010000072.1:0-12194 GCA_044376625.1 Gemmatimonas sp. | reverse complement strand
ACGCGGTGCTGGCGCGCGGCGGCGTCATTGGCGGCAGCTCGGCCGGGGCGAGCATCCAGGGGGACCTGCTGGTGCGCGGGGCCGTGGCCGGCGCCCAGCTCATGATTGCCCCAGAGCCCGAACACCTGCGCGGCTTCAATTTCCTGCGCGGCACCGCCATCGACCAGCACATCAACACGCGCAACCGGTGGAACGACCTGCAGGAGGTGCTGGCCCGCTACCCGGAGCTGCTGGGGATCGGGATCAGCGAAGCGACGGCCGTGGTGGTGCGCGGCGACCAGTTCGCGGTGATCGGGACGGCTCAGGTGGCGGTGCACGACGCCCGGGCCCCGCAGCAGGCAGGCGGCAAGCCGTACCTGGTGCTGGAGCCGGGCGCACGCTACGACCTCGCCGCGCGGCGGGTGCTGCCGTAAGCAGTCCCGGGGGGCGCCGCCCATGGCGCCCCCCGGAACCGGTGCCCCTCAGGCACGATCGAAGGGGCGCTCCAGGCTGGGCGACTGCGGCGTGAACAGCTCGGCGCCGGATTCCGTGATGACCATGTCGTCCTCCAGCCGAATCCCGAACTCCCCGGGGAGGTAGATCCCCGGCTCATCGGAGAACACCATCCCGGGCTGCAGCGGGAGCGTGTTGCCGCGCACCAGGTACGGCCACTCGTGGCCGTCCATCCCCATGCCGTGCCCCACGCGGTGGCTGAAGTACGTGTAGTCGGGGCCGAAGCCGGCATCCACGATGACCTTGCGCGCCGCGGCATCCACCGCCTCGCACGGCACCCCGGGGCGCGCCGCCTTCAGCGCGGCCGTCTGCGCCCGGTGCTCCACCTCGAACACGTCCTTCATCTTCTGGGTGGGCTTCCCCAGCACGAAGGTGCGCGAGATGTCGGAGCTGTACCCCTCCACCTTGCAGCCGCCGTCAATCAGCAGGATGCTCCCCTCGCGCACCACCTGCGGCGTGGCCGACCCGTGCGGCAGCGCCGAATACTTCCCCACCTGCACGCCGGCGGAGCCGCTGTACCCCAGCTGCGTGTGGGCCTGCGCCACCAGCCGGGCAAAATCCGCCTGCGTCATCCCCTCCGTGAGCGACTTCCACGCCGCCTCGTAGGCCAGCAGGGTGACGGCGCTGGCGTGGCGCATGAGCGCCAGCTCGTGGGCGTCCTTCACGATGCGGCACCCGGCGGTGACCGGCGTGCCGTCCGCCAGCGTCACCCCGGCCAGCCGACCGGTCCCGTGGCTGAACTGGAAGCGGACCGTCTCCTCCACCCCGATAGTGGCGGTGGCCAGCCCCCGCGTGCGCAGCCCCTGCGCGATGAGCGCATACGGGTCCTCGTGCTCCTCCCAGGCATAGACGTCGGCCTCCCCCTGCATGGGACCCTGGGCCACCTGCTCCATGGCCCGTTCCTCCTCGAACTTGGGGGTCACCAGGAAGGGGCGGCCGCTGGCGGGGATCACCGCTGCGAGCAGGCGCTCACTCAGCCCCCACTGGATGCCGGTGAAGTACACCATCGAGGTGCCCCCGGTCAGCAGGAGGGCGTCGTGGCGCTGCTCGCGCATGAGGCGACGCGCCTTCTCGAGCCGCGCCCGCCGCTCGGCGACGCTGATGGGGACCACGCCGTCGCGCATGGGGCGCAGGGCGCGGATGGCCGGGGGCATGGCGACGTCCTGCGCCGCGCCCCCGTGGTCATGATCGTCCTGCGCGACGCCAGGACGGGCGCCCAGCGCCACGGCGGCGCCGACGGTGGTGGCGGCGCCCAGGAACTGGCGGCGGGAGGGGTGACGCGGCATGCAGGTTCTCCGGTTACTGGGCGACGACGCCGGTGCTCAGCGCCTTGGTGAGACGGTAGAGAAACTCCTGCCCCTCGTAGAAGCTCCGGATCCCCATCCGCTCGTCACGCCCGTGCGCGCGCGCGTCCACGGTGGGATCGCTGAACAGCCCCGACACCCCCAGCGCCGGCACGCCGCGGGCGCGGAAGAAGCGCGAGTCGGTGGCGCCCGTGCTCATGGTGGGGATCACGGGGACGTTCCCCCACAGCTCCCGCGTGATGCGCTCCACCGGCCCCATCACCTCGGGGAGGAGCGGCGAGGCCGGGCTGTCGGGGCGCTGCGACCGGATGAGCACGTGCACCGCGGTGTCCGCCGCCACCCGCTCCAGCGCCTGCCGCACCGACTCCGCGCTCTCCCCGGGATAGATGCGGCAGTTGATGTTGGCCTCGGCCAGCTGCGGCAGCGCGTTGGTGGCGTGCCCACCGGTGAGCCCGGTGGCCACGCAGGTGGTGCGCAGCATCGCGTTGTACTTGGGGTCGGTGGCGATCACGGCGGCCGCCGCCGCGTCGGCGGAATTGGCGGCGAAGGCCGCCATGGCCTTCCCCATCACCGGCGCCTCCAGCGGGGCCGTCTGCGCAAAGAAGGCGCGCGTCACCTCGTTCAGTTTCACCGGGAACTGGTGCCGTCCCACCTTGGCGAGGGCGTCGGCCAGCGCCGTGATGGCGTTGTCGCTGCGGGGCACCGAGGAGTGGCCGCCGCGGTTGGTCACGCGCAGCGTGAAGTTGGTGGTGACCTTCTCGGCCGCCTGCACGCCGTTGAACAGCGGCTTCCCGTCGCGCAGCGTGCCGCCGCCCCCCTCGTTGATCACCAGCGCAGCGTCCACCAGCTGGGGGTGCGTCTTCAGCAGCCAGTCCACGCCGTTGGCGGGGCCGCTCTCCTCGTCCGCGGTGAGGGCGATGATGATGTCGCGGTCGGGGACGAACCCCTCGCGCTTGAGGCGCGCCACGTTGGCCACGAAGATCGCCGCCATCGCCTTGTCGTCGGCGGTGCCCCGGCCGTAGTAGTAGCCGTCGCGCTCGGTGAACACGAACGGGTCCAGGTCGGGGGACCAGTCGGCCTTGAGCGCCTCCACCACGTCGATGTGCGCCAGCAGCAGGATCGGCCGGGGGGCATTGGGGCCGCCCTTCCCCCGGTAGCGCGCCACCAGGTTGTGCTTGTCGGGGCGCGGCCCGTCCACGAAGATGTCCTCCGCCGGGATCCCGGCCGCCCGGAGCCGCGCGGCCATGGCCACCGCGGCGGCGGTCACGTTGCCGGTCTCCACCCCGGACTTGATCTCCACCAGCTCCCGGTACACCTCGCGGGTGTACTGCTGGTGCGGGGTGAGCGCGCCGGGGGTGTACCCGGCCGCCGGGCGGCCGGCGGGCTGCGCAGGGGAGGCCGCAGGGGCCACGGCGAGCGCCGGAAGGACGGTCGCCAGCAGGAACGGCAGGAGGGGGCGCGACACGGGGGTCACCTCGACGGAGGGGGGACGGGCACGCGGAAGGGATCGCGCACCGGATCGGCGGCGGGCGCCAGGCGGCGCGAGGCGCGCACCATCCGCTCCACCTCGGCCATCAGCGCCGCGTTGTTGTAGACGACGCCGTCACGGATCGTGTGCACGATGCCGCCGGTGCGCACCATCTGCCCGGCCCGGTCCAGCGCCAGGTCGCCGAAGCTGTACAGGAGCTTCAGGTTCGCGGCGGGATTGCCGTCCACCAGCAGCAGGTCGGCGAGGTACCCGGGGCGCACCAGCCCCAGCTGCGGCTCCCCCAGCGTGCGTGCCGACTGCCAGGTGGCGGAGCGCAGCACCTCCAGGGTGCGCATCCCCGTCTCCCGCGCCAGCTGCAGCTCGCGCACCGTGGAGAAGCCCGGCGTGGCCCAGATGTAGTTGTCGTCGGTGCCAAAGGCCACCGCCCCGCCGCGCCGGTTGAACGCGTAGATCAGGTCACCCCACAGCCGATAGGCGGCGGTCCAGTGGTACTCGTCGTCGCTGGTCCAGTCGTAGTGGTACGCGCCGTGGAACGCCGGGTTGGGGAGGTTCCAGTTCCACAGCGCCTGGTGCGTGTACCGCTCGGTCCATGGGAGCGCCGTGGCACGCAGCAGGTCGCGGTTGGCCTCGTACACCACGCGCGTGGGGAGCATGGTCACCCCGCACCGCACCAGCGAATCGGCCACCGCCCCCAGCAGGCGCTCGCGGTTGGCGTAGGTCCACACGCGCCCGGCCTCGCGGAAGCGCTCGTTCTCGTTGCCGTACTCGTAGCTGCGCGGGAAGTCCTGCGCCGAGCCGTCCAGCGACGACTCGGCGTAGCCGTAATGGTGCTCGATCATGGTCACGCCCGCGCACGCGGCACGCACCGCCTGCGTGACCGCCGTGTTGGCGGGCTGCAGGTGGAACGAGGTGATGAGGCCGCGCGCCTTGGCCGCCTGCGCGATCGCCGTCACCAGCTCCAGCGACCACCCCAGCGGGTCCATGGAGATCACCCGCACGCCGTTGGCCGCCATGGCCGCCACCACCTGCGGCGCCAGCGCGGGATCGTCCAGCTGCCGCCCCTTGAACGCCGTCCCCGCCCCATACGACACCAGCGGGAACATGCGCGGCGCGACGATCTCGTTGGCGGCGCTCCGCCGGGCCTCGCGCATGGCGTCGTCGTACCCGCGGTCGGCGGCGTTCACCATGGTGGTGACGCCCATGGCGAGCTTCAGGTAGTAGACGTACTCCAGCTCCATGGGGAGGGTGCGGATGTGCGTGTGCAGGTCCAGCATCCCCGGCATCACGTACTTCCCGGCCGCGTCGATGATCCGGTCGCCCGTCATGCGCGGTCGTGCCCCCGCCCGCTCGGCGGTGACGGGATCAAACGGGACCATCTCGGTGATGCGGTTCCCCTCGATCCTGATGTCGTAGGGCCCCGCCGGCGGCCCGCCATGCCCCGGGATGACCATGGCGTTGCGGATCACCAGCGACGCGTAGGGCCCCTCGCCAAGGGCGCCGAACGACCTGGTGACCACGGGGGCCGGGGACGGCGCGGCGGGGGCGGCGGGCCGGCGGCCGCTCCCCTGGGCGGCCAGCGGGAGCGCCGCAAGCAGGGGGAGCAGCAGCGTGGCGCGGATGGAGGGAGGCATGCGCAGAGGTTACCCCCCGCACCGCGGAGGCGGAAGGCAACGGCGCATGGCAAGGCCGTATGGCCAGGCGCACGGCCAGGGTGGCAGCCACCGCCGCTGCGCCGTGGCGGCGGTCCCCCGGCGGCCGCACATTCCCTCCATGCCCATCCCCTGCTCCGTCCGCGGCGCCACGGCGCCCCTCCGCCTGCTGGCGGCGGCCTGCCTCCTGCCGGCCCTGGCCAGCGCCCAGCCCCCCCGTCCGCTCGCCATCCGCGCCGACCGGCTCGTGGTGGGCGACGGCACGCAGATCGCCAACCCCGTGGTGGTGGTGCAAGGAGAGCGCATCGTGGCGGTGGGGCCGGCCGCCCAGGTGAAGGTGCCGGCGGGGGCCGCCGTGGTGGACCTCGCGGGGCACACCCTCCTCCCGGGGTTCATTGACGCGCATACGCACCTCGCCTCCATCGACAACGACGGCGGCGACCTGTCGGCATTGAAGGAGACGCCGGCGCACGGCGCCATCTACGCCACCGTCAATGCCCGCAAGACGCTGGAGGCGGGGTTCACCACGGTGCGCGAGGCGGGCTCGCTGGGGTACGTCGACGTGGCGGTGCGTGACGCCATCACGCGGGGGCTCATTCCCGGGCCGCGCATCCACGCGTCCGGGCCGGCGTTGGGCACCACCGGGGGGCACGCGGACGTGAACGGCTGGAGCCCCTTCCTGGCGCTCCCCGGCACCGGGGCCATCGTGGACGGCGCCGATGCGATGCGCAAGCAGGTGCGCCTCAACGTCAAGTACGGGGCCGACCAGATCAAGATCGTGGCCACCGGGGGGATCCTGTCGGTGGGGGACGCGGTGGGGGCCCCGCAGATGACCGAGGACGAGCTGCGCGCGGCGGTGGGCGAGGCGGCGCGGCTGGACCGGAAGGTGATGGCCCACGCGCACGCCGGCGCGGGGCTGCTGGCCGCGGTGCGCGCCGGTGTGGCGTCCATCGAACACGGCAGCCTGGTGGACGCCGAGGCGGCCGCGGAGATGCGCCAGCGGGGCACCTACCTGGTCCCCACGCTCATCATCCTGGAGGAGATCGTGAAGGACGGCGCGCGCAAGGGGGTGCCGCCGTACGCCGTGGAGAAGGCCACGGCCATTGCCGCCGAGCGGCGGCAGCGGCTGCGCGCCGCCTTTCAGGCGGGGGTGCCGTTCGCGCTGGGGACCGATGCCACCAGCGACATCCACGGGCGCAACGGCGAGGAGTTCCAGTACATGGTGGACATCCTGGGGGCCACGCCGCTGCAGGCCATCACCATCGGCACCCTGAACGGGGCGAAGCTCCTGGGGGTGGACCGGGAGCTGGGGACGGTGGTGGCCGGCAAGCTGGCCGATCTCGTGGCGGTGGCCGGCAACCCGCTGGAGGACGCGCGTCGCCTGGCCACCACCGCGTTCGTGATGAAGGGGGGCGTTATCGCGAAGGGGCCGGCGCCGCGGTAGGCGCGTCGGCCGACGCGCTGCGCAGCAGCGACCACGCGGTGTAGGCCACCACCGCGGCCACCAGCCAGCGCAGCGCCGTCAGCGGCAGGGACTTCACCAGGTACACCGCCACCAGCACCGCCGGCACGCCCCCCAGGATCAGCCCGAACGCCGCCCGCTTGTCCACCGCGCCCAGGCGCATGAAGCGCGCGCCGGCCGCGGGCATGAGGAACGCGCACGAGCCCATCATGATGGGAAACGCCGTCACCGGGGTCATCCCGAGCATGCTCACCACCAGCATGCAGGGGCCGTACAGCCCGATCCCGATGGTCATGAGCATCCCCAGGGCGAAGTTGGCCAGCAGGGCAATGACCAGCTTCACCCCGGTCACCCCGATGGCGGTCCCCCCCCCGGGGACCACGTTGAGCGCCTGCATCACGAACAGCGCCGCCGCCCCCGCCAGGCACAGCCCCATCCCCCGCTGGATGCGCGCCCTGGGCCACCGGGCCACCGAGTTGGCCCCCAGCAACGACCCGGCCACCGCCGCGACAATCATGCTGATGAGCGTGACCGGGTCCACGTCCACCGCCTTGGTGAAGATCACCGTCTGCACCAGCGTGGCCATGGTGTGCCCCGCGGTGAGGGTGCCGGGAATCTTCTCCACCGGGACGCTGTTGGTGGCCCGGAAAATGGCCGTGGTGGTGGCGTAGGAGCCGATCCCCAGGGTGTCGAAGAAGTTGGTGACGGCGCCAATGACGACGCCGCGCCACCCGGGAGCGTTCGTGGCAAAGGGGCGCAGCCCGGCCACCGTCGTAGCCAGGTAGTACACGGTGGTCACGCCCAGGGCGGCCAACAGGAGCGTCTTGAGATCGAACGGCATGCGCAGGCGGGAAGGGAGGCGGGAGAGGAAGGACCGGAGGACGGCGGGTCACCCCGGCGACGCGCCCGGCGGGGGAATGTGGCGCCGGGGCGGACGGGGCACAAACATGGACACGCGGGCCTGGTACGCGCGGTACGCGTCGCCGCGGGTGGCCAGCAGGTGCGCCTCGGTGAGCGGCACGCCGGTCACGCGCAGCAGCAGGTACAGCATGGCGGCGGGCGCCACCAACGCCAGCGCCCCCCACCCCGTGGGGAGCGCCAGCAGCGCGAACGCCACCCACGCCAGCCACTCACCGAAGTAGTTGGGGTGGCGCGACCACCCCCACACGCCGACGTCGCACACGCCGCCATGCGGCACCCGCAGGCGAAACGTGCGCAGCTGCGCATCGGCCACCGCCTCCAGCAGCCAGCCGGCGGCAAACACCAGCGCCGCCGCGGCCAGCCACGCCGGGGCGGCGGGGCGCGGCTCGCGGGCGGCCAGCGCAAACGGCAGCGCCAGCCCCACCACGCTCACCGCCTGATTGGCATAGAAGCGAGCCATCTGGCGGTGCACGTCGCGCCCCTGGGCGCGCCAACCGTCCCGCAACCGCTGGTAGCGGGCGTCCTCCGGCTCTGCGATGACCCGCCGCAGCAGGTGCGCCCCCAACCGCACGCCCCACGCGCCAGCCATCAGCGCCAGCAGCAGGCGCCGCGGCGCATCTCCCGTGCCCAGCGCCGCGTAGAGCACGCCGGTGCCCCCCAGGGTGAACGACCAGATGGCGTCCACGATGGCGGCGTTGTCGGTGCGCCGGTACACCGCGTAGGCGCCGGCGAAGGCCACACCGGCCAGCAGCGCGCCCGCCAGCGACAGGCGCAGCAGCTCCGCGAAGACGGGCATCCGGCCTACCGGCGCCGGACCACCGGGTTGCGCAGCACCCCCACCCCCTCCAGCTCCACCTCCACCACGTCCCCCGGCTTCATCTGCCGCGTCGTGCCGGGGGTGCCGGTGTAGATGACGTCGCCGGGCTCCAGCGTGACGTAGCGGCTCACGTAGCTCACGATGGTGGCCACGTCGAAGATGAGGTCCCTGGTGCGCTGCGACTGCACCACCGCGCCGTTGAGGCGCGTCTGCAGCAGCAGGTCGTCGTAGGGCACGCCGGTGACCAGCTCGGGGCCCAGCGGCCCGAAGGTGTCGGTGGCCTTGGCGCGGAACCACTGCAGGTCGCTCTTCTGCCAGTCGCGCTCCGAGACGTCGTTCCCCACGGTGACGCCGAACACATGGGCCTTGGCGTCGGCCGGCGCCACGTCGCGCGCGCGCCGGCCGATCACCAGCACCATCTCCCCTTCGTAGTGCACGTTGTTGGCGCCGGCGGGGAGCTGGACCTCGTCGCCGTCGGCCACGAGGGAACTGGGGTACTTGGCAAACAGCCCCGGCTCGGTGGCGGCGGGGCGCTCGCCCAGGTGGGATTTGTAGTTGAGCCCCACGGCGATCACCTTGGACGGCGTGGCCGGCGCCAGCAGCTGCACCTGCGTGCGCAGCACGCGCATCCCGGTGGGGGTGGGGTCCACCCACGGCGCGGCGCGCAGCTGCACGATGGAGGCGCCCTCGATGCGCCCCCACGCCACGTCATTGGCGATGCGATAGCGCACATATCGCACGGGCGCCGCGGCGGGGGATTGCGCCGCCACGGAGGCGGCGGGCCAGGCGGCCGCGAGGGCGAGGAGCGCGGCGAGCGGGATGCGCAGGCGGGACGGGCGCATGGGCGGGAGCGTGAAGGGGACGGCGGGAGGGGCGCGGGACGGCGCCCGCAGCCGGGGACCGACGCCGCTAAACAACCCCCCGGTCGCCCCGGGCGGAAGGGCGTGGCGCCGGCCGGGTGGGCGCTCGTGGAGCGGCTAGCGCCGGGTGGAGACCGGGTAGACCAGCTGTTCCACGAACCCCTCGGGGACCGGATGGCCGGCGATGCCGTACGCCGCCGGCCACTGTCCGGGCGGACCGTAGTAGCTGCCGAACAGCCGGTCGATCCACGGGAAGTGCACGGCAAAGTTCTTGTCGATGGCCTCGGCCTCGATGGCGTGGTGCCAATGGTGGAACCGGGGCGTGACCACCAGCGCCTCCACCCAGCGCGGAAACGTCCACGACACGTTGGCATGGATGAACACCGCATGCAGCGACACGAACACCAGGTAGGCTACCAGCGGGGCGCGGTCAAACCCCAGCACGAACAGCGGCACGAAGGTGAGGCCGCGGGTGAGCACCACGTCCACCACGTGCAGCCGCGACCCCGCCAGCCAGTCCATCGATTGGCTGGAGTGGTGCACCGCGTGGAAGGGCCACAGCCACCGCAGGCGGTGGAACAGCCGGTGCACCGCATACTCTGTGACGTCGGCCACCACGGCGCACGCCAGGAACTGGAGCGCCCCGGGCATCGACCGCACCGCCCCCTGCACCGCCGGGTGGACGGCCCACCGGAAGAAGACGGTGGCGGGCATGAGGGTGAGCAGCGTGGACCCCTGGACCAGCAGGTGGCTCGCGAAGAAGTACCCCGTGTCCGTGGTCCAGCCGGGGCGGAACACCGTGCGGCGGTGCAGCGGCCACAGCTTCTCCAGGGGGATGAACAGGAGCGCCAGCAGCAGGAGGTTCAGGAGGAACCAGTCCAGCCCGAAGTACACCGGGACCGGGGCGACCGCGTCGTGGACGGGGAGGTCGCCGCCCCCGCCCACCCCGGCGCCCAGCGCGAGCGCCATGCCGGTGAAGCCGAGCACCTTGCGGCGGCGCAGCAGCGCGCTGAGCAGCCCCAGCAGGAAGCCGAGCGCGATGGTCAGCTGCACGGCGACGCGCACCGCGGGGATGGGGAGCAGCGCGCGGACCTCGGGGCTGGTGAGCAGCGCCGGCCAGTGGAAGCAGGCCACCGCGCCCGCGGCCAGCACGCCCAGGCACACGGCCATCGTGCCGGAGACCCACCCCGAGCCGAGGTGGCCGGGCTCGTCGTCGCCAAACAGGCGGTGCAGGAGGCGATCGAGGTCCATGGTCCGATCCTAACCCGCCAGTCCCCCCCGGATCAACATCCGCCCGCCCGGGCCATTGACGCTCCCGGCGCCGGGGGAAGATTCGAGGGAAGATTCGGAGGGTCGGCGCATGCCCGCCGGTCCCCTTCCCTCCTGCCGGCACGACCATGGATCGTCGCTCCTTCCTGCACGCCACCGGGGTACCGCTGGGCGCCGCCGCCCTCTCCCGCCTGCTCCCCGATGCCACCGCCCGGTCCTCGGCCCAGACGGCCGCCCCGGCGGTGCACCCCACCCGCCGCAGCGCGGTGGTAGTGGTGGGCGGCGGGGCCTTCGGGGCGTGGACCGCGCTGCACCTCGTGGAGATGGGACACTCGGTCACCCTGGTGGACGCCTACGGCCCCGGGAACTCGCGGGCCACCTCGGGCGACGAGACCCGCCAGATCCGCCTGGGGTACGGCGACCGCGAGCTGTATGCCCGCTCCGCCCAGCGCGCCATGGCCGCGTGGCGGCGGCGCGAGGAGGAGTTCGGCGCGTCGCTGATGGTGCAGACGGGGCGGATCCAGCTGGCGGCCGACTGGACGCCGTCGCTGCGTGCCACCGCCGAGATGCTCCCCCGCCTGGGGGCCCGGGTGGAGGCGATGACGCACGACGACCTGCGCCGCCGCTATCCGCAGATGAACCCCGAGGGGGTCGGCGTGGGGCTGCTGGAGCCCGGGGCCTGCGTAATCCGGGCCAAGCAGGCGATCGTGACCGTGGCCGCCGCCTTCGGGCGCAAGGGCGGGACGCTGGCCATGGCGCAGGTGCGCCCCGGTGCGGCGGCCGGACGTCGCCTCGCCGACGTGCTGGCCGCGGATGGCAGCCGGATCGCGGCCGACGCCTTCGTGTTCGCCTGCGGCCCCTGGCTGCCGCGCCTCTTCCCGGCGCTCCTGGGCCCGCGCATCAGCGTGCCGGGACGCGATGTGTACTACTTCGGGCTCCCGGCGGGGGACGCGCGGCTGGCGCACCCCCACTTCCCCAACTTTTCCGAGAGCGCGTACTACGGCTTCCCCAGCGTGGACGGGCGCGGGCTCAAGGTGTGCCCCACCACCGGCCCCTCGACGTTCGACCCCGACACCGATGAGCGCCTGGTGAGTCCGCACGAAGTCCGGCGGGCGCGGGCGTACCTGGCGCTGCGCTTCCCGTCGCTGAAGGACCAACCCCTCACCGAGACGCGCGTGTGCCAGCTGGAGAACACCCGCGACGAGCACTTCATCATCGACCGCCACCCCGACTGGGACAACGTGCTCATTGCCGGCGGCGGGTCGGGGCACGCCTTCAAGCACGGGCCGGTGATCGGGGAGTATGTCGCCCGTCGGGCGCTGGGCGAAGCCACCGACCCGGCCTTCGACGCCATGGTGAGGCTCTCGGCATGACCGCCCCGGACGCCCGGCGCCCCGATCCCTCGGAGGCGCCCCCATACTTCGCCGGCTACCTCGCCACGGTGCCCGACGGCCCCCTGCTGGACACCCTGCACAGCACGGGCGACGCGCTGGCGGCGTGGATCGCTCGGCGCACCGCGGCGCAGCTGGCCGGGCGCCCGGCCCCGGGGAAGTGGACCGTGGGCGAGGCGCTGCAGCACGTGCTCGACACCGAGCGCGTGTTCACCTTCCGCCTGCTGTGGATCGCCCGTGGTGCCCCCGACCCGCTGCCGGGATTTGACCAGGATGCGTGGGTGCCCACCTCCGGCGCGGAGCGCCGCTCGGCGGCGGACCTGGCGGAGGAGTTCACGGCCGTGCGCGCCGCCACCCGCGCGCTGGTGGCGACGCTCCCTCCCGAGGCGTGGGACCGCCGCGGCCGTGCCGGTGGCGGCGAGGTGACCGTGCGGGCGCTGGCCTGGATGACCGCGGGGCATGCCCTGCACCACCTGCACCTCTTCCGCGAACAGTGGGGCGACTGACCATGGCACGTGCCAGCCGGCTGCTCACGGCAGC
>JBILKP010000262.1:0-3951 GCA_044376625.1 Gemmatimonas sp. | reverse complement strand
ACGCCACCGGGCGACGTGGCGGAGCGGGTGGCCCGCCGCCTGGCCCAGGTGGGGCTGGCGGCGCGCGGGCGCGCCTTTCCCCATGAGCTCTCGGGCGGGGAGCAGCAACGGGTGGCCATTGCCCGCGCCCTGGCCAACGATCCCGTGCTCCTGCTGGCCGACGAGCCCACCGGCAACCTGGACGACCGGGCGGCCGGAGCCATCCACGAGCTCCTGGCCGACATCCACACCCTGGGGACCGCCGTGCTCATGGCCACGCATGACGTCACGCAGGTGCGGCGGGCGGGGCACCGCGTGCTGGCGCTGCACGAAGGGCGCCTGCACTACGACGGCACGGACGCGGGCGCCGCCCTGCCGCGCGCCATCGGGAGCCCCTGACGCATGCGCCTCGCCCTGCGAGAGCTGTGGCTGGGGGTGCGCCGCGCGCCGCTGCTGGCGGCGCTGGGCGTGGGCACCATGGCGCTGGCCCTCTTCGCCTTCGGGCTGTTTGCGCTGGTGGCCGTCAACCTGGAAGCCTCGCTGGGGGCCTTGGAAGACCGGGTGGAAATCCGCGCCTTCCTCGCCGATACGATCCCCCCCGCCGCCGCCGCCGAGGCGCAGCGGGCCCTGGCGTCGCTGCCCGGGGTGGCCACGGTCGGCTACGTCAGCCGCGACTCGGCGCTGCGCCGCGCCCGGGTCGAGCTGGAGGAATTCCGGGACCTGCTAGAATCCACCCCCCTGCCGGCGTCTTTGGAGCTGCGCCTCACCCCGGGCGCCCGGAGCCCACGGCAGGTGCAGGCCATTGCCGCGCAGGCCGAGGCGATGCCGTTCGTGGAGGAGGTGCGCTACGGGCGCGAGTGGGTGGAGAAGCTCCACCAGCTGCGCACCGCCGCCGGCGTGGCCGCCGCACTCCTGGGAGGGGCGTTTGCCGCCATTGCGCTGCTGCTCATCGGCAGCACCATTCGCATGGCGGTGCTGGCGCGCGCGCGGGAAATCGAGATCATGCGACTGGTGGGCGCCACCGACGCCTTCATCCGGCTGCCGTACCTGCTGGAGGGGGCCGCCAAGGGGCTGGCGGGCGGCGTGCTGGCGGTGGCGCTCGTGTGGGGGGTGCACCTGCTGGCCGCTCGCCTGTTGGTCCCCACCCGGTATTTCTCGGCGTGGCAGGTGGCGGCCGGGGTGGTGGCCGGCGGGCTGCTGGGGTTGCTGGGGAGCTGGGTCTCGGTCAACCGGCACCTGCGTGCCCTGTGGCACCAGCGGTGACTCCCCACGGGGTGCCGTCCACGGCCGCCCCGCAGCGGCCGGCCACCGGAGGGCTGACGGGGTGGCGGCAGGGGATCCGGCGGTGCGGCGTGGTGGTGACGCTCGCGCTGCTCGGACTGGCCTCGGCCCCCATGCTGGCCGCGCAGCCCGGGGGGACGGTGGGGCTGCCGGCACCGGCCACCCCATCGGCCGCGGGGGGCACGCGCGGCGGTGAGGAGGTGGTGGCCACCTTGCGCCGCGAGCGACAGGCGCTGGAGGCGCAGATGCTGCTGTTGCAGCGCACGGCGCGGTCGCTCGCCGCGGAGGTGGACAACCTGGAGGCCCAGCGGGTGGCCACCGCGCGACTGCTGGAGGCGCTCGACCGGCAGCTGGCCGACATCAACGACGAGGCGGCGCGCACCGAGCGCGCGCTGGCGCGGACCGAGGCGGAGCTGACCGCCAAGCGCGAGGCGCTGCGGCGCCGGCTGGTGGCGGTGTACAAGCGCGGCCAGCTGCACACGGTGGAGGTGCTGCTGTCGGCGCAGTCGTTTGCCGGGCTGGTGGCGCGCTACAAGTACCTGCGGGAGGCGGCGGCCCACGACCGGGAGCTGGTGCGACGCGTGGAGGGGCTGCGGGCGGGGGCGGTGCGGCAGCGGCGGGCGCTGGAGGCGCTGCGTGGCGCGGTCCAGCGCACGCGCGCCGAGAAGGACGCGGAGGCGCAGCGCCTGACCGAGCTGGAAGGCCGGCGCAGCCGGAGCCTGGCGGCCGTCACGCAGAGCACGGAGCGGGCCCGGGAACGGCTGGCACGCCTGGGAGGGGCGCAGGATGGCGTGGCCGTGGTGCTGGCGCCGCTGGAGGCACCCGAGGCGCGCCCGGCGTCCCCGGGTGACCCGCGGGCCGACGCCCCGCGCGCCTCCCGCGATGCCACCCGGCCGGAGGCGCGCCCCGAGGGGCGGAGTGCGGTCCCGGCGCTGGCCAGCACCGATCGGGGACGGTTGGAATGGCCGGTGGACGGCGGGGTCCTGTACGCCTTCGGGAAGGCCCAGGGGCAGAACCGGACGACGGTGCGGTGGAATGGCGTGGGCATCCGGGCGCCGGTGGGCGCGCCGGTGCGCGCCGTGGCGGCCGGCGAGGTGGCCGTGGCGGGGCCCGTGAGCTCCTACGGCCCCACCGTCATCGTGCAACATGGCGCGGGGGACTACACCGTCTACGGCTCCCTCGCGCAGGTGACGGTGCAACGCGGGCAGTGGGTGGAGCGTGGCGAGACGCTGGGGACGGTGGGCGCCTCCGACCCCGCCCTGCCGGCACACCTGCACTTCGAGCTGCGCCCCAAGGGGCGCGCCGTGGACCCGCTCCCCTGGCTGCGCCGGCCCGCTGGCGCCCCGCGTTAGACTGTCCCCATGGCCACCACCGCGTCTCCCGAGACCGTCGCGCCGCCCCCCGCGGAGGACCGCGCCCCCCTGGGCGCCCACGTGTCGATTGCCGGCGGCACCTGGGAGGCGGGCCCGCGGTGCGCCGAGATTGCGGCCACGGGGGCGCAGCTGTTCACCAAGCAGGCCAACCGGTGGGCCGAACGGGAGGTGGCCCCCGAGGAGGCCGCCCGCTTCCGCGCCGCGATGGCGGCCACGTCGGTGCGATGGCTGTGCGCCCATGACTCGTACCTGATCAACCTGGCCTCCCCCGACCCGGCGTTGCGGGCGCGCTCGCTGGACAGCTTTCGCGCGGAGCTCCGGCGGTGCCATGCCCTGGGGCTGGATGCGCTGGTGTCGCACCCCGGGAACTACATGGACGATCGGGCCAGCGGCGTGGCGCGCAACGCTGACGCGATCACCGAGGCGCTGGAAGCGGAGCCCGGGCCCACGCGGCTGCTGATGGAGCTCACCGCCGGCCAGGGAACGGTGCTGGGATCCACCTTCGAGGAGATGGCCGAGCTGTTGGGGCGGCTCCCAGCCCCCGTGGCGGCGCGGGTGGGCGTGTGCCTGGACACCGCGCACGTGTGGGCCGCCGGGTACGACCTGGTGGCCGATTACGATGGCGTGATGGCCCGGCTGGCGGACGTGCTGGGGATCGACCGGCTGGGGTGCCTCCACCTCAACGACTCCAAGGCAAAGTGCGGGTCGCACCTGGACCGGCACGAGCTGATTGGCGAGGGGACGCTGGGCGCCGAGCCCTTTCGCCGCGTGATGACCGATGCGCGCCTGGCGTCGATCCCCAAGGTGATCGAGACCCCCAAGGGCGACGACGCGGCCGTGAACGACGGGCGCATGCTGCGGCTGCTGCGCAGCTTTGCGACGGGGGCGCTGCTGGCCATGGCCGCGGTGCCGTTGCTGCCGGGGGCGCGCGCGGCGGCGCAGGAGGGGCGGCAGGCGCCGGACGCAGGTTGGCACGGGAGCGTCGAGGGCGGGATGCTGCTGGGACGCACGTGGCTACCGGGGAACGGGCCGGCGGTGCGGGGCCAGTCAGGGGTGCAGGGGAGCGTGCAGGTGGAGCGCGCGCTGGGCGCGACCGGCCGCGGCGCCCACGAGGCCCCGCTGCGTGGCGGGGTGACCATGCGCGTCGCCTCGCAGGCGCTGCGCGTGACAGCGGGCGGGGAGCAGTGGACGGCGGGCACCCGCCGCGAGGTGGCGCTGCTGGCCACGGTGGGCACACGCGCCCTGCCCGTGGGCGCGCTGCCCATGGGCGTGGCGCTGGAGGGACATGCCGGAGTCGCGCTGGCGGGCGGCGGCGGAA
>JBILKP010000261.1:0-3955 GCA_044376625.1 Gemmatimonas sp. | reverse complement strand
CGCACGGTTGCGCATCTCGTCCACGCGCACCCGGAAGAACTCCGGGGCGGGGGGCGCGGGGGGCTGCGCGGGCGCGGACGGCGCGGCGGCACCAGGCGACGCGGCACCGGCCGCGGACCCGCGCGCAGGCTGCGCCCCGGCGGGCACCGTGAGCAGCGACAGGACCGCCGCAGCGGCCAGGGGGGCCGCACGGCGGCCGGAACGACGGAAGGGCACGGGAGACATGGGGCGTCGGGGTGAAGGGACGCCCCAAGCTTACTGTCGCAGCACCGCCTCCGCGAACTCCGGCGCCATGAGCCCGGCGCGCGAGCGCCCATGCGGGTCCTGCGTGGCGCGCACGCGGTTGACCAGCTCCAGCGCGCTGGCCTGGCACGGCGGCAGCTCCCGCGCCGACTCCCCCAGCGGCGTCACCCGCTGGCCCCACCGCACCAGCAGCGAGTTGTACGTCAGCCCGCCCCCGAAGGCCGGCATCAGCAGCAGCGCCCCCGGCTTCACCCGCCCCTCCTCCAGCGCCTCGGTGAGCGCCACCGGCACCGTGGCGGCGCTCATGTTGGCGTACTTCTGCACGGTGAGCATCACCCGCTCCATGGGGACCCCGGCGTACTTGGCCACCGCCTCGATGATGCGCAGGTTGGCCTGGTGCGGCACCACCAGGTCCACGTCGTCGGCGGTGTACCCCGCCTGCGCCAGCACCTGCTGCGACGCGGTGGCCATCGCCCCCACGGCGCGCTTGAAGATGGCCTGCCCGTCGAAGTCCCACAGCGTGTCGCCGAAGGTCACGTCGCGCCCGCTGTAGGTGCACCCGAAGCCGCGCACGCGCAGCGTGTCGCGCCCCTCGGCGTCACACCCCAGCACGCTGCCGATCATCCCCTCCTCGCGGTCCGTGGCCTGCAGCACCACCGCCGCGGCGCCGTCGCCGAACAGCACCGCCACGTTGCGGTTGCTCCAGTCGAGGTAGCGGCTGATGAGCTCCACCCCGATGACCACCGCGGTGCGGATGGCCCCGGTGCGGATCATCGCCGTGGCCGTGGCCAGCCCGTAGCAGAAGCTGGTGCAGGCGGTGTTGAGGTCCATCGCCGCCGCGCGCGTGGCCCCCAGCGCCACCTGCACCCCCGAGGCGCTGTTGGGGACCAGCTCGTCGTTGGAGACGCCGCCGTAGATGATCAGGTCCACCTCGGCCGCGTCCACCCCCGCGCACGCCAGCGCGCGCGCCGACGCCACGGTGGACAGCTCGATGGCGCTCACATGCGACACCCGCCGCTCCCGCATCCCCGTGCGCGTGCGGATCCACTCGTCGGTGGTGTCCAGGAAGGTGGACAGGTCGTCGTTGGTGAGCACCGCCGGGGGCATGCACTTCCCCCACCCGGTGATGGCCGCGAAGGGAGGACGGCTGGCGAGCGTGGCGGAGGGCGTCATGGCGCGTGGGGGAGGAGGGAACCGGCGCCGTCAATACTGGGCGCGGGGCACGCCGCGCGGGAGGGGGGGCGAGAGGGTCAGGCGGACGCGAGGGAGTGGACCGTCACCCCGAACGCGTCCGCCGCCGCGGCCATCTGGCGGTCGTTGGAGTACACCAGCGACTCGCCCGCCAGCACCGCCGATGCCAAGTGCACCGCGTCGGCGCTGCGCAGCCAGACGGTGGGGGGCAAGGCCCGATACACGTCGGCGACACGCCGCCAGACGGGATCGGCACAGGGGACGAATTCCCACACCCCCACGCGGGCATCCTCCGCAAATTGGTCGGCGCACGCCTGCGCCTCCTCGGCCGTGCACCACTGCTCGCGTACCGTCCGGTGCAGCGCCGCCGCAAACTCTGCGCGAGCCAGCTCCGAGGTGACCAGCTGCCCGACCGTCGACGCAAACGCGCGCACCCCCGCGCTGTCCGGCTCGGGGAGGTAGCACTTGAGGATGTAGGCGGTGTCGAAATAGGCGGTGCGCGGCGCCCCGGAGGCTGGGGCGCTCATCGGCCGTCCCGGTCGGCCGACACGGCCTCGGTGCTGTCACCGCCAACCTGGCGTTCCTGCAACCGGGCAAACGCCGGCAGGAGAGGGCGAGAGGCAAACGTCACCCGGTTCTCTGCCGGCGCGAAGGGCACCAGCGTGGCAACAGGACGCCCGCGATCCGTCACCACCACCTCGTACCCGGCGGCCGCCTCCCGCACCAGCGCACCGGTCTGCTCGTGCAGCGTCCGGATGGAGACGTACTTCATGTGTCACATTGTGTCACATCAATGGAGACCAGTCAAGAGGTCCCCGCTTACCCCCCCCAGCGCCGAGGGTCCACCCCCAGCTGCGCCCACGTGAGCACCACATCGGTGCGCCCCACCGCCCAGGAGGCCACGTCGTACGGGTTGTACAGGAAGCGCACCCCCGCCTCCACCAGCCCCGCGTTCACCGGCACCGGCAGCCGCTTCACCTCGGGGTACAGCAGCTCTGCCAGCGGCGGCGGCGCCCCGCCGCTGTCGGCCTTGGCGCGCGCAAACCCCGCCTCCAGCAGCGGCACCAGCGCCGCCGTGTCGGCCACCACCGCCGTGACGGGAATCACCGCCCCGGTGCGCACGTCGTAGCTGCGCAGCGCCGCCTCGTACTGCCCATGCGCGCCGCCGGTGAAGCCGGTGTCCTCCACCTCCACGGTGAGCACCTGCGCCGAGGCCCACACCACGCGGGCGGTGACCTCCCGCAGGTAGCCGCCCCCCCAGTCGGGGGACTGCCGCAGGTGGGCGCGCAGGTCGCGATGCAGCCGGGTGACCACGGCGTCGACGTGTGCCGCCGGGGCCCGCCCGGCCGGGACACCGGCCAGCGTGCGGATGGAGTCCTCCAGCGCCGCCAGCACCGGGGCCAGCGCCGCCGAGTCGCCGGGCGCCACGCCGGCGGCCACGCGCAGCCGTGGGAGGCGCAGGCGCACCGAGGCGCAGGACGCGGGGGTGACGCACCGCTCCACGGCGATGGCGGTGTCGGTGGCCACCACCGCCGGGGGCGGGGGTGGCGGGGGCGCCTCGGCGGGCGTCGCCGGCGGGGCGGACCGGTCGGCCGTGGGGGCACAACCGGCCACGGCGACAAGGACGAGGAGGGAGGCGCGCATGGGGGGGAAGGTACTGCCTGAGGCGGTGCCGAGGGGCCCTGGGCAGTCAAAGCATCACCGCCAAGACACCGCCTCGAACCGGAGGCCATGCATCCCCGTCCCGCCGACGCATATTGGGCCGATGCGCGCCGCCCTCCGCCTCGCCCCCCTGCTGGCCCTCGCCGCCTGCGCCACCCCCCTCCCGCGGGCGGGCGCCCCCGAGCTGCCCCCCAACCTGGTGGTGTTCCTCGCCGACGACCTGGGCATTGGCGAGCTGGGCGCCTGGGGGCAGCGCGAGCTGGCCACCCCCCACATCGACCGCCTGGCGCGCGAGGGGGTGCGCCTCACCGAGGTGCGCTCCAGCGCCGCCGTGTGTGGGCCGGCCCGCTGTTCGCTCATGCTGGGGCTGCACAACGGCCACTGCCGGCTGGACGACAACGACAACGACTACCTGCGCCCCGACGACGTGACGCTGGCCGAGCGGCTGCAGGCGGCGGGGTATGCCACGGGGCTGTTCGGCAAGTGGGGGCTCAGCTGGGACAGCCGCCCCGAGAGCTGGCCCAACGCGCAGGGGTTTGACGCCTTCTTCGGGTACCGCGACCAGGTCCACGCGCACAACTTCTACCCCGAGTGGCTGCTGGCCAACGCCGACTCGGTGCGCACGCGCAACGTGGTGCCCGCGCCGCGTGGCATGGGGAGCGGGCGCGCGTCGGTGCGCCTCGACTACGCCCCCGACCTCATCCAGGCCCGCGCCTTCGACTGGGTGCGCGCCAACCGCGGGCGGCCGTTCTTCCTGTACTGGGCCACCAACCTCCCGCACATCCACAACGAGGCGCGCACCGCCCACCCCGACGGCGGCTACGAGGTCCCCGACCTCGGGCCCTACGCCACGCGCACC
>JBILKP010000260.1:0-3962 GCA_044376625.1 Gemmatimonas sp. | reverse complement strand
CCACCCGCACCGACCCGGTGGTGTAGGCGCGCTCCCCCAGCCGCCGCGCGTGCTGCACGTCGGCCAGCAGCCACACCCGCCCCGCGGGGTTCAGCTGCGCCGTCACCCCGCCGCTCCGCGTGAGCGGGCGCAGCGCGTACTTCCCCTCAATCCCCGCCGGCTGCGTGGCGGTGGCCCGCAGCGCGCTCCCGCGCCACGTCAGCGCCAGCGCGCGCGACACGGGCCACTGCACCGTCCCCTCCACCCCCGTCACCCGCGTGCGCCCGATGTTGGTGGCCACCCACGCGGGGCGCGGCAGCACCCCCGCCGCGCGCACCCAGTCAATGGTCTCGCGCCCCACCCGGTCAAACAGCGCCACGTCCAGCCGCGCCCCACCGGCGCGCTGCACCGCCACTCCCAGCTCCTGGTTCACGAACTGCTCGGGGCGCAGGGTCGGCGTGCCGCGGTTGGCGGGGTCCTGGTAGAAGCGGTCGGTCCACGTGGGCTGCCGCCACCCCCCTGCCGCGCTGCCGCGCACCACCACCCCCTCGGTCACCGTCACCGCCAGCGCCGCGCTGGGCACCAGCTGCGCGCCGAAGTCCGAGCTGCGGTCCAGCCGAGCCCCTACGCTCCCCTCGCCACGCGCGCGGCGATGCCGCAGCTCGCCGTACGCCGCGCCCCGCTGCTGCGCGCGGTCCCCCAGCCGCGCCGAGCGCAGCCACGCCGACAGCCACTCGCCTCCCAGCGCCACCGTGGTGGCCGGCGACAGCGCCCACCGCGCCGACAGCTCCCCCTCCCCCTGCAGCGACCGGTGCTGGTTGCGGTAGCGCGCCGGGTCGGTGCGCACCAGGATGAAGTCGTCGGTGTGGTGCCGCACCCCCGTGCGCGCACTCCACGCCAGCCGGTCGCCCCGCACCCCCTCGGCGCCCACCCCCAGCGTCCCCGTGCGCGTGCGTTCGTACGAATCGAACGGGGCGTAGAAGGTAGCCGCGCCAAAGTCGCGCGCCCCCCACCCGGCATCAGCGCGCAGCCGCGTCCCGCCCGCCGTGGTATGCGTGGCCGACGCGCGCCCCTGCATGATGGTGGCGTCTGTCCCGGGGCGGTGCCCGCTGGTACGCAGCCGGTCGCCATGCACCGCCAGCCGCGTGGCACGCCCCGCCCGCCCCGTGCTGGCCGAGAGCGCGGCGTCGGTGGTGCCAAAGCTCCCGCCGCGCAGCCGCACCGCCGTGCCGCCGGCGCGCGTGATGATGTTCACCACGCCCCCCACCGCGTCGGCGCCGTACTGCGCGGCCGCCGCGCCGCGCACGATCTCGATGCGCTCGATGGCCTCGTACGGCACCGCCAGGTCCAGCGCGAAGTGCCCCGTCTGCAGGTCGCGCATCCGCTGGCCGTCCACCAGCACCAGCAGCTGCTCGTACGTGCCGCCGCGCAGCGCCACGTCGGCCTGCGCGGGAGAGCGCGGCTGCAGGTCGCTCCCCACCGCCCACTGCAGCGCCGCCTGCACCGACGTCCCCGGCAGGCGGTCCAGCAGCGCGCGGTCAATCACCTGCACGCTGCGGGTGCCGTCGGCGCCGGTGCGTGAGGCGGTGGTCACCGGGGGGAGCGTGGGGACGGGCGGCTGCGCCGGCGCGGGTTGCGCCGGTGCGGATTGCGCGCCGGCGGACGCCAACGGGGACAGGATCGTCAGCAGCGACAGCGCACCAAAGAGGCGCGCGCAGGAGGGCACGGTCGTGGACATGGGGTCAAGGGTAACGGACCGCTCAACCCCCGGGGGATACCCCCCTCAGTTGATCCCCACCCGCCCCTTCAGCGCCGCGAACATCTTCGCCGAGTCGTACCCCACGCCGTCCTTGAACACGGTGACCGTCTGGCGGATCACGTCGGGGGCGCTGGTCAGCTCCCCCTTGAGCAGCACCAGGTCGGCCACCTTCCCCGCCTCCACCGACCCCAGCCGCTTCTCCTCCCCCAGGATGCGCGCGCCGTTGAGCGTCACCACCTGCACCGCCTCCTCGGTGGTAAACCCGGCCTCGCGCAGCAGCTCGTAGCCGCGCTGGTCCCCCAGCCCCGGCAGCGCCCCGCCGTTGCCGGTGGGGTCCACCCCGCTGGCCAGCAGCCCGCCCGCCTGGTGGAAGGCACGGTCAAACGCCAGCGCGCGCGCAAAGCTCCCCGTGCTGAAGGGCCACACCGTGGCCGTGTCAATCATGGCGCGCTCGGCCAGGTACGCCGCGCGGATGTCGGGCGCCATCAGCTCCAGCGTGCGCGCGTCGGTCACCGCGCGCCGCGGGTAGAACACCTCGTAGATGGCCATCGTGGTGGTCATCGACACCTTCCGGCGCACCATGAGGTCGATGAGCGGCGTGGCCACCGGCCCGTCGCCGCGGATCTCGCGGTCCAGCACCGCCAGGTTGTCGGCGGGGCACTGGTCGGGCTGCTTGCCGGGGTAGAAGTCGGACGCCGTGTGCGCGCCGTGCGCGAGGTCGTCGATCCCCAGCTCCACCGCCTCGCGGAAGGTGACCGAGCAGAGGTGCCCCGTGGCGCGGATCCCGCGCTTGTGCGCCTCGTCGATGGCCGCCTTCATCGACGCGCGGCTGATGTTGGTGTAGAACTTGATCCAGCCGGCCCCCTCCTCCGCCCAGTACGCCACGAAGCGGCGCGCCTCCTCGGGGGTGCTGGCCACCGACATCGTCCCGCCGCCGCCGGGCCCGGTGAGGTAGGGCGAGGTGACGTGGATGCGCGGCCCCGGCACGCGCCCCGCGTCCACCTCCCGCTTGAGGTTGATGTCGGAGTAGGGGGACTGGCTGCCGGTGGTGCGCACCGTGGTCACGCCGCTGGCCAGGTACAGCCGCGGCCCCGTGAAGGTGAGCTGCACCAGGCGGCCGCCGGTGGCGGTGTAGTACAGGTGATCATGCAGCCCCACGATGCCGGGGATCACCGTGTGCCCGGTGCCGTCAATCACCGTGGCGCCGGCAGGCACCGTCACGCTGGCCGAGGGGCCCACCGCGCGGATCAGGCCGTCCTGCAGCACCACCGTCTGCCCGCGGCGCGCCGGCGCGCCGGTGCCGTCGATGACCATGGCGTTGGTGATGGCCACCACCGGGGCGCTGACACGCACGAACGCCTGCGCAGCAGGGCCCAGCGCGGGGCGGGGCGCGGGGGACTGGGCCGCCAGCGCGGCAGGCAGGGCGGTCGCAAGGACCGACAGGAGCGGGCGCAGCACACGGCGGGTCACGGGGCATCCTCCACGTCGAAGGCCATCATCATGCCGGCCTGCAGGTGCTCCGCGATGTGGCAGTGCACCATCCAGCGGCCGGGGTTGGACATCTCCACCAGCACGTCCACCGTGCCCCCCGCGGGGACGAGCGCGGTGTCCTTCCACACCGGGTCCTCGTTGGGGACCCCGTTCACGGCCAGGATGAGGAACCGCTGTCCGTGCACGTGGATGGGGTGCTGCATGCCATGCAGCACGTCGCGCACGCCGGCCAGCCGCAGCCGCACCAGCTCCCCCCGGCGGAATCTCCACGTCACCGCCATGTTGTCCACCCCGGCGTCGGGATCGCGCAGCGTCCATCGCGCCTGTGGGGCGGTGGTGGCCCAGTTCATCCCGGGCATGGTGCCCGCCCACTCCACGGGGTTGAAGTACACCGAGTCCAGCTGCATGAGGCGCTGCGACACGAACGGCAGCCCCTCGAAGCGCACGCGCAGCTCCAGCGTCTTCTGCGGCGGGCGCCCCGCATGGGCGCGCAGCAGCGCCCGCAGCGTGTCGGCCGCCGCCCGGTCGGTGCGCAGCGCGCCATACGGCCGCGCCAGCGGCGGCGGCGGCGCCCCCGCCACCTCCACCACCCCCAGCGTGTCCACCTCGGCGAAGAAGCGCGCGAACAGGTGGTCGATGGCGCGCACCCGCGACACCAGCGCCTGCCGCCCCGGCCGGTCGAAGCGCACGTCCACCACGTACCGCTCCGCGGGAGCCAACACCACGCTCTCCA
>JBILKP010000071.1:0-12231 GCA_044376625.1 Gemmatimonas sp. | reverse complement strand
TTTTCGGGGCGCTATGCCATCCGCAACCATCACCTCACCGTGGGCGCGCGCGTGGCGGGCGAGTTGGCCCGTCGCGCGGCCGAGGGCGCACCGGGGTCCCCGGCCCTGTCGCTGGCCTTTGCCGGGAGCGCGGGGCAGAGCTTCGGCGCGTTTGCGGTCCCGGGGATGTCGCTGGTGCTGGAGGGGGAGGCCAACGACTACGTGGGGAAGGGGCTCAATGGCGGCACGATCGTGGTGCGCCCCTTCCGCAACGCGCGCTATCGGGGCGCCGGGCACCTGAACATGATCCTCGGCAACACGGTGCTGTACGGGGCCACCGACGGGATGCTCTTTGCGGCGGGGCAGGCGGGGGACCGCTTTGCCGTGCGCAACTCGGGGGCGTGCGCGGTGGTGGAGGGGGTGGGGAACCACGGCTGCGAGTACATGACCGGGGGCGTGGTGGCGGTGCTGGGGCGCGCCGGGCGCAACTTCGGCGCCGGGATGTCCAACGGCGTGGCCTACGTCTTCGACGAGGCGGGGAGCTTTGCCAGCCGGCTGAACCACGAACTGGTGGTGCTGGGGGAGCTGGACGCCGACGACGTGTCGCTGGTGGGGCTGCTGCTGGAGGCGCACGTGGCCCACACGGGCAGTGCGCGCGGGCGGTGGCTGCTGGGGCAGGGGAGCGCCGGGCACGGGGCGTGGCGCAAGGTGAAGCCGCGGGGGCGCGTGGCCGAGGTGGCGGCGATCCGCGACCGGTGGCTGGCGCGGCTGGCCGCGGGGGTGACGGAGCGGGTCACGGATCCGGTGGCGCCGGCGCCGATGGCCGCCCGGTAGCGGGGCCGGGGGGCGCCCGCTCCCCTTGGCAGGGGGCGGTTCGCGGGCGAGGATATCGTGCGGCGCGCGTTGCGCGGGCCGCCGAGCCCGTGCTCCATCCCCTTCACCCCCCGTTCGCATGCGTCCTGTCCGCTCCTTTGCGGCCGCGGCCGTCGCCGTGCTCCTGGCGGCCCCGCTGACCGCCCAGCCGCCGGCGGCGGCGCCCGCCGCCGCGTCCCCCGAGGACGCGCTCCTTGGCGCGCTGCGCTGGCGCAACATCGGCCCCGCCAACATGATGGGGCGCATCGTCGACGTCGAAGGGATCCCCTCGCCGTCGAAGACGCTGTACATGTCCACCGCGGCCGGCGGCGTGTGGAAGTCCACGAACAACGGCCTCACCTGGCGGGCCGTGCTGGACACTGCGCGCGTGGCCTCCGGCGGCGACCTGGCCATCGCCCCCTCCGACACCAATGTGGTGTACTGGGGCACCGGCGAGCCCAACTCGCGCAACTCCATCTCCCCGGGCGGCGGCCTCTACAAGAGCACCGACGGCGGGAAGAGCTGGCGCTTCCTCGGGCTGGCCGAAACGCGGCACATCGGGCGCATCCAGGTGCACCCCACCGACCCCAACACCGTGTGGGTGGCGGCGCTGGGGCACGCCTGGGGCCCCAACCCCGAGCGCGGGCTGTACAAGAGCACCGACGGCGGCGCCACCTGGCGGCTGGTGAAGTTCATCAACGCGCAGACGGGCTTCGTGGACGTGCAGGTGCACCCCACCAACCCCAGCGTGCTGTTCGCCTCCAGCTACCAGCGGGTGCGCGGCCCGTACTTCCTGTCCTCCGGCGGCCCCGGCTCGGCGCTGTGGAAGAGCACCGACGGTGGCGAGACGTGGAGCGAGGTCGCGGGCGGCGGCTTCCCCGCCACCCCCAAGGGGCGCATCGAGATCGCCATCGCGCGCTCCAACCCGCAGGTGATGTACACCCAGGTGGAGGCCGACACCGCCCCCAACGCGGTGAAGGAACCCGCCCGGGCCCCCGCCCGGCGCCCCAGCGGCCTGTACCGCTCGGCCGACGGCGGCGCCACCTGGGCGTACATGAACCCCGAGAACACGCGCCCCTTCTACTATTCGCAGGTGCGCGTCGACCCCACCGACGAGAACCGCGTGTACTGGTCGTCCACGCCGGTCAAGTTCTCCAGCGACGGCGGGAAGACCGCGGGGAACACCACGCAGGGGATCCATGTGGACCATCACGCCATGTGGATCGACCCGAAGGACGGGCAGCGCATCGTGGTGGGGAATGACGGCGGCATCGGCGTGTCGATGGACCGCGGCGGCAACTGGCACTTCCCCAACAGCGTGGCGCTGGGGCAGTTCTACAACATCTCCGCCGACAACGCCGTGCCCTACCGCGTGTGCGGCGGACTGCAGGACAACGGCTCGTGGTGCGGCCCCAGCCGCCGCAAGCAGGGGCCGGTGACCAACGCCATGTGGCACAATGTGGGGGGCGGCGACGGCTTCGTGACCAACCAGGACCCCACCGACCCCGACCTGCTCTACTCCACGTCGCAGGGGGGGAACATGGGGCGCCTGCGCTTCTCCACGGGCGAGCGGACGGCGCTGCGCAAGCCCACCTGGCGCGAGAGCGGCTACCTGGCGTGGAGCGACTCCATCGCCGCCGCGTGGCCCGACACCACCCAGAAGCAGACCACGGCCCAGAAGAAGGCCATCGCGGCGTTCCGCGCGCGGCAGCGCGCCGACTCGGTGGCGTGGTCGCTGCGGTGGAACTGGAACACGCCGTACCTCATCAGCCGGCACAACCCGGCCACGCTGTACTTCGGCGCCAACCGCGTGCTCAAGAGCGTCAAGCACGGCGACGAGATGTTCCCCATCTCCCCCGAGCTGTCGTACGCCGACTCGGCCAAGCTGCACGTGGCGCTGCGCACCACGGGGGGGATCACCCCCGACGTGACCGGGGCGGAGACCTTCGGCACGGTGGTGTCGCTCAACGAGTCGCCCGTGCGCCCGGGGCTGCTGTACGCCGGCACCGACGACGGGCGGGTGTGGGTGACGCGCAATGACGGGGCCGCGTGGGAGGAGCTCACCGGGCGGTTCCCCGGGCTCCCGGCGGGGAGCTACGTGTCGCGCCTCGAGCCGTCGCACGTCGACACGGCGGCGTTCTACGTGACCTTCGACAACCACCGCCGCGACGACTACACGCCGTACGTGTACGCCACGCGCGACGGGGGGCGCACCTTCGCGTCGCTGGCGGCCACGCTGCCGCGCGGGCACGCGGACTTCGTGCACGTGATCCGCGAGGACCCGAAGAACCGCGACCTGCTGTTCCTGGGGACCGACGTGGGGGCGTACGTCTCGCTCGATCGCGGCGCCACCTGGAAGCGATTCATGGCCGGGCTCCCCACGGTGCCGGTGCACGACCTGCTCATCCACGAGCGCGACGGCGAGCTGATCGCCGGGACGCACGGGCGGAGCATCTGGATCGTGGACATCACGCCGCTGCAGCAGCTCACGCCGGCGGTGCGCGCGGCCAAGGCCGCGGTGTTCACCCCGCGGGTGGCGCACCAGTGGGGGGAGGCGCCGGTGAACGGGGGGAACCCCGGGCAGGGGGTGTTTGCGGCGCCCAGCCCCGCGTACGGGGCGACGCTGTGGTACCACGTGGCCGAAGGGGCGCCGGGGCAGGCGCGGCTGGTGATCCAGGACGCCGCCGGCGACACGCTGCGGACGCTCACGGGCCCGGCCCGCGCGGGGCTGCACCAGGTGGTGTGGGACATGCGGGGGCCGCGCGCGGCCGCACCGCCGCCGCCGCTCTCGCCGTCGCAGCGCCGGGACAGCGTGAACCAGGCGGTGCGGGTGGCGCGGGCGCTGGACTCGCTGGAGAAGGCGGGGGCGGTGCCGGCGCCGATGCTGGCCATGATCCGCACCGCGGCGCAGACCGGGCAGCCGCCCGCCCAGATGATGGCGATGCTGGGGGGAGGCGGCGGTTTCGGCGGTGGGTTTGGCGGGGGCGGCGGTGCTGGCGGCTTTGCGGAGCGCCCCGGGGAGACCACCCCGGTGCCCAGCTTCCCCACGGGCGGCGCAGCGGCCGGTGGCCGCGGGGGCGCGGGGGGGGGTGGCCGTGGCGGCGCCGGTGGGGGTGGCCGCGGCGGTGCGGGCGGGGCCGGCGCCGGCCCGGCGGAGATGATGGCCGCCTTTGGCCCGCTGCGTGACGCGCTGGGCGAGGACTTCGCGGCGTTGGGGCTGTTCCCCGGCATGGGGGGCGGCCGCGGCGGGCGCGGGCCGCAGACCGTCCTCATGGGGACCGGTGATTACAAGGTCACCCTCATCGTCGGCGGGCAGACGGTCACCACCACGCTGCGCCTCGAGCGGGTGAGTGGCGGCGAGGGGGGCGGCGGCTTCTTCGGCGTGGACGACGACGAGCCGGGGCGCGAGCCCGGGCGCTGAACGCGGTCGTCCAGGCCGGCACGAGGGGCGTCCCGATGGCGGGGCGCCCCTCGTGGCGTCAGGGGGTGCCCGACACCGGCTGGCCCCGAACCCGCGGCCCTGCGGGAGGTGCATCGGCCGGTCGGGAACGCCCCGCGCCGGCTCCGGTGCACCACACGGGAGGGAGCGGATGCACCAGGACACGAATCGCGCGGGGGGATGGGTGCGGTTGGGGGCGGCGGCCGTGCTCGCCGCCGCGCTGCTGGCGGGGGGGTGCGGAGGGCGCGTGCGGGTGACCACGCAGGCGGCCCCGGGCGTGCGCTTCGGGGAGTTCCGCACCTTCCAGATCCTCACGCCGCCGCCGCGGCGTGACGGGCGGGGCGGGGCGCCGGATGACCTGATGCTGGTGAACTCGATCACCAGCCGCGCGCTGCGCACCAACATCGCCGACGCCCTCATCGCGCGCGGCTACGCGCTGGACGACGTGGCCCCCACGTTCACCGTGGCCTACTACGCCAGCAGCCGGGAGAAGCTGGACATCGAGCTGTGGGACTACGGCTACCGGGGGCGCTGGTGGGGGCCGTGGCGCACGCCGGGACCGGCGACGGCCACGACGTACTACACCGAGGGGACGGTGGTCATCGACGTGATCGACGCGCGCACCAATGAGCTGGTGTGGCGGGGGCGCGGGGTGGCGCGCACCAGCGACGACCCGGCGGAGTTCCAGCGCAACCTTCGGGAGGCGGTGCAGGCGGTGGTGAAGCGGTTCCCGGGGCGCTGAGCGGAGGCGCGCACCCGGCGCGCCTAGGGTGCCGGCGGCTCCAGCCGTTCCCCCAGCGCGGGGAAGCCTCGGTCGGTGGCCATCTGCCCCGGGGTGGCGCCCTCGGCCGTGCGCGCGCCGGGGTCGGCGCCACGCGCCAGCAGCAGGTCGCACAGGGGCTCGGCGCCGCGCGAGGCGGCCAGGTGCAGCGGCGTGGCGCCGTGCGCGTCGCGGGCGGTCACCGACGCGCCCGCCATGACCAGCCGGCGCACCAGCGTGGCGCTCACCGCCCCCGCCAGGGCGGCGTGCAGGGGGGTGTTGCGCGTGGCGTTGGTGGCGTGGCCGTTGATCGGCGCGCCGTGGTCGATGAGCAGCGCCGCGGCCTCGTCGCGCCCGAAGAAGGCGGCCAGGTGCAGCGGGGTCCACCCGTCGCTGCTGCGGCGCACGCGGGCGTCGTCGTCGTCCTCCAGCGCGGTGCGCAGCGCGGCCACGTCGCCCAGCGCCGCGGCCTCGCAGGCGTCCGGCGCGCGGCCGGCCAGCAGCACCGGCACCAGCTCCGGCGCCCCCAGGTAACAGGCGTGCAACACCAGCGTCTCGCCGCCGGCGGCGCGCGCCAGCGCCAGCGCGGGGTCGGCGGCCAGCAACTCGGCCACCTGCCGCGCGTTGCGGCGGCGCATGGCGTCGAGGAGCGGAGCGGGGGCGGTGCGCATGCCCTCAAACTAGGGGCAGCGCCCGGTGCGTGGCGAGGGTACACTTGCCGCATGCGTGCCATCTCCCGTGCGCGGGCCGCGGCCCGCGCCCTCGCCTCCGTGGCCCTGGCGGCCGCCGCCCTCGCCGCCCTGGCCGGCGGGTGCGCCCGCCGCGCCCCGGCGCCCGTCTCCGTCCGCCCGGCCGCCATGTTCCCCACGCCCATCGTCATCGCGCACCGCGGCGCCAGCGGGCACCGCCCCGAACACACGCTGGCGGCCTACGCGCTGGCGGTGGCCATGGGCGCCGACTTCATCGAGCCCGACCTGGTCATCACCAAGGACGGCGTGCTGGTGGCGCGGCACGAGAACGAGATCGGGGGCACCACCGACGTGGCCGAGCGCTTCCCCGATCGCCGCCGCACGGCGGTGATCGACGGGACGCCGGTGACCGGGTGGTTCACCGAGGACTTCACGCTGGCCGAGCTGCGCACGCTCCGCGCGCGCGAGCGGCTGGCGTTCCGGTCGCACGCGCACGACGGGGAGGAGGTGATCCCCACCTTCGACGAGGTGCTGGCGCTGGCCGATGCGCTGGGGCGGCAGCGCGGCCGGCCGGTGGGGGTGTACCCGGAGACCAAGCACCCGACGCACTTCCGCGGCATCGGGCTGCCGCTGGAGCCGCCGCTGCTGGCGGCGCTCCGTGCGCGGGGGCTGGACCGGGCCGACGCGCCGGTGTTCATCCAGAGCTTCGAGGTGGGGAACCTGCAGGCGCTGCGCCGCCAGACGCGGGTGCCGCTGGTGCTGCTGCTGGCGGGGGGGGAGGCGCCGTACGACCGGCAGCTGCTGGGGGACCGGCGCACCGGGGCCGAGTGGGTCACGCCGGCGGGGCTGCGGGAGGTGGCGGCCTTTGCCGACGCCGTGGGGGTGCACACCCGGATGCTGGTGGGGGGCGCCCCGGACGCGGCGCCCACCGCGCTGGTGCGCGACGCGCATGCGGCGGGGCTGATGGTGCACGCGTGGACGCTGCGCCCCGAAGCGGCCTTCCTGGCGCCGCGCTACCGCGGCGACCCGCTGGCCGAGGTGCGCGAGCTGGCCGCGCTGGGGGTGGACGGGCTGTTCGGCGACTACCCCGACCAGCTGGTGCAGGGGCTGGGGCGGACGCCCTAGCCCCCGGGGCGGCCGGCAACCGGGGCGACAGCGCCCGGTCGCCGGCCGGCCGCCTCACGCCACCGTCACTCCATCGCGAACTCGCGGGCGAAGGCGACGGGGAAGGAGAAGGTCTTGGCGCGCGTGCGCGACTCCATGGCGTCGGCCACCCGTTCGAGGCGCGCGGTGATGGCCAGGATCCGCTCCTGCGCCTTGCGCCCGGCCTCGCTCAGCCCCTCGAGCTTGTCGATGGCCCAGAACTTCACCAGGTCCTCCACGATCCGGATGTAGTCGCGCGGGCCGTAGATGCCGGCGCGGCGGATCACGTCGGCCATGTCGCGGAAGTGCGGCATGTTGATGCCGGGCATGTCGATGCTGGGCATGATCTGCGCCGCCGACTCGAGGGCGCGGTTGGGGTCGCGCTGGAGGACGCGCGCGAACACCTCGCGGTAGAACACGTAGTGGCGCGCCTCCTCCTTGGCCACGTTCGCCAGCACGGTGCCGATGAGCGGCTCGTACTCCCCGGCCAGCTTCCCGGTGTTGGCGTGGCTCACCTGCGTGGCGCGCTCCTGCAGCGAGGTGTACACGAACACGCGGTAGGGGTCCTTGTCCCAGGTGGGCTCGAACCCCGCCTTGAGGTACTCGAACTGCATCCGCTCCAGCACCGGGTTGTCCAGGATGCGCGAGTCGTGCATGTAGTCGTGCAGCACGGCGCCGTGGCGGTCCTCCTCCGCGGTCCAGAGGTTGTTCCACCGGGCCCAGAAGGTGTCGCCCCCCAGGTAGGTGGCCAGGAGGCGGTGGAAGTGCGGGAGCCCCTCTTCGGTGAGGGTGTTGAGCGCCAGCGCCACGCGGGCGGGGAGGCTGATCCCGCGGGCGCGCTCGCGCAGCTGCTTCACCCACGCGTCGGGGTCGGTGTCGGGCTCGGGGGCCAGCAGCTCCGAGGGGAACCACAGGATGCGCTTGGCCTCGTGCGTGGCCATGAGCTGCGCCACGTCGGGCTCGAGGTCGGCCAGCACCTCGACCCGGGCAAGGATCTCGGGGTCGGGGGAGGGGAGGAGCATGGGGCGCGTGCGGGGCGGCCGGGAGCGCCGGGGGATCCGGGGCGCCCGTGCCGCGGGGGACGGGACGGAGGGGAATATACCCCGGCCGGGGGGGCGCCGCCCGCGTAGATTGCGGGGATGACCCCACCGACCACCGCGAAGAAGCCGAAGTACGACACGAAGCGCGCCTGGGGCGAGGCGCGCGCGCTCATCTGGGAGCACCGCCGTTCCGTCGCCATCGGGCTGGTCCTCATGCTGGTGAGCCGCGCCGCCGGGCTGGTGCTGCCGTACGCCCCCAAGTACGTGATCGACGAGGTGCTCCCCAGCCGCGACCTCGCGCTCCTCACCCGCATCGCGCTCATCGGCGGCGCCGCCACGCTGGTCAACGCCGTCACCAGCTTCGCGCTGTCGCAGGTGGTGAGCGTGGCCGCGCAGCAGGCCATCGCGCGGCTGCGCGAGGAGGTGCAGGCGCACCTCATCCGCCTGCCGGTGCGCTACTTCGACAGCACCAAGAGCGGCACGCTGGTGTCGCGCGTCATGAACGACCCCGAGGGGATCCGCAACCTCATCGGCACCGGGCTCATCCAGCTCACCGGCGGGCTGCTGACGGCGGCGGTGGCGGTGGGGGTGCTGGTCTCGCTCAACTGGCGGCTCACGCTGGGGACGGTGGTGTTCCTCGGCGCGTTCGCCGGCGGGATGTCGGTGGCCTTCCGGCGGCTGCGCCCGGTGTTCCGCGAGCGGGGGCAGATCACCGCCGAGGTGACGGGGCGCCTCACCGAGACGCTGGGGGGGATCCGGCTGATCAAGGTGTACACGGCCGAGGCGCGCGAGACGGCGGTGTTCCGCGAGGGGGTGCAGCGGCTGTTCGCCAACATCGCCAGGACCATCACCGGCACCTCGGCCACCGGCGCGCTGGGGACGGCGGTGGTGGGGGTGATCGGCGTGCTCATCATGCTGGTGGGGGGGCGCGACGTGGTGGCCGGCCGCATGACCACCGGCGAGCTGTTCACCTTCGTGCTGTTCATCGGCATGGTGGCGGCGCCGCTGGTGCAGATCGCCAACATCGGCACGCAGCTCACCGAGGCGTTCGCCGGGCTGGACCGCATCCGCGAGCTGCGGGACATGGCCACCGAGGACCAGGAGGACGCGCAGAAGCGCCCCGTCCCCGCGGTGGCGGGGCAGGTGGAGTTCGACCACGTGTCGTTCGAGTACGAGGCCGGGGTGCCGGTGCTGCGCGACGTGACCTTCACCGCGCCGGCGGGGACCACCACCGCGCTGGTGGGGAGCAGCGGCAGCGGCAAGAGCACGCTCATCTCGCTCATCATGGCGTTCGCGCAGCCGCAGGCCGGGCGGGTGCTCGTGGACGGGGCCGCGGTGGCCGACCTCCGGCTGCGCGAGTACCGGCGCCACCTGGGGGTGGTGCTGCAGGACAACTTCCTCTTCGACGGCACGGTGAAGGAGAACATCGCCTTCACCAAGCCCGGCGCGACCGACGCGGAGGTGGAGGCGGTGGCGCGGGTGGCCAACGCGCACGACTTCATCCGCGGCTTCCCGCAGGGATACGAGACCATCGTGGGGGAGCGGGGGGTGAAGCTCTCCGGCGGGCAGCGGCAGCGCGTGGCGATCGCGCGCGCGATCCTGGCCGACCCGCGCGTGCTCATCCTGGACGAGGCGACCTCGTCGCTGGACTCGGAGAGCGAGCACCTCATCCAGGAGGGGCTGCGGCGGCTGCGCGCGGGGCGCACCACGTTCGTCATCGCCCACCGCCTCTCCACCATCACCAGCGCCGACCAGATCCTGGTGCTGGAGCGCGGCGCCATCGTGGAGCGCGGCACGCACGCCGAGCTGCTGGCGCTGGGCGGGCGCTACCGCGACCTGTACGACCGGCAGCACCGGCTGGAGGAGGATCGCTTCGTGAACCCCGGCGAGGAGCTGGCCCCCACGGGGTAGCGCGCGCCGCGTCCGTCCGGGGCGAATCGCGGGGCGGGGGGTCAAGTCGACCCGCCGCCCCGCTAGTATTCGGGATGTCCGACGATTCGACGACCTTCGCGGGGCTCGCCCTGCACCCCGCGCTGCTGCAGGGGCTTGACGCCCTCGGCTTCCAGAAGCCCACCCCCATCCAGCGCGACGCCATTCCCCCCGCCATGGCGGGGCGCGACCTGCTGGCGTGCGCGATGACCGGCAGCGGGAAGACCTACGGCTTCCTCCTGCCCATCCTGCACCGCCTGCTCACCACCCCCGGCAAGGGGACGCGCGCGCTGGTGCTCTCCCCCACGCGCGAGCTGGCGGCGCAGATCCACGAGAGCCTGGAGGATGTGGCGGGGAAGACCACGCGCCTCACCGGCGCCGCCGTGTTCGGCGGCGTGGGGATGGGGCCGCAGGAGGCGGCGTTCCGCCGCGGTGTGGACGTGATGGTGGCCACCCCGGGGCGCCTGCTGGACCACTTCGGGCAGCCCTACGGCCGGCTGGACCAGCTGGAGGTGCTCGTCTTCGACGAGGCCGACCGCATGCTGGACATGGGGTTCCTCCCCGACATCAAGCGCGTGCTGCGCCACCTGCCGCAGCGGGCGCGGCAGACGCTGTTCTTCAGCGCCACCATGCCGCCGGCCATCGGGCAGCTGGCGCGCGAGCTGCTGAAGGACCCGGTGCAGATCAACGTGCAGCGGCAGGCCGCGCCGGCCACGGGGATCACGCAGGCGGTGTATCCCGTGGCGTCGGAGCTCAAGAGCCAGCTGCTGGTGGCGCTGCTCAAGCGGGGCGACATGCCGCGGGCGCTGGTGTTCACGCGCACCAAGCACCGCGCCAACCGCCTGGCGTCGCAGCTGGTCACCGCCGGCATCAAGGCGGAGCGCATCCACGGCAACCGGTCGCAGGCGCAGCGGACGCAGGCGCTGGCCGGCTTCAAGGATGGGCAGTACCAGGTGCTGGTGGCCACGGACATCGCCGCGCGCGGGATCGACGTGGAGGCGCTGGAGCACGTGGTGAACTTCGACGTGCCGGCGGTGCCGGAGGACTACATCCACCGCGTGGGGCGCACGGCGCGCGCGGAGGCCACGGGGGAGGCGTTCACCTTCGTGGCCCCCGACGAGGAGGCCGACCTCAAGGCGATCGAGCGCGCCATCAAGCGCGCGCTGCCGCGGGTGACGGTGCCGGACTTCGACTACACCGCGCGGCCGCAGGAGAAGCTGGAGGTGCCGCTGGCCGAGCGCATCGCGGAGATCCGCAAGCGGAAGGCCGAGGACCGCGCGCGCGCGGCCGAGAAGGCCCAGCGGCGCGCGGCGGCGCAGGCGGCCGAGGCGGCGCGGCAGGCGGACGCGGCGGCGCGCAAGGCGGCGCGGGGACCGGGCGGCGGAGGGCGGTCGGACGGCGCCCGCCCGGCCGGCGCGCGCCCGGCCCCCTCGGCGTCCGGCCCCCGGTCTGCCGGGGGACGCCCGCCGCAGGGATCGGGGCGTCCCGCGCAGGGGCCCCGTCGCCCGGCGCCCGCCGCGCCGCGCCGCGACGACAGCCCCTACGCCTGACCCCACGCCTCCCCCCGCGCGGCACGTGCGCTACCCGGTCCCCGCCGCTGCGCACCGCGTGGCACAGGTGATCGACCGCAGCCGCTTCCTCGCCACGGTGGCCCCCGCGCCCACCGTGGCCGACGCGCAGGCGGTGCTGCGCGCGGTGCGCGAGGAGTTCCCCGACGCCACGCACCACTGCTGGGCGTATGTCGTGGGCCCGCCCGGGAGCACCGGGCAGGTGGGGATGAGCGATGACGGCGAGCCGCACGGCACCGCCGGCCGCCCCATGCTCACCGTGCTGCTGCACGGCGGCGTGGGAGACGTGGTGGCGGTGGTCACCCGCTACTATGGCGGCACCAAGCTGGGGACCGGCGGGTTGGTGAAGGCCTACGGCGGCGCGGTGCAGGAGGCGCTGGCCACGCTGCCGCGCCGCGATCGCGTGGACGCCGTGGCGCTCACGGTGCGGGTGGGGTACGCCGCCATCGGCGCCGTGCAGCCCCTGTGGACGCTGCACGAGGCGGTGGTGCGCGAGGAGGCCTTCGCGGCCGAGGCCACCTACCTGCTGGCGGTGCCGCGCGACCGGGTGGACGCCCTCGTGCGCGCGGTCACCGACGCCACGCGCGGCACCGCCCAGGTGACGCGCGGGTAATCCGGCCCCCTTGGGCCCCCTTGGGCCGCATGGGCGCCAGCGCCTACGACAACCCCTCCGCCGTGCCGTCCGCGGCCAGGCGCATGCGCGTGGCCGCCGGCACCGCCCCCAGCCCGGGCATGGTCATGATGTCGCCGCACCGCGCCACCACGAAGCCCGCCCCCGCCGCGCCCGTCACCTCGGTGACCGTCAGCCGGAACCCCGTGGGCACCCCCAGCC
>JBILKP010000070.1:0-12276 GCA_044376625.1 Gemmatimonas sp. | reverse complement strand
GCAGGAACGCGCCATGCGGGAATTTGCCGAGGCCGCAGGACTCAAGTACTGAGGCGGTCAGGTGGCCAGGATGGGGAGTCCCGCCCGTCGCTGGCCGCCGCGCGCGTACGCCCCCGACACGGGGGAGGGGGCATCCCCGTGCTCGATGACCCCGCCCCCCAGCACCACCGGGCCGTCAAAGACCACCACGGACTGTCCGGGCGCCACCGCCAGCACCGGCTCGTCCAGCGTCAGTCGCAGGCGGTCGGCGGCCGCTTCCACCACGGTGGCGGCCGTTGCGCGCGCGCGGTGCCGCAGCTGCACCTGCACCGCATCCCCCACGGCAGGGGCATCGGCCAGCCAGTTGATCGACCGGGCCTCCACCGCCCGCCCCAGCAGCGCATCGCGCGGGCCGATCACCACGGCGCGCTCCTCCGGATGGATGGCCACCACGAACATCGGCTCGGCAAAGCCTCCGGGCAGCCCCTTGCGCTGGCCGATGGTGTAGCGCGCAAAGCCGCCGTGCTCGCCCACCACCGTGCCGTCCTGCAGCCGCAACGGGCCGGGGCGCAACGAAGGCGCCTCCGGCCCAAGGTGCTCCTCCAGCACGCGCACATGATCGCCGTCAGGCACGAAGCAGATGTCCTGGCTTTCGGGCTTTTCCGCGGTGCGCACCCCCAGCCGGCGCGCCATGGCGCGCGTGTCGGCCTTGCTGAGCCCTCCCACCGGGAGCACCAGCCGCGGCAGCACCGCACGGTCCATCCCCCAGAGAAAGTACCCCTGGTCCTTGGCCGCATCGGCACCGCGCAACAGCGCCCGCGCGCCCCGGTGCCACCCCATCTGCGCGTAGTGCCCCGTGGCCAGCCACCGCGCGTCGATCTCGTCGGCCGTGCGCAGCAGGTCCCGGAACTTGGTGAAGGTGTTGCACCGCACGCAGGGAATCGGCGTGCGCCCGCGCGCATACTCGGCCACGAAGTCCGCCAGCACGTCCTCGGAGAAACGGTCCACGAGGTTGGCCACGTAGTGCGGGATCCCCAGCGCCTGGCACACGCGGCGCGCATCGCTGGTGGCGTCCAGCGAACAGCAGGGACGGTCGGGGAGGTCGCTGCCGTCCTGATGCAGCTTCATCGTCACCCCCACCACCTCGCAGCCGGCCTCCACCAGCAGGGCGGCGGCCACCGAGGAGTCCACCCCCCCGGACATCGCCACCAGCACCCGCTCACCAGCCGCCGGTCCCCATGGGGGGGTGTGGGACATGCGCCGAGCCCGTCGCTCAGGCCGCGCCGCGCGCCTTCCGCGCCAGCATCCCCAGGACCTCTGCCGCCCGGTCCACCCCGGCCTCGCCGCTCAGGGCGCCCAACGACAGGCGCAGGGCGCTGTGCGCCAGCGACGCGGGCACGGCCATGGCGGAGAGCACGTGGGAGGCGGACACCGACCCGCTCTGGCAGGCCGACCCCGCGCTGGCCGCGATGCCGCGCAGGTCCAGCGCCATCAGCAGCGCCTCGCTGTTGGCCCCCGGGATGGACACGTTCACGATGTGCGGTGCCCGTGGCGCGTCGGCCCCGTGGATGACCGCGTCCGGCACCTGCGCGCGCAGCGCCGCTTCCAGCCGGTCGCGCAGCGCCATGAGGCGCGCCTGCTCCTGGGCATGCTCGGTCAGGGTGAGCTCCGCTGCGGTGGCCAACCCCACGGCGTAGGCCACGTTTTCGGTGCCCGGACGGCGCCCGCGGTCCTGCGATCCCCCGTGAAACAGCGGAGCCAGTGGCGTGCCCCGACGGATGTACAGGGCGCCGACCCCCTTGGGCGCCCCCAGCTTGTGCCCCGATAGGCTGAGCAGGTCCACCGGCAGCGTGCGCAGGTCGATGGCCACCTTGCCAAAGGCCTGCACGGCGTCGGTGTGGAACACCGCCCCCGCCGCACGGGCGGTCGCGCCAAGCGCGGGGATCTCCTGCACCACGCCCGTCTCGTTGTTCACCCACATCACGCTGGCCACCGCCACGCGGTCATCCATGGCGCGCTCGTACGCCACCGCGTCCACGCGGCCGCTGCCACAGACGGGGACCAGCCGCTCCTCACCACCTTCGTGGGCCGCCTGGTGGGCCGCCGCCAGCACCGCCTTGTGCTCGATGGGCGTGGTCACCACCGCCGTCCGCCCCTCGCCCTGCCGCGCCCGGAACACCCCCAACACCGCCAGGTTGTCCGCCTCCGTCCCGCCGGAGGTGAAGCACAGCTCGTCGGCATGCGCCCCCAGGCAGGTGGCCAGCCGCTCACGCGCCTCGTCCAGCGCCACCCGCGCCTCGCGCCCCCACGCGTGCACGCTGGACGGATTGCCGAAGCAGCGGCCGAAGTAGGGGGTCATCGCCGCCACCACTTCCTCGCGCACGGGCGTGGTGGCGGCATGGTCGAGATAGACGGGGGTGGTCATCCCGGTCCAAGGGGCGAGAGGGGGCGGAGGCGGGGCGGGCGGATCACGCGCGAAATGTAGGGGGGCGCAGGAGGGCCCGCACCGGGGCGGCATCCGCCCCGTGGATCAGCAGGGGCGCGGCCAGCAGGTCGTACCCCCCGGGCGGGACGCCGTCCAACGCCAGGTTTTCCAGCACATACGCGCCGCCCGCAAACAGCGCATGGTGCACGGGCAGGGTCTGGCTGCTGCGGTGGTCGGCGCTGGGGGTGTCGCTTCCCCACAGCCGCAGCCCGCGCCCCACCAGCCACTCGGCCGCCTCCACCGTGAGCACCGGCCACGCGTCGGGGAAGGCGCCGTGCGCCACGGTGTGTCCCGTGCGGAGCAGCACCCGCGTGACCGCACCCGGCCCCAGCAGCGGCACCAGGGTGGCCACCGACACGGGCACCGTCACCGGGTAGTCGGCGGGAAGCGCCACCACCCGACACGGCCCCACGAACACCGACGGCGGCAACGCCTCGCTGGCCGGCCACCCCGACTCCACATGCAGCGGGGCGTCCGCGTGCGTCCCCACATGCGGGCTGTGGGTGAACACCCCCAGGTTCACGCTGGCCCCCGATTCCCGGCGGCAGCTCCAGCCGCAGCCAAAGGGGACGTCACCCGGCCACGGGGGCGTGTCGGGCGCCAACGGCACCGTCACATCCCAGGTGCCGTCCGCCAGGCGCGTGGCGGGGCGGGCCACCGGCATCCGGGCCCCTCAGTGCGCGCCGTAGAACTGCGACCGCACCGCCCACAGCTCCGGGAAGAACCGGTGGTTGGTGGTGCGCATCAGGTACTTGGCGCCCAGCGTCCCGCCGGTCCCTCCGGTGCCGGGACCGATGATCCGTTCCACCAGCTGCACGTGCAGGAACCGCCAGCGGACGAAGCGCTGCTCGAACTCCAGCAGCCCCTCCACCAGCAGGAAGAGCGGCGTGGGGTCGGGGCCCATGTACAGCGACACCAGTGGCACGTCGTGGTGCGCCAGCAGCGCCAGCACCAGCGCCTGCAGCGTGGGGCGCGCCAGCGCCGCCTCCACCTCGGCCGGGGGCTCCCCGTGCTCGCGGATGGCCGCCAGGAAGTGCGGGTCGCGCAGCCCGGCCGTGGCCTCGATGGCGCGGAACTGCGCGCTCTGCGACCCGCTGGACGCCCCCAGGTACCCCCGGAACTGCGCAAACCGCTGCGGCGGCAACGTGTCCAGCGCCGTGAGCTGCTGCGCCACGATTTCGGTGAGCACGTTGATCCGCTGCACGGCCAGCAGCGCGCGCATGGTGTCGAACGCCTCCAGCGCCGTGATCAGCGCGTCCATCTCGTGCCGCAGCACCTTGAACCACAGTTCGCTGGCCTGGTGCACGACGATGAACAGCAGCTCGTCGGGGTGCTCCGGGGTGGACAGGGGGTGCTGCAGCGACAGCAGCGCAGGCAGGTGGAGGTAGCCCGCATAGTCCACGCCGCTGCCGGCGTGCGAGTGGTCGGTCATGGCCGGGATCAGAAGGTGGAGACGGCCAGCGTGGTCACGTCGTCCACGCGCATCGTCTCCTCGGTGAAGAACGGTTCGCCGTAGCGGCAGCGGATGCGGGCCCCGTAGTGGGCCGCCTGGTGGGTCACGATGTCGGCCAGCGGCTCCCCGTTGGGGTACACCTCGCCCGCCTGCGTGAGCCCCCCGAACTGCGAGGCATAGCAGGCGATGGCCGCGAGCTTGCGCGCGAACTGGTCGGTGATGTCCACCACGAACGTGGGGGACACCGCATCCTCGCGATAGGCCATCGCATGCAGCAGCTTGACCGGTCGGAACGCCGGGTGCTCCCCGGGGGCATAGCGGGCCAGCCCGGCCAGGAAGCAGGCGTCACGGGCCAGTTCGGCCGCGCGGCGGTGGTCGGGGTGGCGCCCGCGGGGGGCCGGGAGGATCACCACCCGTGGGCGCAGCGCCCGCAGCCGGTGGACCAGACGCTCGCGCGACGCCTGGTCGTTCTCGATCCCCGCATCCGGGAGCCCGAGGTTCTCACGGATGCACACCCCCAGGATGCGCGCGGCCGCCGCCGCTTCCGCCGCCCGCAGCGCGACCGTCCCGCGGGTGCCCATCTCTCCAGCGGTCAGGTCCAGCACCCCCACCCGGTGTCCGGCGTCCACCGCACGAATCAACGTGCCGCCACAGGTCAGCTCGGCATCATCGGGGTGCGGGGCGATGGCCAGCAGGTCCAACGGCTCCATTGGGGGCGCTGCGTGCGGCATCATGCGCGCATCCTAGGGGGCCATCGCGCCGCGGGCAATCCCGGCGGCCGACCGCACCCCGGACGCCATCCCCTACAGGGGCCGCCCCAGGAACTGCGCCACTCGTCCGGCCACCAACGTCCCTTCGGCCAGGCAATCGCCCACGCTTACCCCGTTCCGATAGTTCCCGGCCAGGTACAGCCCCGGGAAGCGGGTCTCCATGGCCGTGGCCGCATCCTTCACCGCCTGGTAGCCCACCGTGTACTGGGGGATGGCCCGGGGCCAGTACACGTGGTGCACGAACGTGGGCTCCCCATCCACCCCCAGCAGCGTCCGCAGCTCGTACAGCAGCCGCTCCACCAGCAGGTCGGTCCCCTCACGGGCGCGCTCCCCCCCGCGGGCCCCTCCCACGAAGCAGCTGATCGCCACTTCGCCCTCCGGCGCGCGCCCCGGAAACAGCGAGGAGCTGAACAGCGCGCCCAGCAGCGTCCGCCGCTCGGCCGAGGGGACCAGCACCCCGTACCCGTCCAGCGGATGGGCCACCTCGTCGCGCATGAACCCCAGCACCAGCGTGCTCATGGACGGATACTCCACCTGCTCGACCGGGGCCGACAGCTGCCGCAGCTCGGCGGGGAGTTCCATGGCCGACAGCACATGCGCGGGGGTGGCCATGACCACGGCGTCCACCACATGGGTGGTGGTAGCCCCTTCGGCGCCCGCCTCCAGCGCCCACCGGGTTCCGTGCCGGTGCATCAGCCGCACCGGGCACCGGCAGTGCACCGCGTCGCCCAGCGCGGCGGCGAGCGCCTCGGGGAGGGACTGCATGCCGTCGGCAAAGGAGATGAGCCGCGGCCGAGCGGTCACGTCCGACGCTTCCTCAGCCCCCGGCGCCACGGCCGACCGGCCGCGGCGTCGGCGCAGCGACGCCATGAGCCCCCGGGAGAGCGACCCGTGCTGCGCCTCCAGCTCCGCCACCCGGGGGAAGGCATGCCGCACGCTCAGTTGCTCGGGGTCCCCGGCAAAGATGGCGGCCACGAACGGGTCCACGGCGTACTCCAGCACCTCGGGACCGAGGCGCCGCCGCACGAACGCCGCGACCGACTCGTCGCCGTTCCCGCCGGGCGGGGGCACCAGCGGCTCCATCAGCACGCGCAGCTTGGCGGCGGGGGAGAGGAGCGGGGTGGTCAGCATGGACACGGGTCCCATGGGGAAGGGCACCATGCTGCCGTCCCGCACCACAAAGCGGCGGGCCGCGGTGGCGCTGGCCTCCACCACGGCGGGGAGCAGCCCCAGGTCCCGCACCAGGGCGTCGGCCACCGGTGACGTGAGGAAGGCCCCCGGCCCATGCTCGGCCAGGAACCCCTCGGTACGGGTGGTGCGAATGGCCCCGCCCACCTGCTCTCCCGCCTCGAACAGGCGCACCCGCACGCCACGGCGGTGCAGGGCGTGGGCCGCCACCAGACCGGTGATGCCCCCGCCCACCACCGCCACCGTGCGGCCGCGGTCCTCCGCCTCATTGGTCGGCGTCATGGCGCGTCCGTCCTCTGCCAGCGCCCCCACGTTACGCCCTGTCGGGGGGCGCCCACTCCCGCGGCCGCAGCATCGCGACCAGGCGGGCTTCGAACGAACCGGCCGCATACCGGGGCGCATAGTGCCAGCGCGCCAGCGGCGGCAGGCTCATGAGCACGCTCTCCACCCGCGCCTGCGTCTGCAGCCCGAACACCGTCCCCCGGTCGTGCACCAGGTTGAACTCGGCATAGCGCCCCCGGCGCACCAGCTGGAAGTCCCGCTCCGCCTCGCCATACGGCTCGTCGCGGCGCCGGGCCACCAGCGGCTCATAGGCGGTGCGCAGCACGCGGGCCACGTCCCCCACAAAGGCGTGCACCCCCTCCAGCCCCAGCCCGTGCTCCGTGTCGTCGGGGCGCAGGTGGTCAAAGAAGATCCCCCCGACGCCACGCGCCTCCCCCTCGCGGTGCGCGTTCACGAAATAGTCGTCGCACCACTGCTTGTAGGCAGGGTACAGCGTGGGGGCGTGCCGGTCGCACATGGAGCGCAGCGTGCGGTGAAAGTGCCGCGCATCCTCCTCGTGCGGATAGAACGGGGTGAGGTCGGTGCCTCCGCCGTACCACAGGTCGGTGAGGTTCCCCGCCTCGTCGGTCAGCTCGAAGTACCGCACATTGAGGTGCACCGTGGGCACCATCGGGCTGCGCGGATGCACCACCAGCGACACGCCCGTGGCAAAGAAGTGGGTGCCCCCGGCGGCGGCGCCCTGCCCCCCAAGACGGCGCGCCGCCAGCTCCGGGAGCGCCCCCTGAACCGCGGACCGGTTCATCCCCGCCTTCTCGAAGGTCACCCCTTCGGCCATCACGCGGGCCACCCCCCCGCCGCCGCCGGGGCGTTCCCACCGGTCCTCGGCGAAGGTGCCGCCGCCATCCAACCGACCAAAGAACGACGTGATCTCGTCATGCAGCCCGGCGATCCAGCGCGTGGCCAGGGCCCGGCGCTCGGCCATCGGCGGGAGGGCGGCCAAGGCATCGGCCGACGGGGTGGGACGCACGGCGGTCGTCATGCGCCCCCCGCGAACGCCGAGGTGCCACCAGTGCTCCCCGCAAGGACTGCCTCGGGCCACTGCCATTCCTTGACCGCGTCCACGAAGGCCCGCGCGTGCGCGGGCGGCACATCGGGGAGGATGCCGTGCCCCAGGTTGGCCACATGGCCCACGGGACCGAACGCCTGGATCATGGCGTGCGTGCGCCGCCGGATCTCGGCCGGCGGCCCATACAGCGCGCACGGATCCAGGTTCCCCTGCATGGCCACGCCAAACGGCGCCAGCTGCCGCCGGGCCGCGGCCGCGTCGGTGTGCCAGTCCACGCCGATGGCGTCCGCCTGGGTGGCTGCGGCAATCTCGCCCAGTGCCCAGCCGGCACCCGGCGCAAACACGATCACCGGCACCCCCGCCTGCCGCGCCCGCTGCGCGGCCCGCGCCAGATACGGCAGCGCAAAGGTGCGGAACAGCTCGGGGCCCAGGGCCCCGGCCCACGACTCGAACAGCTGCACCACCTGGGCGCCCGCCTCCACCTGCGCCACCAGATACTCCCCCACCGCCTCCGCCAGCCGCTCCAGCAGCGCATGGGCCAGGGCCGGCTGTTCGTACAGCATCCGCTTGGCCACCGCGAACTGCTTGGTGCCGCGCCCCTCCACCATGTACGCCGCCAGCGTCCAGGGGGCGCCCGCAAAGCCGATGAGCGGCACCCGTCCCGCCAACTCCCGCGAGCACAGGCGCAGCGCGTCCAGCACGTACCCCAGGTGCTCCGCCGGGTCCACGGCGTGCAGCCGCGCCAGGTCGGCCGCCGAGCGGATGGGCGACGGGAACTGCGGCCCCACCCCCTCGTCCAGCGTGAGGGCCATCCCCATCGCCTCGGGGACCACCAGGATGTCGCTGAAGATGATCGCCGCGTCCACGCCCACCAGGTCGATGGGCTGCAGGGTCACTTCCACGGCCAGCTCCGGCGTCCGGCACATGGTCAGGAAGTCGCTCCCGGCGCGCACGGCCCGGTACTCGGGGAGGTAGCGGCCGGCCTGCCGCATCATCCACACCGGCGGGCGCTCCACTGGCTCGCGCCGGAGCGCCCGCAGGAGCAGGTCATTGGCGGGCGTGGTGCCCGGCGGGGTGTAGGTCACGCGGTCTGCTCCGAGGAGAGAGGGGGCGCCGGCATGGCCGAGCGCGAGGGATGATGGGGCGTCGGGTTCCCCCCCGCTGCGCGCACCACCCCCGTGGGGGGCGGCACGGCGGGGGACGACCGCGGGGTTGGGGTGGCGTGCGCCGGGTACGTCGTGGGCCCCGGCTCCGCCGTGAACATCTCCAGCAGCATCATGGCCTGCGCATCCAGCGACTCGCCGCGCTGCGCCGCCCGCCGCAGCGCGGCCATGGGGCCGGCCAGCAGCTTGGCCACGATGCGCGACGCGGCACGCTCGGCCACCTCGTCATTCTTGAACACGTACGCGACCTCGCGCTTGGCCACGTCCTGCAGCGCCTCGCGCAGCGGCCGGATCGCCTCGCGCGCGGGCATCGTGGCCACCCACCCCAGGAACGCCGACACCTCGGCCTCGCAGATCGCCTCCGCCGCCGGCACCGCGTCGCGCCGCATCTCCTCGGCCAGGTGCACCGGCGCCTGCAGCGTGTCCAGGTCCAGCAGCGTCACCCCGGCCACCTCGGCCACCCGCGGGTCGATGTTGCGCGGCACGCTCAGGTCCATCAGCAGCAGCGGATACCCCGTCGCCGCGCACGCCGAGCGCGCCGCCTGCAGCGCCGCGGCCTCCACCACCGGCTCCTGGCTCCCCGTGGCCACGATCACCACGTCGGCCATCGCCACCTCCACGTGCACCGCGTCCAGCAGCGCCGCCCGCCCGTGCACGAACCCCGCCAGCTCCTCGGCGCGCGGCAACGTGCGGTTCACGATCACCAGGTCGCGCGCCCCCAGCCGCACCAGCTGCTTGGCCGCCCGCGCCCCCGTGGTCCCCGCCCCCACCACCACGCACCGCGCGCTGGCCAGGTTGCCGAAGCGCTGTGCCGCCGTGATCGCCGCCTCCGCTCCCACCGACTGCCGCCCCGCCGTCAGCGCCGTCTCGGTGGACACCCGCTTCCCCGCCCGCAGCGCCGTCTCGAACAGCCGGTGCAGCACCGGCCCCGTCACGTGCCCGCGCGAGGCGCGCAGGTATGCCGCCTTCAGCTGCCCCAGGATCTGCCCGTCCCCCAGCACCTGCGACTCCAGCCCGGCCGCGATCCGCACCACGTGCCGCGCCGCGTCGTAGCCGCACCGCTGCGTGGCCGTGCGCAACAGGTCGGCCCCGTCGGTGCGCGACCGCATCCACCGCAGCGCCAGCCGGTGCACCGCCCGCTGCACCGCCGGCTCCTCCTCGCTGTCCACCCACGCATACAGCTCGGTGCGGTTGCACGTCGTGATCAGCGCCGCCTCGCGCACCACGTCGTTCCGCGCCGTGCGGTACAGCTGCGTGAGGCGCTCCTCCGACAGGTGGAAGCGCTCGCGCGTGGCCACGTCGGCGTGCCGGAAATCGACCGCGATCGAGATCAGCATGGGCGGGGCTGGGGAACGGGAGGGGTCACGCCGTGGCCAGCCCGGCGAGGTGCGCGAGGTTCTTGAAGAAGATCCGCACGTGCGCCAGCGGCCGGGCCTTCACCAGCTGCTTGTTCATGTACCCGTCAAACGTCAGCTGCTGCACGTCCGGGTCGCGGCAGATGGCCACGAACCGCTCGCGGCGGTTGTCGTTGCGGTACCAGAACGCCTGCATGATGTCGAGCACCGTGAACACCGGGCCGTGCAGCCGCATGAAGCGCCGCCGGGCCAGCCGCAGCGCCTTCCCGTCGCCGGTGGCCAGCGCCTCCTGCACCGCCTGCGCCGCCAGGCGCCCCCCGGTCATCGCGTAGAAGATCCCCTCGCCGCTGGCCGGCGCCACCACCCCGGCGGCGTCCCCCGCCAGCACCACGTCGCGCCCGTTGTCCCACCGGGGGAGCGGCTTGATCGGGATGGGCGCGCCCTCGCGTCGCAACGTCTCCACCTGGTCCAGCCCGGTGTCCTGCCGCAGCCGCGCCACCGCCTCCTTCAGGCCGAACCCCTTCTGCAGCGTCCCCGTCCCCACGCTGGTCGTGGCGCCGTGCGGAAACACCCACGCGTAGAAGTCCGGCGACAGGGGCTCCTGGTAGTACACGTCACACCGCGCCGCACCGAACGCCGCGTCGCCCGGGGCGGGGGAGCGGATGATTTCGTGATAGGCGAAGACGTGCCGCGCCTGGTCGGCCCCCGGCACGCACTGGCGCGCCACCGGCGACAACGCCCCGTCGGCGCCCACCACCATGCGGGCCCGCACCTGCCGCTCCGCCCCGTGCCGCGAGCGCCCCTCGGTGTAGGTGAGCACCGCGGTCCCCTCGGCGTCCCGCCCGAAGTGCGTGAACGTCCCCATGCGCCGTTCCACCCCCGCCCGTTCGGCCCGCACCCGCAGCCACTCGTCGAACACCTCCCGGTCCACCATCCCCACGAACCCGTCCCCCACGGGGATGTCCACCGTGCGCCAGGTGGGCGAGATGATCCGCGCCGTGTCGATGCGCGCCACCAGCAGCGACTCCGGCACCGCGAAGTCGCGCAGCAGCTGCGGCGGCACCGCCCCGCCGCACGGCTTCACCCGCCACGCGCGGTCCAGCAGCAGCACGCGGCGCCCCGCCACCGCCAGCTCGTGCGCGGCCGTGGCGCCGGCCGGCCCCCCACCAACCACCACCACGTCGTACAGGGGGACCTCATCGGCGGTCGTCAGGGCGTCGTCTGCAACAGCGATCATGTCGCCTCCAGGGCGAGGAGCCTGCGGGAATGGGGGGCACGCCGGCGCGCCCTCATGACTGCAACACCGCCGGCAGCAGCTCGCCGTGCTGCCGGAACACCACCGTGCCCCGCTCCCGCGAGGCGCTGCGCATCGCCAGCCCCGCCGCGCCCACGAACAGCACGGCCTCAGCCAGGAACACCAGCTGGTACCCGCGCACCGGCGAGCCCAGGACCGCCTGCGCCAGGTCCACCCCGCCAGCGCCGGTTACCGTGCCCACGGCATAGGCCAACGCCTGCGCGGCGCCGAACACCCCGAGGCGCACCCCCGCCCGGCCATCCTCCGCATCCCCCGTGAGCGCCATCATCGACCCGATCGACCCGATGGCGAACATCCCGTTGGCGGCCCCCAGCGTGAGCACCACCACGGTGAGCACCCCGCGCGACGCGGCCAGCGGCGTCCCCACCAGCGCCACGTACAGCAGCGCCGACAGCAGGCACCCCGCCGCCGCCCACTGCCGCAGCTCTCCCCGCCGCGTCCCCAGCACCGCCGTGGCCACCATCCCTGCCAGCACGCCGCCATGGTGCATCCCCGATAGGGCGGTGCTCTCGCCGGGCGTCATGCCGAACGCCAGCCCGGCAAACGGCTCGAGGATCAGGTCCTGTGCGCTGTAGGCGAACATGGACACGAACACGAACCACGCGAACAGGCGCGCGGCCGGATCGCCCCACACCGCGGCCAGCGCCCCCCGGAAGCCCCCGGTCGTCGCGTCGTCGCGCGCCGCCGCCCGCGCGGCGGACGCCCCCGGCAGCGGCGTGCGCTCCACCCCCAGCGTGGCCAGCGCCGCCAGCACCACGCCCACCCCGCCGATCCCCGCGGCAATCGCCGTGAGCCGCCCGAAGGAGAACGGGTCCAGCAGCATCCCCGACACCGCCGCCGTGCAGATGATCCCCACGATCATCAGGATCCAGGTGATGGCCGCCGCCCCGGCGCGCTGCGTCGGACGCGCGCGCTCGCTCATGAGCGCCAGCAGCGGCGTCCCCGCCGCACTCACCCCGGCCCCCAGCACCATGCTGGCCAGCGCGGCCAGCGCCACCCCGGCGCCCGGGTGCCGCGCCATGATCGGCAGGCTGGCTGCCACCCCCACGCCCCCCACGGCGCACACGACCAACCCCCCCACAATCCACGGCGCGCGCCGGCCGCTGCGGTCGCTGGCATGCCCCAGCCGCGGGCGCAGCACCAGCTGCACCCCGAAGTGCAGCGCCACCAGCACCCCGGGGATCGTCGCCGGCAGCGCCAACTCCACCACGATCACCCGG
>JBILKP010000069.1:0-12283 GCA_044376625.1 Gemmatimonas sp. | reverse complement strand
GCAGGTGGCGGATGGTGATGGGCTGCCAGGTGGCCGGCACCTCCGGGAGGTAGTGGCGCACGCTGCTGTCCAGCGCCACGCGCCCCTCCTCCACCAGCGCCAGCACCCCGGCGGCGGTGAACTGCTTCCCCAGCGAGCCGGACTGGAACATCGTCTCGTCGGTGACCGCGGTGCGGTGCTCCAGCTCCGCCACGCCGTAGCCGCGCGCGGCCAGCAGCTGGCCGCGGCGAAGCACGGCCACGGCCATGCCGGGGATGCGCGCCTCGTTCATGGTGCGGCGCACCAGCGTATCGATGGAGGCCGTCAGCGGGAGCCCCTCGCGGCGCAGCGACCAGGGGAGCCGGAGCGGGGCCGGCGACGGCCACACGCGATCCAGCGTCCCCCCGCGGTAGAGCCTCCCGCCCTTCATCACGTATGCCACCTGCTCGGCGGCGCGGATGTCCGCCAGCGGGTTGGCGTCGAGCACCACCAGGTCGGCCACCTTCCCGGGCTCCAGCGACCCCAGGTCGTGCTCCAACCCCAGCGCGTGCGCCCCCTCGGCCGTGGCCGCGCGCAGCACCTCATGCGGTGTCATCCCGCCCTGCGCCAGCAGCGCCATCTCCCAGTGCACGGAGAGCCCCTGCACCTCGCCGTGCCCGCCCACGCCCACATGGCCGCCGGCCCGCAGCAGCGCCGCGGCCGCCGCGCCTGCCTCGCGGTCGTTGTACTCCTCCGGCGGGAACCACAGCAGCCGCGACGACGTCCGCTGGTACAGCGCGCCATCGGGGAACCAGCGCGCCACCCGCTCCTGCGCGTGCGGGCGCTCCTCGGCCAGCAGGCGGTACACCGGCAGCGCGCCCCCGAACGCCACCACCAGGGTGGGGGTATTGGTGATCCCCGTGCGGGCCAGCAGCTGCACCACGTCGTCGTGCAGCGGTGTCTCGGGGATGGCGTGCTCCAGCCCGCTGAAGCCGTCCATGGCGTGGGTGAGGTCCTCCTTCGCGTCCGACGCCCCCTCGGTGGTGGGCATCATCCCCAGCTCGCGCGCCGCCTGCACCAGCCACTGCCGCTGCTGGCGGGTGCCGGTCTGGTACGCCTTGAGGTACGCGGTGCCGTACTGGTCGCGGTACTGCCGCACCGCGCGGCGCGCCTCCTCCAGCGACTGGAAGTCGGTGGTGGAGAAGATCCCCGGACCGGTGGAGAGGATGCGCGGCGAGGGGACGCCGTCCACCTCGACGAGGGCGGCCAGGTCGAAGATGTCCGGGGTGACCTGCGGGTCGCGGATGGTGGTGACGCCCATCGCCAGGTTGGCGAAGCCGTTGGTGGACTCGGGCTGCAGCAGCGTCCCGGACGGCCCCCAGTGGGCATGCAGGTCGATGTACCCCGGGACGACGAAGGCGCCCGCCAGGTCAATGGTCCGCGCTCCCGCGGGGAGCGCCACGGTGCCGCGCGCGCCGATGGCCGCGATGCGGCCGTTGGTGACCACCAGGTCGGCGTTGGGGATCACCTCGTCGCCGCGCATGGTGATGGCGGTGGCCCCGCGCAGCACCATGGTGCCGGCGGTGGTGGCGCGCGGGAGCGAGACGGCCGGCGTGAATGGCAGCGGGGGCGCCGAGGGGGTGACTCGGGGGGCCGCGCCCAGCAGGCGCACGGCACCGCCGGTGGCGGGGAGCTCGGCGCGCTGTGCCCCCGGGGGGAGCGTGCCCGGCGGCACCTGGAGCGTGGCGCGCAGCGGCGCGGTGGTGGCGGTGATGGTGCGCCCGTCGGAACTGAAGGCGGGGTCGGCCCACCAGGCCGGCGCCGCGGAGAGGCGCACCGGGGCGCCGCGTCCGTCGGCCGGGGCCTTCCACAGCGCACCCCCGTCCTCGTCCCAGGTGACGTACGCCACCCAGCGCCCGTCGGGGGACCACGCCGGCATGAACTCGCGCGGGCGCGGCGTGGTGGTGAGGCGGCGCGTGGCCGCGCCCGCGCGGTCGGCGATCCAGATGCGCCCCAGCGCGGAGAGGGCGGTGCGCCCGTCGCGCGACCGCGCGGCCCCCTGCGTGCGCGTGGTGCGCACCGCCCCGGTGTCCAGCCGGTGCGGCACATGCAGCGCGCGGGCCACCTGCAGCGACACGTCGGCGGTGAAGGGGATGATCGTGTCGGAGCCGTCACGCACCCCCAGGCGGTGGATGCGCCCGCCGTACGCCGCGTACAGCCAGCGGCCGTCGGGGGAGAAGGCGGCGTTGGGGAGGAGGTCGCGCGAGGCGCGCGCCTCCAGCTGGTGGCGGTCCACCGGCCAGGCCAGCCACCGCTCCGCGCCGGTGGCCAGGTCGCGCGCGCGCAGCCCGGTGCGCCCCTCGCGCACGGTGCCGTACACCAGCGTGGCGCCGTCGGGGGAGAGGAGCGGCTTCATGGCCGGCGTCCCCTCCACGGCCACCGGCTCCGCCTCGCCGCCGCCCACGGGGAGGCGCATGAGCGCGCTGGTGGCGCCATTGCGGCTGCCGTAGGGGCGCGGGGTGACCGAGGCGTACCAGAGCGTGGCGCCATCGGGGGCGGGCCAGGCGCCGTAGGGGCCGGGCGCCGGCGCGGAGACCAGCGGCTGCGCGGGGCCGTTGGTGTTGGCCGCCACGCGCACCCCCTCCCCCGTGGCCACGTCGTAACGCCACAGCTCGGCGGTACGCGTGCGGTACGGGTCGGTGACGGTGACGAACAGCTGCCGCCCGTCGGCGGACCAGGCGGGGGAGAGCATCCCCGACCGCGGCAGGCGCGTCACTTGCCGCGCGCCGCTGCCGTCGAGGGCGGCCACCCACAGGTTGTCCGACCCGCTCTCGTCGCTGACGTATACCAGCTGCCGCCCGTCGGGGGAGACGCGCGGCTGCGACTGGAAGGCGCGGCCGGTGAGCAGCGGGGTGGCGCGCCCGCCGCCGACCGGGAGGGCGTAGATGTCCCCCAGGAGCTCGACCAGCAGCGTGCGGCCGTCGCGGGTGACGTCGAGCGCCATCCAGGTGCCCTGGGTGGTGGTGAAGGCCACCGTGCGCAGCGGCGGCGCGTCCGGTGCCTCCTGCGCGGCCATCGACGGCGCATCGGGCGACCAGGCGCCAAGCACGAGCAGGAGGGCGCGACGCATCCGGGACGTCGTGGCGGAGCGGATCATGGGGTCGGCGGAGTGGGGCGTGCGTGACGACGCCGTGGGGTGGGGGCGGGCGGGGTGCCGGCCGGCGCCACCAGCCGCTCCACCTGCGCGCGGGCGAAGGCCAGCTGCCAGCGCGCGGGACGGGGCGGGTGCATCATGGCCAGGTGGATGGCCATCCCCTCGACAAAGAGGGCGACGGCCATGCCGGTGGCCTGCGGATCGGCGACGCCCAGGGGGGCGACGAGCTCGGTGAAGAGGGCGAACCAGCTGCGCATGCGGCGGTCGTGGGCGCGCCGCAAGGCGGCGTCGCCGATGGCGCTGCCGTGGAAGGCCACCAGCAGGCGCCAGCTAGTGCGGCGCGCCACGCCGGTGGGGAGCAGCTCGGCCACCACCGCATGGATGCGCTCGATCCCCTCGGCGCGGCTGGCCGCCTCGCGGGCGCGGGCCAGGTGGTCGTCGAAGACCAGCGCCTTGGTGTGCGCGACCAGCGCGTCCTTGGAGGGGAAGTAGTGCGTGAGGACGCCGGTGGTGACGCCCAGCGCGGCGGCGATGTCGCGGAGGGTGACCTGCCGGAGGCCGCGCTCGGCGATGGTGCCGGCGGCGGCGCGCGCGATGTCGTCGCGGCGCCGGTCGTGGTCCCCGCGGGGGCGGCTCATCGGGGGGGCTGGTGCGCGTGGGTGGCGCGGGGGCGGTGCGCGTTGCCAGTTTTCATAATGCGCGTTATGGTAACGCCCGGGACGCCGCGCCGCGAGGTGGCGGCGTCCCGGTCCCTGCCGGTCTCCCCCGCCACCCCCCAGGCCCATGCCCCCCGCCCCGTTCCGCACCCACCGCAGCTGGACCACGCAGCCTGCCGCCGCCGCGCTGGTGCGCACCGTCCTGGACGACGCGCTGGCGCGCGTCCCCGCCGCCGCCGCGCTGGCGGGGCGGCTGCTGGACGACCTGGGGGTGCGGATGCTGGACCTCCTGGACCACCTGCGGGTGGGGGACCCGGCGCTAATGCGCGCCTTCCGTGAGGCCGGGTGGGAGGAGGACGCGGCGCAGCCGGGGGTGCTGCGCAACCCCACCGGGCTGTTCCCCGCCGTGCTGGCCGGGGGACCGGGGATCACGGTGGGGTTCAAGGTGGAGTACGCGCACGAGTTCGTGGCGGCGCAGCAGCTGACGGCGCCGGTGGAGGGGGCGCTGCATGCCCCCTTCCGGCGGGTGCGGGTGGCGGCGGCGAACGGCGCCGCGTTCGACGCCATCGAGCGGCGGGGCTCCACGGCGTTCGAGCCGCACGACCCGTCGCCCGCGGTGCTGCGCGAGGCGCGGCTGCAGCTGCAGGCGTTCCGCGCGCGGCGCCGGGCCTTCGACGATATCGGCGCGGGGTATGACCACACCGACCGACTGGCGGCGCGGGCGGTGGGGGCGCTGGGGAAGGACTGGGCGTGCTGGCTGTGGTTGCGCGCGGAGCGCGAGTACTGGGAGTCGCGCAACCGGGCCGGGCGCATCCAGAAGGCGCGGCAGGATGCGCACGGGATCGGGTGGGCCAACCAGGACCACCACACCTATGACAGCTCGCGGGAGTGGTTCCACCGCAACGTGGCGGTGCTGGAGACGCTGGGGTTCGAGTGCCGCGAGCTGTTCTACGCGGGGCACGCGGCGGGGTGGGGGTCGCAGATCCTGGAGCAGCCGGCCATTGGCTCGGTGATCTTCGCCGACATCGACCTGGCGCCGGAGGAGCTGGACATCGACTTCGCACACCTGCCGTTGGAGCCGCTGCCGTACCTGCGGCGGGCGGGGCTGTGGTGCGCGCTGCACGGCGAGTCGGTGCTGGAGGCGGGGATCAACCACCTGGAGTGCATGTACGACCACGTGCGGATGCAGGCGGGGATGGAGGCGGCCGGGGTGGCGTTCATGCCCCCCTTCTCCGACTTCCCGCACCTGTACCAGGCGCTGACGCAGGGGGAGTGGTGGGCGGTGGATCCCGCGCGGGTGGACGCGCTGGAGCGCGCGGGGCTGATTGCGCCCGAGCAGGCGGAGGACTTCCGGCTGCACGGGGCCATTGGCAGCCACCTGGAGAACCTGGAGCGCAACGACGGCTTCAAGGGGTTCAACCAGCCGGGGATCGACGGGGTGCTGCGCATCATCGACCCGCGGCAGAACCTGGTGGGGGTGTGAGGGGGGGCGTCGCGCCGGAGGGCGCGGCGCCCGTGGGACGACTCAGGGGGTGTAGGTGCGGATGGTGTGCGCCAGCACGTCGCTCGCCCGGAACCGCACCGGCTTGAACTCCCCGCGCGCGAACAGCGCGGCCTGGTCGTCGAAGTGCGGGGAGGCGGGGTCGTTCGACTGGCCGTAGGCCAGGATGGAATAGGCGCGCGGCCCCGCCTTGGCAAACTCCACGGCCAGCACCCAGCCGTCGCCGCTGTTCGCCACGCGGCGCCCGTCGGGCTGCTCCTCGTACGAGAGCACCCGGAAGCACCCCAGGGCGCCGCTGCAGCCGCCCACCGGGACATCCACCGTGCCGCGGCGGACCCGGTGCACGTCGCCCCACGGGACATCCAGCGCGCCGTGCTGGCGGGCCACCTCGCCAGCCGCCCACTGCAGCGCCTCCACGGCGCGCGCCGGCTGCCCCACGCCGCGAGGGGTGCTGGTGAGCTGCGCCCAGCTCCACCGCTCCGCAAAGGCCGAATCGCGGGCCTGCGCCTGGTAGCGCCGCCACCAGGCCTCGAACAGGACGCCGCCGCGGCTGGCCGGCGCCACGGTGTTGTCCCACGACGCCAGCACCGACGCCGCGCGCTGGAGGAGCGAATCGGTGGCGGCACCCCGCTGGCGGACGGCCTCCAGCAGCGCCGGCTTCACCCGATCGGCCAGCAACATGCGCATGGAGTGCTTGCGCCGGATGACCTCCTCCAGCGAGAGCCGGTCGGTTCCGCCCACGAGCTGCAGCGCGAGCTGGCTGCGGAGGCGGAGCTGGCCGCGCTCCACGTTGTCGGGGTAGCGGGCGGTGTCGAGCAGCGCCCGCAGGTTGCCGAAGTGCGGCGCGTCGTTCTCGTTGTGCACGTAGCCCCCCGGCGGGTTGAGGAGCTGCGGCAGCGAGTCGAGGGCGATGAGGCGCGTCCAGATGTCGGCGGAGCCCTGCGCGGGGATGGGCACCGAATCGCGCCCCGAGGGGTGCGGCAGCCGCGGGATGGACGCCATCCAGATGGTGAGGATGTTCCCGTCGCGATCGGCGTAGGTGAGGTTGGAGGTGGCGCGGGCGCGCATGGCCAGCGCCGCCTTCCATTCCGTCAGCGACCGGGCGCGCATCATGGCAAGGAACTGCGCCCCCGCCCGGTATTCGCCGTCGGGGCCGGCCCGCACCACGTACAGGTGCGTGGCCGTGCGGTGCACCACGGGGCCGATGGGCGTGGTCTCGACCTGCCGCGTCTCGGCCACCAGCTCGTCGCCGCGGCGCCAGCGCGCGGTCAGGGTCTCCGTGCGGATGGGGATGGACGCCCCGTCGAAGCGATAGCGCGTGGAGTCCGCCGGGTCGAGCGCGAGCTGGTACACCTCGTCCAGGTCGGTGGCGTTGTTGGTGGTGGCCCACCCCAGCGCCTCGTTGAAGCCGGCCACCACGGCGAAGGCGCCCCCGATGCGGAAGTCGCCGTAGAAATCCAGGCGCCCGGGGACGGTGACGTGCGCCTCCCAGTAGCCGGCGTCCCACTGGAGGTGCGGATTGCGCAGCAGGATGGCCCGGCGGGAGGTGGTGCGCGACGGGGCCAGCGCCCAGGCGTTGGAGCCCACGTCGGCATCGGCCCCGCGCAGGACGGGGGGCGGGGCAACGTCACGCGCCGCGCCGGTGGCGAGCGCTGCGTCCTCCTCGCCCCCGGCGCGGGCCGAGTCGCGGCGCAACGCGCGCAGCACCAGGGTGCGGGCGGCCGCCGTGTTGGCCGAGCCGATGTCGCCGGCGGCCACGTCATGGCCGTGGAACACCGGCTGCGCCCACACGGGGAGCGCGTCGCGGTGCGCGCGGATGTAGCGGTTCACCCCCTCGGCGAAGCCGTCGTACATGGCCCGGGTGTCGGCGTCGAGCAGGTGGTAGGTCTCCTCCACGCGGCGCAGGTCGCGCTGGGCGGCGAAATCCGACTCCAGGCTGTCGCGCCCGAAGGTGCGCCCCATCCACCCCTTGTTGCGCAGCAGCGCCCGGATGACACGCACGCCGTAGTCCTCGGCTTGTGCGTACCCCAGCCCGATCCCGATGCCGCGGAAGTCGGCAGCGCTGATGTGCGGGATGCCGTATTCGGTGCGGCGAATGACGGGGCCGTCACCGGGCGCGGCGGCGGCGGTGGGCTGCGCGGCGAGTCCAGGGGCGAGTGGTGCGCCCGCCAGCAGCAGGGGGAGTGCGAGGGCGGCGAGGCGGAGTCCGGCAGGGGGCAGCGTCATGGCAGGGCTCTGGGGTGAACGTGCCGCAACGTTGCAGGCGTGGGGGCGTGGCCGCAATGGCGCGTCACCGACCCCGCCCGCATTCCTTGCGGGCGCGCGACCGTCGCGCGTCATTTCCGAGGCGTGGGCGTCCGCAACGAACTGACGGTGGCGCTGTGGGGGCCCATCGGCTGGTGGACGTCGACGGGGTGAGAAGAGATTGCGGTGGTCGCCCGTGATCGTCCCCTCGGCCTACGTGGTCTCCTGTGCGACCGCCCCCCATCACTGCGCCCCATGCTTCGACTCCTCGCGCTGGTCCTTCTCGCCACCTCCACCGGCCCCGATCGCGCCGTTGCGCAGGGGCGGAAGACGGACACCCTGGGTGCCGCGCCGTCGCCGTTGCTGACCGCACTGGCCGACTCCATGGCGCGCGGCGACTTCGGCTACGTCGATGCCATCCACGTGCAGCGCAACGGCGTGCCGCTGCTGTCGCGCACGTTCCCGCGCAGCTATGTCGGCGTGTACCCCATGAAGGCTCCGCCGGGGCCGTACAACTACCAGGACCCGAACTGGCATCCGTTTCACCAGGGCGGCACGCTGCACACGCTCCAGTCGGTGAGCAAGAGCATCGTGTCGCTGGTCTACGGCGTGGCGCTGGCCCGCCAGGACATCGCCACGATCGACCAGCCCATCGCGCGCTTCATCCCGGCGCACGCCCCCGCCTTCCGCGATTCCCTGCGCAACCGGATCACCATCCGCCACCTGCTCACGATGACGTCCGGGATCGACTGGCCCGAGGGCGGCGGGTACGGCAGCAACGACGACATCACGCAGCGCATGGAGAACAGCGCCGACTGGGTGTCGATGGTGCTGGCCCAGCCGATGGAAGCCGCGCCCGGCACGACGTACCACTACAACGACGGGGCCGCCGCCCTGCTGGCCGAGGTGTTCCGCGGTGCCACCGGCGTGGACCTGCAGGCCTATGCCCAGCAGCACCTGTTCGCCCCGCTCGGCATCACCCGGTTCCATTGGAAGCGGTCATCCGGGGGATTGACCGATTCCGAGGGTGGCCTGTACCTGGAGCCGGTGGACCTGGCCAAGCTCGGGCAACTGATGCTCGACCAGGGGCTGTGGAACGGGACGCGGCTGGTGAGCGCCGAGTGGGTGGCGGAGGCGGTGCGTGGCCAGCAGCCCCTGGCGCCGGGGCAGGCGCCGCCGCGGGTGAACTACGGGTTGATGTGGTGGACCGTCGGTCCCGGGGTGTTGCAGGATCCGGGGGCGTTCTTCGGCTGGGGCTACGGCGGCCAGTATGTGTTCGTCTTCCCGAAGACGCGCACGGTGGCGGTGCTGAACCAGTGGATGTTCAAGGGGAAGGAGATCCAGCCGATCGCCTTCGCGCGGCGGATCGAGGCGGCGATCGCGGCGATGCCGTGAGGCCGGTGCGGAAAACCCACCTGCGGCGGCGGACCTCCTCTTCCGTTGACGTATGCCCAGGGATCAGTCGCCGGGAATCCTCGGAATGACGCACCCCGTGCCGATGGGGGAGGCGAAACGCCCGCCGCCCCCGGGGCTCACCCCATCGCGGCGCGGTTGGCGAGGGCGATTCCGGCAGGATGCAGCGTCATGGCAGCTCCGTGATGGGGGGACGTGCCGCAACGATAGCCCCCGTCACACCGCCCCGCTCCACGGATCAATCACCGTGAGCCCCGCCGCCCGGAAGGCGACCGGGTCGCGCGATGCCACGGTGAAGCCGTGCGCATCGGCAATGGCGGCGATGTAGCCGTCCGGCGTGGGGAAGCCCCGGCCGGCCGCGCGCGCCTTCACGGCGAGGTCGGCATGGTGTCGCGCCGCGGCGGCATCAAAGGGGAGCACGCGGTCCCGGAACTGGTCCAGCACGCCATCCACCAGCGCGGCCAGCAGCGCCTTGCGCCTGCCATCCGGCAGCACGCCAACGCCGAAGCGCAGCTCGGCCACCGTGATGCTGGACAGGAACACCGATTCGGCCGACTGGGCGTCCAGCCAGGCCAGCACCAACGGGTGCGGCTGGGGCTTGATCGCCTCGGCGACGACGTTGGTGTCGAGCAGGATCATTCGAAGCGCATCGGCTCGGCGGGGTGCGCGTCACGGCCGTGCGCACGCGCCTGCTCCAGCGCTTCGAGGTCGGCGTTAGTCAGCCCCAGATTCCGACTCTCCTGTGCCAAGGCGGTCCCCAACCGCAGCCGCCCCTGCGGCCGCACGGCCGCCTCGAGGATGGCGCGCATCTCGGCCTCCGTGCTGCGGTTGTGCTGCGCGGCACGGACCTTCAGGGCGCGATGTACCTCGTCGGGGAGGTTGCGAATGGTGACGGCAGCCATGGCGTGGAGCGGTGGGGTGATATCAATGCTAGCATAATGATTGTAGAAATGGCGGATTGCAAGGGTCGCCGCCGCCTGCCCGTCCATCCACTTCCGGCCAGCACGACACGCCCCCTAGCGTTCCCACCATGGCCGCTAACGCCCCCGTGTGGCGCGACCCCAAGCGATACGCCTGGCTGCTGGCGCTGCTCATCCCACTCTCCCCGTTCCTGGGGGCGGCGATCGCCCGCGGTCTGGACGCTCCCGCCGGCTGGTACGCCGGCGTGGCCATCGCCTTCGGGCTCATCCCGCTGCTCGACACGTGGCTGGGCGACGACGTGGCCAATCCCCCCGAGAGCGTGCTGGCGCGGCTGGAGGAGGACCGCTACTACCGCTGGTGCACGATGGCGTTCCTCCCGCTGCAATACGCGGGACTGGTGTTCGCCTGCGCCCAGTGGAGTGCGGGTGCGCTCTCCCCCGCCGCCGCGCTGGGGCTGGCGCTCACGGTGGGGATCGTGGGGGGCTTTGCCATCAACGCGGCCCACGAGCTGGGGCACCGCAAGGACACGGTGGAGCGGTGGGGGAGCCGCATCGCCCTGGCGCAGTGCGCCTACGGGCACTTCTACGTGGAGCACAACCGCGGGCACCACGTGCACGTGGCCACGCCGGACGACCCCGCCAGCGCGCGCTACGGCGAGAGCTTCTACGCCTTCTGGCCCCGCACGGTGTGGGGCTCGCTGCGATCGGCGCTGGCCATGGAGCGCGCGCGGCTGGCGCGGTTGGGGCGCGCTCCGTGGTCGCTGGCCAACGAGGTGGTGGTGGGGTGGGCGATGACGGCCGTGCTGTTCGGTGGGCTGGTGCTGGCGTTCGGCCTCCGCATCGCACCGTGGCTGCTGCTGCAGGCGGTGGTGGGGTTCACGCTGCTGGAGCTGGTGAACTACCTGGAGCATTACGGGCTGCTGCGCCAGCGGCTGCCCGACGGCCGCACCGAGCGGTGCCGCCATGCCCATAGCTGGGACAGCGACCGCATCGCCTCCAACCTGTTCCTGTTTCACCTGCAGCGGCACAGCGACCACCACACGCACCCCGGGCGCCGCTACCAGGCGCTCCGGCACGTGGACGATTCACCTCGGCTGCCGCACGGGTATGCCGCCATGGTCCTGCTGGCGCTGGTCCCCCCGCTGTGGCGGCGGGTGATGGACCCGCGGCTGCTGGCGCATGTGGGGGGGGACCTGGCGCGGGTGAACCGGGGGCCTGTGCGGCATTCCTCCGCCTCCCAGGCTGGAACGGTCCCATGATTGTCACCTGTACCACCCTGCTGGCGTGCAGCGCCGAGCGGGCGTGGGAGGAGGTGCAGACGCCCGCGCTGCTGGAGCACATCGCGCGCCCGCTGATCCGCTTCCGCTTCCCCGACGGGGTACCGCCCCGGTGGGACGCGGGGCACCACCAGGCGACCATGGCCCTATTCGGCGTGATCCCGCTGGGGCGGCAGCGGATCGGGATCGAGTTCCCGGCGCCCCCCGCCGGGTGCTACCAGGTACGGGACAATGGTCAGGGGAGGATCGCGCACACCTGGGACCATCTCATCACCATCGAGCCGCTCGGCGCCACGCAGTGCCGCTATACCGACCGGGTGGAGGTGCGCGCCGGCATCCTCACCCCGGCGGTGGCCCTCTTCGCGGCGCTGTTCTACCGCCACCGGCAGTGGCGCTGGCGGCAGCTGGTGGCGAACGGGTTCCGGTACGCCGGGGGGTGAGGGCGGGCGATCGCGCCAGCCTCGTGACGCTCGCCCCCGCCCCCGCCTCCGAGCGTGCGCGCATGCTGGCCGGTGCACCCTACAATGCCCGCGAGCCCGAGCTGCTGGCGCTGGCGTTCGGGAACCCCTGCCGGGTGCAGCGGGCGCTGTGACGGGCCGGGTGGCGGGACTTCCCGCCCGCCGGCCGCAACACAGATTGCTCCGGATGCTCCCCCGTCCGCACCTCAAGATCTGCTGCATCGCGTCGGTTGCCGAGGCCACGCTGGCCCTTGCCGCCGGGGCGGACGCCATCGGGCTGGTATCGGCGATGCCCAGCGGCCCCGGGGTGATTGATGACGACACCATCGCCACCATCGTGGCGGCGGTGCCCTGCAGCCTCCGCACCTTCCTGCTCACGTCGCGCACCAGCGCGCCGGCCATTGCCGACCAGGTGCGCGCGGCCGGGGCCAACACGGTGCAGGTGGTGGATACCCTGCCGCAGGACGCCTACGCCCGCCTGCGTGACGCGCTGCCGGCGGTGCACCTGGTGCAGGTGCTGCACGTGCGCGGAGAGGAGGCGCTGCGCGAAGCCGAGGTGGTGGCGCCGCTGGTGGATGCGCTGCTGCTGGACTCCGGCAACCCCGGCTTGGCAGTCAAGGAGCTGGGGGGGACGGGGCGGGTGCACGACTGGTCGGTGAGCCGCCGCATCGTGGAGGCATCACCGGTGCCTGTGTGGCTGGC
>JBILKP010000068.1:0-12326 GCA_044376625.1 Gemmatimonas sp. | reverse complement strand
CCATGACCGACCTCCGCCATCTCCCCGTCCCCCCCCGCATGCGCCCGCTGTACCCCGGCGGCCCCACCGTGAGCACCCTGTCGTGGGGGATGTGGCGCATGCTGGGGGACGACGTGCGCGCCGCACGCACGCTGGTGGAGGCGGCGCTGGAGGCGGGGATCACGCTGCTGGATACGGCGGACATCTACGGCTACAAGGGGGACGGGGGCTTTGGCAGCGCCGAGGTGCTGCTCGGGCGCGTGCTGGCGGAGGCACCCGCGCTGCGCGAGCGCATGTTCCTGGCCACCAAGGGGGGGATCATCCCCGGGACGCCGTACGACTCCAGCCCCGCGTACCTGGCGCAGGCGATCGACGCGTCGCTGACGCGGCTGGGGGTGGAGCGGGTGGAGCTGTGGCAGGTGCACCGTCCCGACATCCTCACGCATCCGCAGGAGGTGGCGCGCGCATTGGACGACGCGGTGGCCAGCGGCAAGGTGGGGGCGGTGGGGGTGTCCAACTTCACCGTGGCGCAGGTACAGGCGCTGCGCCGTTTCCTCACCGTGCCGCTGGCGTCGGTGCAGCCGGAGTTCTCGGCGCTGCAGCTCACGCCCATCGAGGAGGGGCTGCTGGACGACGCCATGCAGCATGGCGCCGCGGTGCTGGCCTGGTCGCCGTTGGGGGGTGGGCGGCTGCTGAATCCCGGCACCGAGCGCGAGGCGGCGGTGGCAGCGGCGCTGGACGAGGTGGCCAGGGCGCAGGGGGTATCGCGTAGCGTGGCGGCGTACAGCTGGGTGATGGCGCACCCGGCGGGGGCGATTCCCATCGTGGGGACGCAGCAGCCGGCGCGCATCGCCGAGTCGGTGGAGGCGTATCGGGTGCGGTGGACGCGGGCGGAGTGGTACCGCGTGCTGGTGGCGTCGCGCGGGGTGCGGCTGCCGTGAGCGAGGCGGCGGGGGGGACGACTCCGGTGGTCACGCCCGCCCGCTGCGAGGTGAGCTGGTTTGGCGCGTTGTGCGATGATGACTACGAGTTCCTGGGGGTGCCTGATCCGGCGTTGGCGTCCAGTTGGGATCACTGCCGCGACCTGGTGCTGCGCGCGGAGCGGAATGGCTTCGACAACATCCTGCTGCCGTCGGGGTATGCGCTGGGGATTGACACCACCGCCTTTGCCGCGGCCATCGCGGCGCTGACCACGCGCATCCGGCTGCTGGCGGCGGTGCGGGTGGGGGAGAGCTGGCCCCCGCAGCTGGCGCGGCAGCTGGCCACGCTGGACCAGGTGGCCGGCGGCCGGCTGACGGTGAACATCATCTCGTCGGAGCTGCCCGGCGAGGTGCTGGACAGCGGCCCCCGGTACGCGCGTACCGTGGAGGCGATGCACATCCTGCGCACGCTGCTGCGCGGGGAGCCGCTGCTACACCGGGGGGAGTTCTGGCAGCTGGAGGTGCAGGCGCCGCGCATCTGCCGGGAGCGGCGGCGGTGCCCGCCCTTCTACTTTGGCGGGTTGAGCGAGGCGGCGCGCGAGGCGGCGGCGCAGGGGGCCGACGTGTACCTCATGTGGCCCGACACGCTGCCCGCCATGCGCGCGCTGGTGGCCGACCTGCGCGCCCGCGCGGCGCGGCATGGGCGTACGCTGCGCTTTGGCTACCGCGTGCACGTGGTGGTGCGCGAGACCGAGGCGGCGGCGCGCGAGGCGGCGCTCCGGCTGCTGTCGCGGCTGGACGACGCCACCGGCGCGGCCATCCGCGCCCGGTCGCTGGACAGCCGCTCCGCCGGCGTGGCGGCGCAGGCTGCGCTGCGCGAGGGGGCGGATGGTGATGGCTACGCCGAGGAGTGCCTGTGGACCGGGATCGGGCGTGCGCGGAGCGGGTGCGGCGCGGCCATCGTGGGGGACCCCGACCAGGTGCTGCGGAAGCTGCAGCAGTACCAGGCGGAGGGGATCGAGGCGTTCATCCTGTCGGGGTATCCGCACGGGGCGGAGTGTGACCTGTTTGCGCGGCATGTGCTGCCGCGGTTGGCGCATGGGGTGTTGACCGGCGGGTGATGAAGGGGTGACGGGGGGGTGACGGGGGGTGCGCGATCACCTCACCCATCTTGCGGTCGACCGTCGCGTGGCGGCCTCCACGCAGAACCAGGCGCTGGCGGCGTTACGCTTCCTGTATGGCGACGTGCTGGAGCAACCGCTCCCGCCCATGGTGGACGTGGCCCCGGCCCGCCGGCCGCACGTGCTCCCCAACGTGCTGTCGCGGGATGCCGTCACGTGGGTGCTTGGGGCCATGCACGGGGTGCCGTGGCTGATGGCGTCGGTGCTGTACGGCTCCGGTTTGCGCCTGATGGAGTGCTGTCAGCTGCGGGTCAAGGACGTGGACCTGGATCGCCTGGAGATCCGGGTGCGCCGGGGGAAGGGCGCCCGTGACCGGGTGACGATGCTACCGAAGTCGATGGTGGAGCAGCGGGTCGGGTGCCACACCTTCCGGCATTCGGTCGCCACGCACCTGCTGGAGGCGGGATACGACATCCGGACCGTTGGGACACCGGGACGTGAGCACGACGATGCTGTCCACCCACGTGCTGAATCGGGGTGGGCTTGGGGTTCGGAGCCCGCTTGACCTCGACATCCCCGGCGCTCGGCCGTCCCGCTTGCGCCCCCCTCGGCGCGGCTGAAGGTTAGGCTGTGATCTCCGCTGTCCAATCCAGGGGCGGTCAGGCGACCGTTTGGGTTGCAAGGTGTTGTATTCCAGCAGGTTACGGGCGAGGGAGCCGAAGGGGTCCCATCGCGATAGACTGCAGGGGGGTGCTGCAGAATCTTCGGCAGTGCAGGGATCGCCTGCAGGCTAATACGCGTTATCCCGTCGGAACGGCCAACTTGACCGGCTGTATACACAAGTGTAAGATCAGCGATGACGTTCGAGTGGGACCCCGCCAAGAGCACCCGCAACTGGCAGCAGCGGGGGTTTGACTTCGCGTTCGCCAGCGGGGTATTCGATCACACCTACGTCGAGTACGACGACACGCGCCGCGACTACGGCGAGCGACGGGTCGTCGCGGTGGGGCTCGCCGATGGGGTCCCCCTTACCGTCGTCTTTACTGATCGTGTCGATCCCGGCGGTGGCGTGGTCCGCCGTGTGATCTCGGCGCGCGTAAGCAATCGCAAGGAGCGTCGTCGCTATGCCGAAAGCCTCAAAGCCATCCACCCGTCCGACGAAGGGCCGCGCTGATCTGGCCCGTCTCCGGCGGATGACCGACGCGGAGATCGAGGCGACCTCCCCGCCCGAACTGCGCAACTTGCCCGACGATTTCTGGCAGGGGGCGCGCGTGGTCACGCCGGTCACGAAGGAGGCGATTTCCATCCGGCTCGACAGCGACGTCGTGGCCTTCTTCCGCCAGGCGGGTCCGCGCTACCAGTCGCGGATCAATGCGGTACTGCGGAGCTACGTGGACGAGATGGGGCAGCAGAAGCGGCGGCGGACGGCGAAGCGCGCGGGATAACGATGCTTGCTGCAGCCGGGCGCCATTTCGGAAGCGCGCTGCGCGCGCATTTCATTTGAGCGCCCGCTGCAGAAGCCAGCGTTAGGTTGGCAAACAGGCATCGAAGGGAACCATGCTCACACGCATTGGCATCGCCGTTCTGGGGTTGCTCGCCGTATCCGCCTGTGACAAACCGCAGCCTTCTCCGCTGGCCGACATGCCCGCGCCTACTGAGGCGCGCGTTCGGGCCGCCCGCCAAGCTGCCGAACACGCAGCGGATCGATGGGCCGTGCGCGACACCATCGTGAGCCCAGAGGGCCTCGATAGCCTCCTCACCCTCGTGGCAGCCTCAGGACGATGGCGCGTCGTCGATGATGAGCCCCCCCTTGGCTACCTCGGCATTGTATTGCGCAGGGACAACGCGTTCGTGGGCAATCTCCGGGTGGGCGACAGCTGGATACTCGCCTTCACTGACTACAGCATGGACCGGGAGCCGCGACTGCGAACACTATCTGCCACGGAGCTCGCGTCCGTTCATCGCTGGCTCGGGGCGACACAGGGCAATCACTAAGTCTTGTGCGCGCTGCAACCAAACGAAGCTTGGTGCTGATCGCCATGCTGTGGTTGGCGGGCGCAGCGCGCCCGCATTCTATTTCGGTGTCCACAGCACAAGCTAGCGTTATGCTGACTAGAGAGTGACGCTTACGCTCTACCTATTCCTGCTTGGCTTCTTGCTCGTGCATGAGCTCGATGCCGTCGCGTGCCACGAGTGGCGGCTCCTCTACGTCCTGCGCGGGATGCCCGAGGCCAGCGCGCGGGCTGCCTTCATCGTCCTCCACGTCCCACTCGGCGCGGGACTCGTCTGGACCGCCGCGTCTGGTCACCCCGCCGCTGCGCCCTGGCGGCTGGCCGTCGCGCTCTTTGCCGTGGTGCATGCCGGCCTCCACTACCGCTTGCGGCACGCCCCCGCGTACGAGTTCCACGCGCCACTGTCTATCGCGCTGATCGTGGGCGCCGCCCTCTTGGGTGCCGCGTACGTCCTCCGCGTGCTCGCCGGGTAAGCCGACCGCGCGCCGCAGCATAACGCCGCTTGCTGCCGACGGCCGAAGGTGCGGAGTGGGTTGGGCGGGGCGGCCGCCGGTGGCCTAGGATTGCTTGCGGCGGCCCCGCCCAACCCTCTTATTGGAGCGTCCGCAACAGAAGCACACGTTATTCAGGATTCCGGCAGGCGCAGTTACCGGAGGAAGACGCTGATCGCGCCGATTATCTCATCTTCACGCGCGCGCCCAAGAAATCACGGCGTTATGCAGCGCGTCCTCGCGCTGTTTGCACTGCTCGTGGGCCTCGCGGGCAGTGCGGCGCACGGGCAGACGGTGCGCGGGATCGTCACCAGAGCCGGCGCGCCGATTCCCGGGGTCGTCGTCCAGCTGCTGGACAGCACCGACGCCCCGTCCGGCGCGAGTATCTCCGACGAGCGCGGTGTCTATCGCATCATCGCGCCACGCGCCGGCACGTTTCGCGTGCTCGCGCGCCGCATCGGGTTTGCGCCGCATCGCTCGCCCACGTTCGTACTGGCGACGGGCATCGTGCGCGATGTCCCAATCGAACTCTCAAGTCTCGCCGTCGAGCTCGATACGATTCGCATTCGCGCGGCCACGTGTGTCGCGCTGTCGCGAACCGACTCGCCGGTCGCGGCGGTGTGGGAGCAGACCAAGACCGCGCTGCTCGCCACCGATGCCACCACGTCGTCGCGGCCGCTATCGACAATGCTCATGCGCTATCAGCGGATCGATCGCGCTGGCACGGTCACCGTGCGCACCGTTGACGTTCAGGACGCCGACTCCGGCAGCGCGCCGTGGTACGCCCCGTCACCGCGCGAGATGCGCGACAAAGGCTACGCGCGCTGGCTCACACCAACCACCATGCAGTTCTGGGCGCCCAGTCTCGAGGTCCTTGGCTCGAGCGAGTTCTCGGCCGAGCACTGCGCGCGACTCGACGATGCTAGCGATCCCTCGTTGGTCGTGCTGGCGTTCGAGCCACGCCGCAAGCGCCGGAAGATCATCGACATCACCGGCCGTATCGCCGTAGACCGTCATACCGCCGAACTGCGCGAACTGTCGTTCCGTTACACCAATGTCGACTCGGCCGCCGTGAACGCCAGCGCCGGTGGGCGCATGCAGTTCACGCGCGCACGCGACGGTTCCTGGCTCGTCACCGAGTGGTTCATCCGCGTCCCGGTCGTCGATAGCTCGCCGCGTCGGCCGGATCGGAAAGCCCGCGCGATTGTGTACGCTGAGCAAGTGGGTGGGCGTGTCTTCAACGCGCGGCGCGGCGATGACACGGTGTTTGTGCAACCGTTTCCAACGCTGAGTGGTGTGCTGCGCGATTCCGTAGCGGCTCGGCCTGTGCCCAACGCGCAACTCCTTCTGCGTGAGTCTGGGCGCGTTGCAGTCACCGATAGTGTGGGCGCGTTTACGATCGGTGCTGTGCGTCCTGGCGTTCACACGTTGCAGATCAACACGAGTTCGCTCGATTCGCTCGGGGTCTCGAGCGTCAAGCGTCTGCCCGTGGCCGATTCGCTGTCGGCCTCGCGACTGACCGTTCCATCGCTACGACAGGCACTGGCCGGCATGTGCGTGCGCGAGGCGACGTTCCCGACATCGGGCGTACCGTCGCTCATTCACGGAGTGGTCACCGCCCGCGCGACGGACTCTCTCGGGCGGGAGACCGCGAAGGTGAACACCACGAGTGCGAGCGATTCGCAACCGACGTTTGTTCGTGCCGTGTGGATGGATCCGTACACCGGTATGCCGATGCGATTCTCGACGCCGGCGGAGCCGAGCGGACAGTATCGGCTGTGTGGGTTGCCGCCCGACATTCCGTTGGATTTGTACGCCGAGCGCGGCGCGCGGACGTCGACGCCCGTGCGCGTGCAGCTCACTGGCACGAGTCCGTACGGTGTGAAGCATCATGACGTACAACCGCGCGGTGCCAGTGAAGGCGCCCTGCGCGGCGTGGTGCGCGACGGACAACAGCGTCTTGTGTCTGGGGCGTTGGTGTCGATCGATTCGCTGCTGCGGCGTTCCGTCACCGAGATTTCGGGTGCGTGGCGAATGCCGCGCGTGAGTGCCGGGCGTGTGGTGCTGAGTGTGCGGCGCGTTGGGTTCGCGCCGCTGGATACCGCGATCACGCTTGCGGCGGGTGCCGATTCAACGCTCAATCTGGTGCTCACGGCGCTGCCGCGACTTGGCGCCGCGCCGCGTTCAACCGATGGTCGTGCCGCGAACAGCAGTGTCGCGGACGATAGCGCAGCCGCGGCGGTTCAGTGGGCCGCGTTCGAGGCGCGTCGAAAGGGCCCCGGTCAATTCATGTTGCGCGATCGGTTGGAGCGCGCGGAAGGCAAGCCGCTCGGCGATCTGCTGCGCACGCTGCGAGATGCCGCGATCACGCCGGCCATTGCACTCAGTGGCGCCGTGCCTTCTGGCGACGTCTCGAGCGCGGTGCAACAGGGCGCGGTGCTAAACGGCGCGGTGCCGCGTAGCGGCGCGATCAGGTTTCGCTGTCCGTCGGCGGTGTTTCTCGATTCGCGTCCACTGTATTTCGGCCTCGGCGATCCGATCGATCTCAATCTGTTTGCGCCCGAGCAGTTCGAGTCGCTGGAGTGGTACGCCAACGATCGCGAGATCCCGCCGGTGTTTCGCGGGCTCGCGACGTGCGGACTGTTGGTACTGCACGCGCGTCGATAGCGAGACGCGATAGTCGCACCCGCGACCCGCGTGTTACGCGTCGCTGTCGTCGGCGTAGCTCTCGAGGTACCCGCAGCGCGGACAACGGTAGGTGCCCACATGTCGCGTGGCGCGACCCTTGGAGTGGATGCCAACCCAGAACGACTTCGCCACGTCGCTCTCCACCCATTCCTGCTCCTGACGTGCGTTGCCGTGCCCGTGGTCCACGATGAAGCCCGGTTCCCGCAGGTGCTCCGGAGCATCGCGCTGGCCTTCTTGGAAACCATGTATCGCCTTTCACGGGTAAGGTCCCGCTCTTGCTCTCCAACTGTTTCCTGCCATACCAGTCACTCTTGAACGTCAACCTAGCCGATCGCGGCGCCGTCGAGCGCGATGCGGCGACACGTCCGTCTCGTCGCGCGAGTGCATAACGATCGTTGCTGTTGACAGCGCTTTGCGGTATGCGCGCCATGCGCGCAATTTCATGAGAGTGCTGCAACAGAAGCGAGCGTTAGCCAGACGCGCCGCCACTTTGGAGGATTTGACCAGTGACCGGACGATACGGTTGTTCCCTGTTTTTGGTGATCCTGACTGCCTGCACCGGAACTGGCGAGCGTCCCACAGCGGGCAAGATGGCTCGCGACAGTGCGGGCGTGTCGATTGTCGAACACTCGGCGGCGTTCATGGCCGCGCTCCCAGTCTGGACAATTGACAGTACGCCGCAGCAGGAACTGCGCGGTGACGCGACAGACACGCAGTTCGCGAGGATTCTCGACGCGGTGCAGCGTGCCGACGGCGGCTTCTACGTGGCCGATCAGCAGCAGCGGGACATCAAGGCCTTTGCGGCGAGCGGCGCGTTCGAGCGAGTGCTGAGCCGACCTGGCCGCGGTCCCGGCGAAGTCGGCTACGTCAGTCGGTTGCAGGTGTTGCCGGGTGATTCGCTGGCGTTTGTCGACGCGAACAATCGGCGCCTCACGGTGCTCGCGCCGGACGGGCGTTTCGCACGCCAACTGCTGTTTCCGCGCGTCAAGGGTGGCTCGTCGGTCCGCATCACCATGGTGTTGCCAGATGGGCGACTGCTCGGATCGCTGCGCCAGCCGTGGGTGGAGGCGCCGGAGAATCCCGATTCGGTCTATCGAACGCCCTTCGCGATCGTGACGTATCGCGTGTCTCCTCTCGCCGCCGCAGACACCAGCATTCCCCTCGCGGTCGTCGACACGATCGCCGTAGTGCCCGATGGCGAAGCCTATCGCGCCAATTCCACCGAGAACGGGGAGACATGGTCCGACGAGCATCCGCTGCGGTTCGGCCGCAACACGATCGTCGCCTCAGACGGTCGTCGCATCTTTGTGGCGACCAATGAAACACCAGAGATCGTGGAGTACGGCGCTCAGGGCATGGTGCGGCGTATCCGCAGCGCGCGAACGCCACGCCCAGTCACCGATGAAGACCGAGCGCGACTCGAAAGGTCGGTTCTTGACGGTGTGGAGCAGAGTGCGCGTCCCGCCGAGGCCAAGGCCGACGTGCAACGGATGGTGAAGGGCTGGCGATATGCAACGAGACACGAGGCGGTGGGGCGCTTGCTGGTGGGTCCCGACGGGAGCCTGTGGGCGGAGGACCCGTGGATCCTTGAGGATGACCCACGGCAGTTTCTTGTGTACGACAGCACCGGTACCGCGCTCGCGCGCGTCGTGCTTCCGACACGGATCCACCTGCTACGCGTCGGAACGCGCGAGGTGCTGGGTGTGTGGAAGGACACGGATGACGTGCCGCACCTGAGGCGCTGGAGAGTCTCACCCAAACCCTGATCGGGGCTGGTCTGAAGCGTGGTTGGCATCCGGACACTCTAGCACCTTGCCCGTGCACGATCGGCCTGACGATACTTGCTGCAGTCGGGCGTACACGGAAGCGCGCCACGCGCGCATGCGAACGGACCGCCCGCCGTAGCAGAACCGCAGGTCGTTCGACCACACAGGACAGACCTTGTCTTCCCTCGCGGCCACTAACTCATCAAGGAACGCTCATGGGACTTCTCGACGGGATGCTTGGCAATGCCTCGAAGATCGACGCGGCCAGGATTCAAGCTGAATTCAGCCAGATCCTTGCCCCTGGCGAAAAGGTTGAGCACGCGTACCAACTGATTCGCGACTACTTCGTGTTTACGGATAGGCGCTTTATTCTCGTCGACAAACAAGGGCTAACGGGAAACAAGGTCGAGTATCACTCCATCCCGTACAGGAGCATCACGCACTTCAGCATCGAGACAGGCGGCACATTTGATCTGGACGCCGAACTGAAGATCTGGATCTCAGGCACAGCCGCGCCCATTCAGAAGACGTTCAACAAGAAGCTCAGCATCTACGAAGTACAAGCGGTCCTGGCAAGCTATGTACTTCGGTAGCGAAGTGCGGCCCAACCCCGTGCGCAAGCTGACCCGCTACGGCAGGCGGCGGAAGCCCGGCCTGAGCCAGTCGTACCATGGTGGCAGTCCGGACTTTCAACACCTGCCTCCGCGGGCCGCTTGGCTCGACCGTTCGGCGGCCTGGTCTCGGATGCGGCGACGGGCCAATGGTCGGGGTGGCGAGCTCGCGCAATCGTTCGACCAACACAGGAGACCTCGATGTCACGCAAGTGGGAGTACAAGTTGATCAGCACGAACGACAAGCCGGGTGGCGGCCTCCTTGGCATCAAGGAGCGGGACGCGCTCGAGGCCCACCTGAACCAGCTCGGCGCCGAGGGGTGGGAGATCGTCAGCGTGGACTTCATTGACGGGATGCAGAGCCCCAGCTTCTTCCAAGCGCTCGCCCGACGCGAACGGTAGGGCGCCTGAGGGCGTGTCGCGCTTCGCCGCCGAACGAGGCGTTGCAGCGGAGTCATCGGGCCGCATCACGTTGCCCGCAGCATCGTCCTGTGCGGCCCGGTGCTCAGCTGAACGTGGCGTTAGCTTGACTTGACTCACTTCGGAGCATCCATGAATCCAGCGGTTCGCCACCGTCTCCCATGGGCCCTCGCGGTACTCGTCGCGGTGGTTGCACTGAGCTTCCTCGTGCCCGATCAGCCTGCCTTCCTACGCGGCGTCCTCCGTGGGCTCGTCGTCGCGGGGCTCGTCGGCTATTTCGCCGGAGCGTTTCGTACATCCTCAGATCGTTCGCCAACCTCCTAGGAGTGGCGGCGGAATCAAGCGACTGGGCAGTCCGCCAGGCCACAGTCTGCATGCATGACGTCACGCCCGACACATCCGGCGCGCCGCAACCGAACGCAGCGTGCTGCCGACGAGCGCAGCTCGTGTAGCGGTTGTGGGAGCGCTCGCAGCAGACGCACACGTCAGGCGAGACTGACATGCGCCCTTGTGGCGGCAGGTTTTCGACTTCGCAGTAACCGCGGGCGTAGGGTTATCGGAGAACGTGGAACTCCGTGCAGGGGGGGGCGGTGGTCGCGCTCGATTGGCTCCCGGCTGCCGTCAAGAGAGTAGCGTGGAAGGTCTACCGGGAGTTGCATCACCCACGCGGGTGATCGACAGCCTCGACGCAGCGTCGCGTGCCGCCGCCGCGCGCCAACCCTGGTGTTGGACCGTGACCCCTCGTTCGCTGCTTCGTCTTATTCACATGCCTTCAATTGCACGACGTGGCTACACACTCATCGAAGTGCTGATCGTCGTGGTGATCATCGGGGTGTTGGCGGCGATTGCCATCCCCAAGTTCAGCGACACCAAGCGAAAGGCGCAGGTGGCGGCCATGAAGTCGGCACTTCGACGGGCCAGGGTCGAAGCCGAGTCGTACTTTGCCGTCAACAACACCTACGTCGGACTGCCGTTGATCTCCACGCCGCCGGTGGGGCTGGGGATCAATCAAGCCGGCATCGACTTTGTATTGATCGAGGCTTGGCACAGCGCGCTTGGTGCCTTCGTGAGATGTCGGGTGTACCTCGGGGCCGCCGATATATGGATAAGCGGTGATGATGGCACGGTGCTGCGCGAAGGGGAAATCGGCGGCAACACATGCAAGTAGGGCGGCAGGGTGCGGCACGCACGGATTCCTCCGGGACGGAGGGTTCAAGCCGTGGTGGGTTGACAAGCCGTCCAGCGTCCAGCGCGATCGCCGACCTCGCCAGCGCCTCGTCGAGGGTGGCGGGGGGCGCGACCTCACGGGGGCGTTGAGGCGTCGGCGGGCGGGCGTGAGGCGCGTGCCGTGGCCCGGCTCGCGCGGGCCCGCGTCGATGGGGGGCTCCGCGCGCCAGAGTGGGCCGGGGGCGCAGGGCGGGCGCGGCGGTGAGTGGGGATCTGGTCGATTACCGACGTCGGCGTGATGAACGCGACCATCCTGATCGCGCCCTGGCAGGCGGGACACGCGAGGGGGTCGACCTCTAAGATCTGCTGGAGCAGCGCCGCCGAATGGCCTTCGCCCACCGGCGGCTGGCGTCGGTTGGTGCGGGTCGGGGCGCGGGGACTAGAGCGGGTGGCCGGCCCGCGGCAGCGGGTGCCGCCTTATTCCGCCTGCCACGGGGGCGGTTGGCATACGAGCCATCGTAACGTGTCGTGATGTTCCCCGTGTCGACAGGGACTGTCACCGTTCTATTGCGCGACGGGCCATTCCGACGCAACGTCCGTCCTCGCGGGCCTAACGATGCTTGCTATGGACGAGCGGACCGACTATCAGCGCCGAGGGAAACCTCGCGTGATCCGCTCGCCACAGAAGCCCGCGTTAGGCGGCAACAACCTCTTCCCTGGATATAGCATTGCTGCTGATAAATCATCGTGGCGATGGACAAGCAATTCTTCTAGATACTGCGTCGGCCACACCGGTGGCAAACGAGCAATCGACGCAAATTCAGCATCCGCTCGCAACACAGGCCCTCGAAGCGAAGGCGCAACGTGATGCGGTGCTGAGGGCCAGCTCGCATCCGCGCTACAACTGTCATGGACTGACGTTTGCCAGCCGCAGGACGGCGATACTGCCTGACGCGGAAGTCTCAAAGATTCTGAAGGAGGACGGATACCAGCGGATCGACGTCAGAGACGTACTGCCCGGTGACGTGGCCGTCTACCACGACGCGCAGGGAGGAATCGACCATTCAGGAATCGTGTTTACTCGTCCATCCGACTCGCTCGGCATTCCTATGATTGTCAGCAAGTGGGGTGTCATCGGGCCCGAGGTTTAT